>NZ_CP104467.1:6717656-7024871 GCF_025369935.1 Paenibacillus andongensis | reverse complement strand
TGGTGATGCACATCTTCTGTCTGCTGTACTGCAAAAGGTAACAGGTGAGTCTATGTTGGACTATGCCAAATCCCGCTTATTCGAACCGCTTGGTATAACAGAGGTAAACTGGAATCATGATCCTGGGGGCTGCACGATTGGGGCTTGGGCTATGGCTTTAACGTTAAGAGACATGGCCAAAATTGGCTACCTGTATCTAAAGGAAGGCCAGTGGGAAGATAAAACCATTATGCCAAAGTCATGGATCCGGGAGTCGGTGACTAAGCGCGTATTCCTCAATTATAGCAATGGTACACAAGGTGGTTACGGCTATTACTGGTGGTCCAAGCCATTGGCTCAGGGGCTAGTCCGAGGAAGCAAAAAGCAGCATGAGTTCTTCTATGCATCTGGTTCAGGCGGAAGACGCATATTTGTTGTCCCTGACCTGCAATTAGTCGTTGCAGCTACAGCGCATTCGGCCGATGTGGACATGCCGGAACTACTGCTGAACCATGTGGTTGGGGCTATTCGATCGGATAAGCCGATTCCAGAGAATTCGGAGGCATTTGCTGGATTGGGTCAGGCTATTGAGGCTTTTAAGATGGGTTAGAGTAGTAGATAGATAAGGTTATGGAAATAGCGAAGGAGCTGCTGCGGCAGCTCCTTTTGTTTGCGATAAAGTGAATAGTAGTTCGTTAAAAGTGCAGGGATTTATTTGAGTTAATAGAATTAATAATTAGGGGAGTAAATGAATTTTTGATTTGAAGATAATCTTGAATAATATGAGGTGGAATAATGCTGGACGAGTTCACAAAGAAACGATTAGAAAACATTTTACAGGCATATATTGAGAAGAAGATACCCAAACATTTAAACAATCAGGTTCGGTTGATATATAAGTTTAGAGGGAACAATGTGACACTCATAGAGGAAAGAGAACCATATATCGGTACGGAATGGACGCAATTTGACATTGCGCAGTTCAGAATGGAATCAAATGTATGGAAGGTCTATTGGAGAGACAGTAGGGATAAATGGCACTGGGTTGAGCATATCGAACCAGATAGTAATTTTGAAAAACAATTGCAATTCGTTGATCAGGACAATACAGGAGTGTTTTGGGGATAAAGACGAATGATTAGAAGGGGAATGTAATGGTTACTTTTCGAAAAATGGTCGCAGAAGAGTCTGTTAAGATAAAGGAGATTGATAGATCTGAAACAATTAATTTGATTTATGTCCAACAAGGACCAGACATAGTCGAAGTTGTGACGGATCTTGAATGTGTCAGGTGGGATGAAAATCAAATTAGGCAATTAGAGGAACGTTACCATTTTGAATTGATAAATGGCGGAACTGCTGTTGGTTCATTTGATAATGAATTACTTGTTGGGTTTGGAGTCCTTGCCCATAATTTTAGAGGCGCTAACCGTGACCAATTACAAGTAGACCTTATGTATGTATCACAGAATTACCGAAGACAAGGGATAGCAACGAGAATTATTCAAGAATTATCATGGATTGCTAAACGCAAAGGAGCTAAGTATTTATATATTTCATCAACAGAAACAGAATCTGCTGTGAATTTCTACCGTTCATGTGGTAGTGCAGCAGCAGAAGAAATTGATCCAGAACTATTTGAAAAAGAGCCGAAGGACATACATATGATTATAACTTTATAAGTCGTTTGGCAAGACGCCAAGAGTAATGGAGATATCATTGTAGGTCATCTAGGGCCAATGAACCCTGAAAAGATGGATTCTTTTCTTACTGATTTTGAAAAGCAGAAAGCATCTAGACTTAGAATTACTACTTACACAGAGGAAGGGGATCCAATACTAAGCGATCTCTATTATGATGGGAAGCAAATTAACTATACATTCGATAACACAAGAGATAAACATGGTGGAAATCAAAAAGGGAAAGATAGAACATCGTGCAATAAAATTGAAAAGAGAAGTGTAAAAAGAGAAGGCAGTACAAAAGGGTTAGAATATATTTTGACGGACTGTAAGGAGATTATTGGATTTCACTCGGGCGATAAAAAAGAAATTTTCTTAATGCTTAAAGATCAGTAATTTTTTTCTTGGTCTAAAGGGCAGGCTGATTAGAACACTCAGCCTGCCCTTTTTACCATTTCACCAAAATGTTCCGTAAAGTATATGAAACCAGCCCACAAAGCTATCGTCAACATGCAGTCGAATGAACCATGTTTACTTCATCGTGAAGGACCGTCCCCCAGCCTTGCTTTCACAGTTCGGGCATACTCGGAGGGGCTCATCGAGGTTGTTTTTTTGAACGCTTTGGAGAAATAATGGACGCTGCTGAAGCCAAGACGTTGTGAGATTTCCGTAAAATTGATGGCTTCCTCGCGCATCAGCAGCTTAGCTTGCTCAATCTTCATTTTGGAAAAGTATTCGATAATTGTGTGTCCCGTATTTTTTTTGAACTTATCCTTTAACTGTGTTTTCCCTATATATAATAAATGACTAATCTCGTCTAAAGAAATGTTGGTGTCCATGCGTTCTGCCAGAAGATCAATAATTCTCTTCGTAGTTTCATCGACATTTTTTTCTTTGGCCGCAGAAGACAGGGGCTTCGAGGGATCGCTTAAACCCTCCTTACGGAGTAAACGGACCAGGAAAATTTCCAAGTAACATTTGATTAATTGCTCGCTTCCGATTGGAGCGTCCGTATGTCGCTTCAAAGGGTGCCCAAAAGGAAAATGAAAAGCATTCTCACCTTCCTTAACGATTTGGGTCAGAAGATTTCTTTCCTCATCTTCCAGATGAAGGACTTGATTGGCGAAGCGCTCCATCGCTTTCGAATGGCAATCGAAGGTCATGACGACTAGATTAGGCGCTTTCCCTCTCGTGGCATAGAAACTATGAAATTCATTGGGTTTATGAAAAATGATTGTCCCTTGCTTCAGGAGGTGGCGGGTTTCATCCGCCATCACTTCGATCTCCCCTCTATCTACATATAGAAATTCCCAGAAATTATGACGTTCCCCATTAAACACGAAATTTTTCCCATACTCAAAATAATGCATGGTAATGACCTTGTTTATAACGATAGTCATCTTCAAATGTGTTCTTTGGTGGACTTCATGCTGCGATGGTTCCACTGTCATTTTGCGCCAACCCCTATTCGTCCCCGAGTGATTCCCATAAGCGTATTATATCACACCAAAATTACAAAAAAATCGCCCTAAAGGACAAAGAAAAGCGGAAGATATCCTCTTATACTAAGGGTATCTTAAGCGAATAAATTGAGGGGATTCTTACATGAAATTAGGTGTAATTGGTTACGGGGCTAGAATTCAATACGTCATTAGCGAAGTCATGAAGCAAGATCCGAGTTGTCAAATAAAGTCGATTGTAGACATCAGAAAAGATAAGATCAGAGAGGAATTGCGGCAACAAGGGCTAGAGAATGTGCAATTGTATGAAACGGCTGAACAGATGTTAGCATCGGAAAGGCTGGATGGTGTTCTTATCGGCACACGATGCTCGCTGCATACTTCGATGGCGCTTAAGGTGCTTCCGACCGGAATACCCCTATATCTTGAGAAGCCGGTATCCACAACAATGGAAGATTTACTGCGCTTGAAGACGGGGTATAAGGCGTCTCGTTCACAGGTGGTGGTGTCATTTCCCCTTAGGCTTACTTTGATCGTCCAGCTGGTAAAGGAAATTATTGATTCAGGTAAAATTGGAACCGTGGAGCATGTTCAGGCTATCAATAATGTGACATATGGCAGAGTTTACTTTCAGAACTGGTACCGGGATGAGAACGAAACCGGGGGGCTCTTCCTGCAGAAGGCAACACATGATTTCGACTATATCAATTATGTACTGGGGCTTCAGCCAACGAGTGTGTGTGCGATGACGTCGAAGCAAATATTTAAGGGCAGCAAGCCTGCAGGGCTGAAGTGTGTCGACTGTGAAGACAATCGAAGCTGCTCAGAAAGCGCGGCTTTTCGTACGGATTTGGATCCGTCATGGCAGAGCTGCTGCTATGCGCAAGATACAGGCAATGAAGATTCGGGCAGCGTCTTGATGCGTTATCCTACAGGCATGCACGCTTCGTATTCTCAAAACTTTTTTGTGCAAGGAGATGCAGGAGCCCGCGGAGCGCGGTTTATGGGTCACAAGGGAACGGTCGAGTTTGATTTCATTACGGGCAAGGTGAAGGTGTTCATGCATCATACGCCTCGGATAGAGACCTATGAATTCTCTTCCAATGCAGGGCATTTTGGCGGGGATACCGAGCTTGCACGAAATTTCGTCGATGTCATGCGCGGCACAGCCGCTTCCATCTCACCGCTAGAAGATGGACTGTCGAGTGCGCTGCTCTGTTTGAAAGCGAAGGAATCGGCCGAAACCGGAAGTTTCCAATCTGTTTATTGGGAGGGATTTTAATATGAAGCAGGAACTGTCTTTTCAAACCCTATGTCTGAGCTCGCTTTCCAAAGTATTTGCCGATCAATCGCCAGCGGATGCGCCGTTTCATAGAGCTTCTGCTTTGCTAGGTGAAACATTCGCTTTTCAGATTGCTTATACGGCAAATCAAATGCTGAAGCAGGTACGGGTGCACGTCGAGTCGTCATTGTCCGCACCAGTCACAGTTCGTTCTATCGGACTTTCTCCTTCGGAAATGTGTTGTTATCCCGATCATGATGACAACGTGCTGCGGACGACTCCCGGGTTATATCCCGACCCTTTATACCCGTTGGAAGACGGCTCTGTCACAGTTATGGCCGGACAATGGAGGTCCGTCTGGGTCGACATCGAACTGATTGGATCGATAAATCCCGGACAGTACCCGGTTAAACTCCGCTTCGAATCCAAGGAAGGAGAACATCTGGGGGAAGAAACGTTCGAGCTTGAGATCATCGCAGCTGAGCTTCCCAAACCGCGACTCATTCATACGGAATGGTTTCACACGGATTGCTTGGCTACCTATTACAAGGTGGATATCTTTAGTGAGGAGCACTGGCAGCTCATTGAGAAATATATAGATACGGCAGTTAAACACGGTATGAATATGATACTTACGCCGTTATTTACCCCGCCCCTAGATACGGAAATCGGCGGAGAACGGCCGACTGTTCAGCTGGTCGATGTTGAAGTGACAGGTGAAGGAGACCGCTACGCGTTCGGCTTTACCAAGCTGAAGCGATGGGTGGAACTCTGCTTAAGCAAGGGTGCTGCGTATATCGAATTCTCACATTTGTTCACGCAATGGGGGGCTAAGCACGCTCCGAAGATTATTGCTAACGTGAATGGGGAGGCGTGCCGCATCTTTGGCTGGGATACGGATGCTTCAGGGGATGCGTACAGGAATTTTCTTAAGCAGTTTTTGCCGGAGCTGAAGCTTGTTATCAAGCAGCTGGGAATTGAGGAGCGGAGTTACTTCCATATCTCGGATGAGCCTACCACGGATCATTTGGAATCCTATCTCCATGCCTCCAACATTATTCATGAGCATTTGTCCGAATATCCGATTATCGATGCTCTTTCGGAAATCGCCTTCTACGAGAAGGGGATCGTAAAAAGGCCAATACCGGGTAATAATCATATTGAGGACTTCTTGCAAGCACAAGTGCCAGACCTGTGGACTTATTATTGCTGTGTGCAGTATAAGCATGTATCGAATCGCTTCTTCAACATGCCTTCTGCACGCAACCGTGTATTGGGCTTGCAGTTGTATAAGTTTGATATTAGGGGCTTTTTACATTGGGGCTATAACTTCTGGTATTCGCAGTGTTCGATCAAAAAGTTGAATCCGTTCCTGGTGACCGACGCCCTTCATGCTTTTCCATCCGGCGATTCCTTCTTGGTGTACCCAGGGGAAGACGGGCCAGTCGAATCCATTCGGCTCGAGGTGCTCTATGAAGCACAGCAGGACTTGCGAGCACTGGAGCTGCTTGAACAATTTATTGGCAAAGAGCGGACAATCGCGCTTCTGGAGGAAGGCTTAGAGCAGCCGCTAACATTCTCTGAATACCCGCACAGCAAGGAATGGATGTTATCCATTCGCGAGAAGATTAATCGGGCGATTGCAGAGCATGCAGTAAAATAACGAACTTGAAACAGGAAGGACAACTCCTCTTAGGGGTTGTCCTTCTTGCTGCTACAGCCCGTCAAATGACGTTCTTGCTCCTGTCATCACCAGCATAAAGAATAATTTGTCTTTACGCCTCCGTCATTGCAATGCCCCGGCAACTTCCCCGCGCTAACCTCAACCCACTTTTTTTGTTCCCGAGGCAAGATGTAGTAATATAGGAAGAACAGCAAGAAGAAGGGGAGTTTATTCGTGGGTATAAGAAGTTTTACGGATTATAAATTGAGCGAGGATATCATCCGCGCCCTGTACAGCCTTGGATACGAGCAGCCGACAGACGTGCAAAACGAAGTGATTCCTATCGCGCTGCAGGAGAAGGATCTCACGGTTAAGTCACGTACGGGAAGCGGGAAGACGGCGGCGTTTGGCATACCGATTTGTGAATTGGTGGCGTGGGAAGAGAACAGACCGCAGGCGCTGATTTTGACACCGACGAGAGAGCTCGCCGATCAAGTGAAGCAAGACATCACGAACATTGGGAGATTTAAGCGGATTAAAGCGGTGGCGCTGTATGGGAAGCAGCCTTTTGCCAAGCAGAAGCTAGAGCTGCACCAGAAATGCCATGTGGTTGTTGGTACGCCGGGCCGTGTACTGGATCATATTCAGAAAGGGACGCTGGACTTGGAGCGGCTGAAATATCTAGTCATCGATGAAGCGGATGAGATGCTGCGGATGGGCTTCATTGAGCAGGTGGGAGCAATTATTGATGAGCTGCCGACGGATCGTATGACGATGTTATTTTCGGCAACACTTCCGGATGATGTGGAACAATTATGCCATCGATACATGCATAACCCTATCGATATTGAGATTCAAACGCCTGAGGCGTCCAAGGTTCAGATTGAGCATTCGATCATAACGGTTCGAGAAAACGATAAGCTTAATGTGCTTAAGGATGTCTTCGTGGTGGAGAATCCGGATAATTGCATCATTTTCTGCCGGACGCAAGAGCATGTCGACTACTTATATAGACAGTTGGAGCAGCTAGATTATCCGTGCGATAAGATCCATGGGGGCATGGTGCAGGACGATCGATTCCTAGTCATGAATGCTTTCAAAAGAGGGGAATTCCGTTTCTTAGTCGCCACGGATGTCGCGGCGCGAGGGATTGATGTGGAGGATATCACGCATGTCATTAACTACGATCTTCCGCTTGAAAAAGAAAGCTATGTCCACCGAATCGGAAGAACGGGACGTGCGGGGAAGACGGGTAAGGCGATTACGTTTGTTACGCCAAATGAGGACAAGTTTCTAGCGGATATTGAAGGCTATCTAGGATTCGAAATACCGAGAAAAGATGCTCCTACGGCAGAAGAGGTTGCACTTGGACAATCGGCTTTTGATCAGAAAATGCAGGCTACACCTGTCATTAAGAGGGATAAAAGCGACCAACTGAACAAGGGGATTATGAAGCTCTATTTTAACGGTGGGAAAAAGAAAAAGATTCGAGCGGTAGACTTTGTGGGAACCCTAGCCAAAATCGAAGGTGTGACGGCAGACGATATCGGTATCATTACGATTCAGGATAATGTGTCGTATGTGGATATTTTAAATGGTAAAGGCCCGCTGGTGCTCAAAATTATGAAGAATACGACGATTAAAGGCAAGCTGCTTAAGGTGCATGAAGCGAATAAGTAAGATCAACGATCCGGTTGGCCTCTAGGGCTCATCGGATTTTTTGCCGTTTGGGGTTGACCACCACTTTTTGCGAAAAATGTTGTACGTTCTGCAACAATCGCAGGGATAACGCGGATTAGCCAGCTTAAAGTTGTACAAACTACAATATTGCATGCGAGAGTAGAATGGGTTTGATATGGGTTGGACCCAAAAGGTGGAGCCTGCGAATTTTGCCCGTAAGCCACAATACATGCCTTCAGGTTAAAATTTTACCCAAAGGGGTCAATTAATTGACTTACCGATCCTTCTCCACCAAGGTAGACTAGAGAAAACACGACATGGGGTGAATTCATGGCTACCAAAATACATTCACAAGCAGGCACCATTCCATCCGTACAAGTGAAGCGGAAGCGGTCCATGCAGCAGGTGCGCGAGGATCTGGTCGGATACGCATTCGTCAGTCCCATGATACTTGGATTATTTATTTTTACATTATTTCCAATTGTAGCGTCCTTTTTCCTCAGTTTTACGAATTGGAACTTTGTTGCCGGATTTTCTAAAGTGAAATTTCTCGGCTTAGATAACTTTGTTAAGCTTGTGCATGACTCTGTCTTTCTTTTATCCCTTAAAAACAACCTGATTTTAATGATTGTAGTGCCGCTAATATTGATCTTTTCGCTTGTTTTGGCGGTCGTCATTGATAAGAAAATTCATTTTAAAGACTTCTTTAAAGTGGTATATTTCATTCCTTACATCTCGAGCGTAGTTGCTGTAGCTATTGTGTTTCAGGTATTATTCCACCCAACCTATGGACCGATTAATCAAATTTTAATCGACTGGGGGATAGCGAACCCGCCAAAATGGCTTGCCGATCCGGATTTTGCTTTATATTGTGTGATGGGACTTATGATTTGGGTGAGCATCGGATATAACATGATTATCTTTATGGCCGGTTTGCAGTCGATTCCGAACGATCTTTATGAGGCTGCGGACATTGATGGCGCTTCGAAGTTGAGACAATTTTTCAGCATAACGGTGCCGCTCTTATCGCCAACCACATTCTTCTTACTCGTAACAGGCATAATAGGAACATTCAAAGCGTTCGATGTTATTTCCGTTCTAACAGGCGGCGGTCCGGCGAATTCAACCAGTGTGGTCGTATATCGTTTGTATGAGACGGCTTTCATTAACCTACAATCCGGCTATGCCTCCGCTATGGCTATTGTGCTGCTGGTCTTTGTCCTCCTGATTACACTCGTTCAGTGGTTTGGACAACGTAGATGGGTCAATTACTAGAGAAGAAGGAGGAGTAAACCGATGAACAAGTTTCGAAATGTTAAAAAAATGCTGCTAACTATCCTTATGTTTATCATAGGCATATTGTTCATGTCTCCCTTCTTATGGATGATATCCGCATCGATGAAGCCGGAAGCTGATGTGTTTCTATATCCCATTCAGTGGATTCCAAAGCATTGGAATTTGATTGAAAATTATAAGACAGTGTGGTCAACGAAGTTCTCCCTGTATTACTGGAATTCTATCAAAGTTTCCGTTTTGACGACGGCGCTTTCCGTTCTGCTTTCCTCCATGGCAGCCTATGCTTTCTCGAAGATTAAGTTTCGCGGCCGTCATGTGCTCTTTGTTCTTGTCCTAGCGATCTATATGATTCCCAGTCAAGCGATTCTCGTTCCGCAATTTCTTTTGTTCCGCTGGATGGGCTTGTTTGACAGTCACTTTGGCTTGATTTTGCTAGGCTCCTTCAGTGTTCTCGGGACTTTCATGCTTCGTCAGTTCTATATGGGCATTCATGAGGAGTTTATCGAGTCAGCGCGTATGGATGGAGCAGGTCATGTCCGGATTTTCTTCTCTATCTGTACACCGCTTGTACGTCCAGCGATCGCGACTTATGCGATTCTGCGTTTTATCTGGACCTGGAACGACTACCAGAACCCGCTTATTTTCTTGAGAACGAAAGATTTATTCACACTGCCTCTTGGCATCCGATCCTTTGCCGATTTAAATGGAGAGTTCTACTCACTCATCATGGCCGCTTCTGTATCGGCAATCGTACCTTTACTTATCATTTTCATCATTGGTCAAAAACAAGTTATCGAGGGCATCTCGATGGGTGGCGTTAAAGGCTAAGGGTTAAAAGGTCAAAAAATGAGTGCATGAGGTTAAAATAGTGCCTCGTGTGCTCCATACAAGTTTGTTACGATCGATCATGTAAAGGTTTTCAAAATAACGAATACAACTTGGAGGGGTTCCTATGAAAAAGAGTTTATTAGTACTAAGCGGTGTCCTAGCAATTAGTACTGCACTTGCAGGCTGTGGCAAAGGAGATACACCAGCAGCAGATAGTGGTAAGGATGCAGCAGCAACGACTAAAGCTCCGGTTACAATTAAAGTACAAGGATGGTACACCGAGGCTCAAGGGAACTGGAACGCGACTGTTGAAGCTTACAATAAAACTCACCCGAACGTGAAAGTTGTTTATGAAAGCATGTCGGAGAAGGGCGATTCCCAAGAAGGGATGAAAAAGCTGGACCTATTAGCCGCTTCCGGCGATCAAATGGACGTTGTTATGTATTCAAGCGCACCCGAATTCGTTCAACGCATAGGAGCAGGTATCTTGGAGCCGCTTGATGATTATTTGAAGAAAGATAACATTGTTGTTAAAGATGAATATAAACTTGACCCGGTCGTAAACGGTAAATATTATGCTCTGCCGGGTAAAATGGCTGAATGGTTCGTTCTATTGAACAAAGATAAGTTGGATGAAGCGAAACTGCCCGTGCCAACAGAGTGGACCTGGGATGATTATGCGGAGTATGCTAAGAAATTGACCAAGGGTGAAGGCGCAGCCAAGCAGTACGGATCCTACTTCCATACATGGAAAGAATACGCGGAATTGGCACTGAACAGCGACACGGATAATGCTTACCTTGTGAAACCTGACGGTACACAGAATATCGATAATCCAAAGGTCCGTTTCTCCCTCGATTTACGTAACAAAATGGAAAATGTAGACAAATCATCCGTTCCTTACTTTGAAGTTGTGTCGCAAAAAATGGCTTACCGTGACGTTTTCTATGCCGGTAAAACAGCGATGTTAGCAACAGGGAACTGGATGGTAGGAGAACTGGCGCTGAATGCAAAATTTAAGACAGTGTTTGCTCCATATCCGAAGTATGACGCGAAAGATGCGAACGGTCTAACAATTGGAGGCGCAGACTTCGTGGGTGTCGCAGCAAGTTCCAAGAATAAGCAAGCGGCATATGACTTTGTGAAATGGTATACGACGGAAGGAATTCAAACACAGGGTCTGTTCTTCTCGGGTTGGAAGAAAGCTGACTTGGCTAAGAATGTAGATTCGATTCTGAAAAATGGTAAACCAGAACAAGCTGCTCTGATCGATAAGGATTCATTGCTGGCTACATTGAAAGTAAATAAACCAACGAAGCTTGTTATTCCTCCGACATTTGCCCTACAGCAAGAGAAGGAATTCTTAACGCAAGTTGAGCTGTTCTTAACAGGCAAGCAGGATCTGGAGAAAACGATTCAAACGGCAAAAACGAAAATTGAAGATATCCGTAAGAGCAATGCCAAGTAGTCATTAACGAACCGTGCAACATTCCTGATATAATTGAAAGAGGAGGCCTAGGGCTCCTCTTTTTCCCATTTCATTGATTTATCCGAAAGGCAGGAGAGTGCAGTGCCGAGTTGGCTTCGTACCTTATCACTACGCAATAAATTGGTGCTGACGATTCTGATTTGTCTCGTTCTTCCTTCCATCGTTTCCATGAACGTTTCCAGTCTGCTAACACGGGATGCTGTGAGGTCGCAAGTGGCTGATAACTCGCAAGAATCAATGCGGATCGTCAATCAGATTGTAGACGGACAAATGAAAAATATGCTTTATGTGATGAATTTCATTCAATTTGATGAGGATCTGCAGCCTTCCATTCGGGAATTAGGCAGGGCAAATGACCTGACTGATAAAGGCGATGTATTGGCTTATAAACAAACGATAATCAAGAAGATGACTACGGTCATCAACTCATTTGGTAATTTGTACGTCACAGTGCTTTTGCCTAATGGTGAATATGTTGCTTCTTATTCAACCTTTGCTTTTAACCCGAATGAATTCCTACAAAAAAATTGGTTTAGTGATGTGGAGAAGGTGTCCGGTTATAATGTCAAATGGATAGGAGCAGAACCCAACTATAATCAAGCATCTAGTCAACCCTATTTATTGGCTGCAGCAAAACCGCTTCGCATCAATGGATTAACATACGGTTATGTGGTTGTTGGAATGGAATTAAGCACAATTCAACAGTTATTTGATCAATACAAAAACAATGAGTCGATGGTCATTATTGACGGTCAGGGGCGAATTCTGGTCGATAAAGACTCCACCACTATCGGTCGTCCGTTCCCTTACTATGATCAGCTTCCGGCGCAGGATGGATCTTCATTTGTGAAGGTAGATGGAGAAGATTACATCTTGCATAGCAATCATTTAACGCCCGAATGGAAGCTTGTGAATATGAGTCCTTATAAAAGTGCTGCCCACAAGATTGAGTCGTTCCGAAAGACTGATTTCCTGATTCAGCTATTCTTTTTAATCCTATTCGCTGTCGTGCTCCTTTATATGGTGCGTACGCTTACGAAACCGATTGCGCGGCTTGTCCAAACCGTCGTCCGCATTGAATCCGGTCAACTGAGTGAGCGATCGAACATCAGCGGGGGCGATGAAGTAGGGCGGCTTGGCTATGTTTTCGACCGAATGATCGACCGCATAGAACGGATGTTAGAAGAGAATCGCCGCGAACAGGAATTAAAGCGTATGGCAGAGCTAGCCATGCTGCAGGCGCAAATTAATCCGCATTTTCTATTTAATGTGCTCAATTCGATCCGTCTGAAAATCATGATGAAGGGTGATTCCGAGAATGCGGAGCTGATCAGTTCATTATCATCACTGTTACGGATGACGATCAACCGCAACAATGAATACATTTCGCTGCATGAAGAAATTGAGATCAACGAACATTATATTCGACTGTTAAATTCTAGACACGGTGATCGAGTGCAATTGCAGATTTCTGCGGCTTCAGACACCCTTTTGTTTGAAATACCTAGGTTTTTATTACAACCGCTTATTGAGAACGCTTATATACATGGGCTTAAAAGTAAAGCAGGGGAAATTACCATAGCTTCAAGGATTTGTGAGGATGAGAAGCTGCAAGTGGAAGTTAGAGATTCGGGTGTTGGGATGCCCCCTGAACGTCTAACTGCCCTTCGCAATCATTTGGATGTCGTTCCAACCCGGCAATCTCAAGAAACAAGCAGCCCAGCCTTGTCAGGCATTGGTTTACACAATGTATTTGAACGACTTCGTTTAATTTATGGTCATCGTTTTGATTATGAAATCGAAAGCGGGCCAGATCAGGGAACGCAGATTGTGCTGCGTTTTCCACAACAAGCAGGAAAGGAGGAGTAACCATGTACTCCGTTATTATTGTGGACGATGATTTACCGGTGCTTGAATTTCTAAAGGCTTCAATTCAATGGGCAGAATTAGGGTTTGCGTTGACAGGCGCTTTCGAGAATCCACTGGATGCGCTCGAAGCGGGCCGCCAGGAAAAGACAGATGTGCTTATAAGCGATATTGGCATGCCTGGCATGAATGGACTGGAGCTCATTGGACATCTGCGTGAGGTTCATCCTCATGTGAAGGCCGTTATTTTATCCTGTCACGATGATTTCCACTATGCGCAAACCGCGATGAAGCTGTCGGTAAGCGAATATATTTTGAAGGAAACGATGAACGTTGGCAACATTTCTGAGTTGCTGGGAAGGCTGAAGGAACAGCTGGACGCGGAGGTCCAAGTATTGTCGAAGAGCCGCAAGCTCGAAAAGGAGGCCTATCAGCACCGTGGTGCGTCCAAGCGTCAATTTATCCGCAGTACGGTGAATGAGCCCTTGTTTGATGCGGAAGATTGGACGTTGAAAGCGGAAGGATTCGGTATTCGTCTTGGCAAACATGGCGTGCTTCCAGTCTTTGGTTACGCGAATCGTGTGAAGGAGGCAGACAATCGCTTTCAATCCAAGGATCTGTTTGAATACACCATCCAGAATATTGTTGAAGAGCTGCTTGTCGATCAGAAGGAGACAGCGCTTTTCACTTATGATACCGGGGAATTTGTTTTGTTGTTTCCACATTACTCGGAGCTTCACGTCAACAACAGCCAGAAGGTGGAGCAGACACTAAGGCAGCTGCAAAGCAGCTTGCAGCAATACACGAAGCTTTCATTCACCTTTCTAACGGGAAGCCCAGTCAAAGATGCGAGGTCTTTAAAAGATCAATTGATTCGAATGGTCGAAGGGAAGAATTTGCGATTTTATTTGCCGGAGTCATCGGTTATCAAATTGGGTCATGTCAGAGATGGATTCGGGGACGGAGGGTTGCTGCTAGCACATTACTCCGAAGCCCTAGATGAGTTTCGGAGTGTCGTTTTTGATGAGCGACTCGATATGATTGACGTGTTTGTCTCGAAGTGGATCGATTTTATCCAGTATAACCGGTTTCGTCCGATGGAAGTAAAGGAATGGCTGCTGAAGATGATTCTCGACGTACGGATGCGGCTCAAGTCGCTGCAGCATTACCAATCGACCTTTTCCTCGGAGCTCTTGCATCATGATGTTCATGAATTGTCATCCCTCCGTGAGCTTGAGCTATGGCTCAAGGATTACCTTCAACAGGCCATTCAATGGGCAGGCCAGGTATATCGCGAGTCACACAACCGTGAAATTCTGGAGTGTCAACGCTTTGTATATAATCATCTGCATATGAAAATATCCCTCGAAGATGCTGCCACCCATCTTCATTTGCATCCAAGCTATTTAAGCCGATTGTTCAAACGGGAAACTGGGGAGAATTTCATCGAATACGTCACACGGCTAAAGATGGAAAAAGCGAAGGAGCTCTTGGAAATCACAGACAAAAACGTCGAACAAATTTCGGATATGCTGGGCTACGAGAATAAGAACTATTTCGGTAAGCTGTTTAAAGCGCATACGGGGTTTGTGCCGAATGCTTATCGTGGACAAACGAAGGCGAATCAGTCGTCTTAACATTGGTAACCTAGATTTCTAGAGGAACGTCGATTCGTTATTTGGACGAAAACATCCGAAATCTGGAGGAAGAGGAACAAGTAGGCGTTATTTCGCGGTTAAAAAGAGCATTGTAAAAGTTACCTACTAGACAAAATCAAATCTCGATGGTAGCGTAAATTTACTACGAATGAAAGTTTGTGATACGTGATGTCCAATCCTGTTGCTTCCCAAGCGAGACTATCGGTAAGTCGTTCAAACCGTTTATGGATCGTGCTCGTGCTCGGTTCACTGGCTTCTTTCGGCCCACTCTCGCTCGATATGTACTTACCCGCGCTGCCTGTGCTCGCGAATGATCTTCATACGACTACCTCGTTGGCACAAATGAGTTTAACCGCCTGCATGCTCGGCTTATCAATCGGTCAGCTCATCGCCGGTTCGGTGAGTGATGTGCGCGGAAGGCGAATGCCACTGCTGATCGGACTCGTTATTTATGCGATTTCCTCGGTCCTATGCATGTTCTCGCCTACGATCTGGGTATTTCTGGGTCTGCGTTTCGTTCAAGGCATGGCTGGCGCAGCTGGCATCGTCATCTCCCGTGCGATTGTTCGTGATATGTATGAAGGTGTGGAGCTGACGAAATTTTTTGCACTTTTAATGCTGGTCAATGGGGCAGCCCCTATACTTGCTCCCATCGTTGGTGGACAAATTTTGCACTTCACCTCGTGGCGTGGCGTATTCCTTGTTCTGAGCCTGATCGGTGTGGTTATGCTCTTCGCTACTGTGCTCAGCTTGAAGGAAACACACCCGCCAGAGCGTCGTTCCAAAGGAGGACTCACGAATACGCTTCGAACGTTCGGCGGCCTGCTCACAGACCGTATGTTCATGGGCTACGCGTTAACGCAAGGGCTCGTTTTTGCTGGCATGTTCGCCTACATATCGGGTTCCCCGTTCGTGCTGCAGGATATTTTCGGCGTTTCCCCACAAATATTCAGTCTGTGCTTCGCGATTAACGGTATGGGTGTTATCATAGCCGGTCAAATTACAGGTAAGCTGGCAGGTAAAGTAAGCAATCATCGATTGCTAGCTGGTGGGTTAGCCATTGCCGCTTTCGGCGGCTTGTTACTGTTCATTTCTACCCTTATCGGGGCAGGGTTATATGCGGTTTTGGCGGCTTTTTTCTTTATCGTTTCTAGCGTAGGACCTGTCTCTGTAGCAACTTCCTCCCTAGCTCTTCAAAATCAAGGGAAAACAGCAGGCAGCGCCGCAGCATTGTTAGGTTTGCTTTCTTTTATCATAGGAGGTCTAGTTGCTCCGTTGGTCGGTATTGGCGGCAGCCAAACCGCGGTTCCGTTAGGCATCATCATAGCCGTGATGGAAATAGGAGCGATCCTATGTTTTATTTTACTCACCCGAAAAAAAGCATAATAAAAATCAAATAAAGGTTGCCTCCTTGGATCTAACTAAGACCGAAGGGGCAACCTTTTTCGTATATAAAGGGGTTTAGGCAGCTGCTTTATTGAGGCTTTTGCAGCCCCGTTTTTAAACGGTGACGCCATTTTATAAGTAGTAAAATAGCCACTGCAACACACAACCCAATCAAAGTGTACACTAAAAACTTTTCAACCCACATAAAAATGATGAGCCACTGATCACCGAAAAGGTAACCAATTCCGAAAAATACAACCACCCATAAAGCTGAGCCCGTGAAGGCAAATAAAGCGAAAATTTGGTAAGGAACGCGAATGATGCCTACAAAATAAAAGATAAACTGTCTGATTCCCGGTATGAAATAACTGAAAAGCAGCAATTTGTTTCCGTACTTCGCGTAATATTCTCTAGATTTATCCAGATGTGCGGGCTTCAAAAACAGCAGTTTTCCATATCGTTCGATGAGAGGCGTTCCCAGTCTGTATCCGATCCAATAGGTAATCGTCATGCCGATTATAGAACCTACCCAGGCCGCAGCCATGGCTAAGAACCAATTAAGTACCCCTTTATAAGCTAAAAATCCCGTATACGTCATCGTCGTATTTCCCGGAGGAATCGGAAGCGCAATAGCGTCCAGTGGCAGACCGATTAACAATACCCAATAGCCATATTGTGCAAATAATTGTTCAATTAGTCCCATAAACTTCATGACTTATGCTCTCCTTGTAACAAAAAAAGTAATATTTGCTGCAGAAATTTGCATGAATATCTCTTATTTGCGCAGAAATGAACCATCTTCCATAACATTATACCTGTTTCAAGTAAAGCTATGAACCGTCAGAAAGTCAAGTTGTGTTCAGGACCTTAGTCTAGGTATCCATAGGGTACACTCAAGTAATCCCATCATTTCGGCTAGTATAATACACGCCATAAATAAAATGTCGCATAAGCTTCCCATCCATGCCATCCTTCAGCAAGCTGTCGAATATGGGGAATAGTCGGTTTCTGCTCTAAGCCAAGAACATGCTTCAAAGCATTGTGCAAGCCCACGTCGGCAAGAGGGAAAGCAGCGGGGTTCCGCAAACAGCGCATCAGCACATAATTGGCCGTCCAAGGACCGATGCCGCGAATACTTAACAGCTCTTTCTCCATTTCTGCAAAATTGTTCCGCTTAAGCAGCTCCTCTTTAACAAGCAGCCCCTCCGCCATCAACTTGGCGACGCCAATTAAGTATTCAGCCTTTTTACCCGTGAACTGTAAGGCAGTCAAAGCATCAGGCGTGAGCTCGGCGATTCGCTCTGGTGAAGGGAAAGCCCAATACGTTCGTCCTTCCCAGTCTAGCCGCGTGCCGAAGGTTTCAACAAGTCGTCTTTTGAGCGTATAGGCAAAAGTTAGGTTGATTTGCTGTCCGATAATGCCCCAGCTCATCGCTTCGAATAGATCCGGAATCCCCATCACGCGCAGCCCATAAAAGTCTTGTGTGACTTGCTTCAGCAGAGGATCACCCTTGGCCAACTCGTAGAACGGCGTAAGGTCGGTGCCGAGGTCAAACCACTCCCACACATAACGAGCCACCTCTTCACGAATGTCGGGGGTGAGGGTACCGTCGGTAGTATGGAGCAGTTGAATGCACAGCCGGGAATTATCCTCACTGTTGACAGCGTAAAGTACATGGTTATCCCCAACCGGAAGCAGCTTGTAAATAGTTAAGTTATCCACATGGAATAGGCACTCATTGATGGATCGGGATAAGTAATCGAGATTTTGCTCATATCGAAAAGGATCCGGAAGCGGCAGTGTAAGGGAGCTCGTCTGCTCGCACCATTTTAGGATAGAAGGGTCAAAGGATTGAAGATGTGGCATGTTAAGTTCTCCTCTTATCTGATAAAGTTTCTTCCTCTATTATCGCTGAAAGCGGCTTTCGTAATCTTGCTTTCTCATCTTCCTTCCCTTACAAGAGCAGCATAGTTTGGGTATACTGAGCTAGTAGGGAAATCGAGCTGAGAGGAGCGGTAGTCATGCAAGAACGGTTTTGGAAAGCGATTGTTGCGAATGATGCGGCTTATGATGGTACGTTTTATTATGCGGTGACGACAACTGGGATCTTCTGCAGGCCATCTTGCAAATCAAGGGTGCCTAAAAGGGAGAATGTACGGATTTTTGGGAACCGACAAGCCGCTTTCTCGGAAAATTATCGACCCTGCAAAAGGTGCAGGCCAGACGGCGTGAGGCTGCCTGATGAAGAATGGGTATCGCTTATGGCGGCTCACATTGAAGAGCATTATGCCGAGCCTATGACGCTGACTATCCTGGCAGATCACTTTTATGCGAGTGTCTATCATCTGCAAAGGACTTTCAAACGCGTACAAGGCGTCACGCCTCTAATTTATCTTCAACAAGTACGCATCGAAGCGGCCAAACGACTGCTTCTAGAGACGAGTGCTCCTGTGAATGCGATTGGTGTTCAAGTGGGGATTCCGAATGCGGCACATTTTGCCACAATATTTCAAAAAAAGACCGGTTTTTCGCCATCGGAATTCCGTCAAATAAAACCAATTTAAACATAACCGAGGAGGGTTCGAAGATGCAAACTAAACCAACCAAGTCCATCTACTGGGGAGTCGTTCACTTATTGGAGAATAACTTTTTGATGGCGGCAACGGATGAGGGACTTTGCTATTTGCAATTTCATGAGGCAGATCCTGCCCCTGGTGTAGATGAGGGTGCGTGGTTGGAATTAGCGAAATGGGCACGTGCGCAGCTGCCTGAGCCTAACTGGGTAGAGGATACAGAGAAGCTGCAGCCATATATCCTTCAATTAGAGGAGTACTTGAAAGGACTACGCACGACATTTACATTACCATTGGATCTGCGTGGTACTACTTTTCAGCAGTCGGTGTGGCATGTGCTTCATGAGATCCCACATGGGGAAACGTTTAGTTATTCACAGGTAGCCCAGGAGCTGGATAAAATCAGTGCAGTTAGGGCTGTAGGCACTGCCATTGGAGCTAACCCGGTGCTTATCGTGGTGCCATGTCATCGTGTAGTGGGGAAGGATGGGTCACTGACTGGCTACCGCGGCGGACTTCGGAATAAGGAGAAGCTGCTGTTGTTGGAGCGAGCAGGATTGTGATTGTGAGCGGATATGGGTGCATTAACCCTAATCCATTGGATTTTCTACAGTACTTTTTAATTCTGGCCAGTGGATAACCGATTCTATTGGAGTTTATCCAACGCCGATACATTCATGATGCCTCCTCACCACGGGTGGACATCAATCGAAGGAGAAGATTTCGACTGGGAAAAGTGGAGGTGAGTCTTTGAAGATTGACGTAAACCGGAAGATGGCGAAGCAGCTGCTCACCAAAGCGAGCGGTTTTCTTAAGGGATATACGCACACGCTAAATCCTTACACCGGCTGCTCCTTCGCCTGTTCCTACTGCTACGTGAGGCAGATGCCGGTCGCACTATTCCGCAGCGATGCATGGGGCGAATGGGTCGATGTAAAAGAAAATGCGGCCGCGCTTCTAGCGAAGGAGCTGGCCAAAGCGAAGAGCAAAGGGCCGGTAAGGATCTTCATGTCATCGGCCACGGATCCCTACCAGCCGATCGAACATCAGGAGCGAATCACCCGTTCGCTCCTTGAGGTGATGTCCGCGAATCCGCCGGACTTCTTGTTCGTTCAAACCCGCAGCCCGCTCGTGACACGGGATGCGGACCTTTTAAAGCTGCTCGGCGAACGCGTAAGAGTCAGCATGACGGTCGAGACCGACCGCGAGGATATACGCCGAGCGTTCACGCCGTCCGCGCCGCCGATTCCGGCGCGGCTTCAAGCCCTGCGCGAGCTCGCAGCTCGCGGCATTCCCGTGCAGGCCACGATAGCGCCAGCGCTGCCGAGCTCGGAGCATTTCGCCGAGCTGCTCGCGGGCATCGTGGGTCGGGTGTGCATCGACGATTACTTCATGGGCGATGGCAGTGGGGGCAAGCGCACGGAACGCATCGGCGTGCGCGCTATCTATGACGCGCTGGAGCTCCCAGACTGGTACAGTCGGGATGCGTACGAGCGCGTGCGTGAACAGCTCCTGCGGCATTTCCCGCAGGAGCGTGTGTTTGTCAGTCAACAAGGCTTCCTGCCTTGATGGATATAACAAAGCCTCCTACGGGTTCTCCCGTGGAGGCTATAAGTGGCTAGTCCGCTTGCGCAAGATGAGGCGTCAATTCTGATTGACTGCGCATGCGTTGTTTAAATTCTTTGGGCGAGCATTGGTTATGCCGCTTAAACAGCTTGTAGAACTGAGCCATATTCAGTATGCCTACTTCAAAGCTTACTTCCATAATGCTGAGGTCGCCTGTGAGAAGGAGACGCTCGGCTTTTTTGATCCGCTTGTAATTAACGTAATCGACGAAGGATATCCCCATGACCTTTTTGAAATACTTAATAAAGTAATGATAGCTTAAATTAAGCACACTGCACATGTCTTCAACCGAAATCCGTTCGCTCAGATGCTCGTCGATATAGTCTAGTACCGGACGCACGCGTGAAATGCCGGAGTCCTCGGCGAGTGCCGAGAAATCTCGGTTGTCATTGCGCAGCATTAAAAGCAAGAGATTTTTAATCGCTGCACTGATCGCCAACTCGTACCCAATCCTGCGGGATTGCGATTCTTCGTAAATCTGCATGATAAGGTTGTAAGCCTCTTGCTTAACAGCTGCATTGCCTTGAAAAAGCTCATTAAATTGCTCAAGCGGATGAGTCAGCTCCGAGAAACAGTGCAGGTAGGGCATGGTGCTGAGGTCAAAATGCTGCTTAAGATCAATCTGAAAAACGATCTGTCGCAAGGCATCCGCCGAATACTTATGTGTACGATGTGGCTGGGACGAGCCCAAAACCATGACATCCCCAGGTGCCATCACCGTATAGTCGTGCTTCGTTTGGATGCCGAGTTGCCCTTCTATGACGACAAGAAATTCAACTTGCATATGTGAATGCCAACGCCAAGGAGTTGGAGGCCCAAACTGCTTGGTGTCAGAATTCATTTCCCAAATTTTCAAAAAGAGCAAGGGATTCTGGTAAATGACTTCCTCATTAACAATCTCGGTAAAGGTGCTAGTGCTATGAATAGAGTCCATGTATTTGTATACCTCACTCACTACTATGAAAGACATTTTTGAATACGTAAAAAGTGGCGAAACGCAAGGTTTATCAGTATTGAGTATATCATTGTTTGAAGGCGAAGGGCACTATTGAATAAGAATTAGGCAGGATCTTGCCTTTATTTTCGGCGAGGGAGTGACTATACTCAAAAGTATGAATGAATACGCTACCTTGGAGGGAATAAGAAGATGAGTCAGAAGCTTAGAGTAACGGTTTGGAACGAGTTCCGTCATGAAAAAGAAAGCGAAGTCGTACGCGCAGCGTATCCAGATGGTATCCATACGGCGATTGGCGAAGGTTTAAGCGGAGCAGTTGATGTCACTTATGCGACATTAGATGATGCTGAACACGGTTTGTCCGAAGAAGTTTTGAATAACACAGATGTCCTCATCTGGTGGGGACATAAGGCACATGACGAGGTGCAAGATGAAATCGTTGACCGCGTTCAAAAGCGCGTATGGCAAGGCATGGGGCTTATCGTACTTCATTCCGGACATTTCTCCAAAGTGTTCAAAAAGCTGATGGGCACATCTTGTGACCTCAAATGGCGTGAAGCGGATGAGAAGGAACGTCTTTGGGTTGTTGCTCCAGGTCATCCAATCGTTGAAGGTATCGGCGAGTACATCGATCTTGAAGCAGAAGAAATGTACGGTGAGCACTTCGATATCCCGCAGCCTGACGAGCTAATCATGGTTTCTTGGTTCGAAGGCGGCGAAGTTTTCCGCAGCGGTTGCACGTTCAACCGTGGCAACGGGAAAATCTTCTACTTCCGTCCTGGACACGAGACGTACCGTACGTACTACAATGAACAAATCCGCCGCGTTATCAGCAATGCGGTTCACTGGGCGGCTCCATCTACACGTGAGTACCCGAAATACGGTAACCACAAGCCGCTTGAAGAAATTAAAGCAAAAGTCAAAGCTTAAGTGTAATGTGATAGGAATGCTCCCGGTTATCGGGGGCATTTTTTTGTTTTGCGGTGGTTGTAGGTTTCCATGAGGAATTCCGTTTACGCTATGCAACCTTAATGGTAAAATATAGAATATTGCAAAAAATAAATAAGTACCGAAAGCATCGGGGAGGTTGCAAAGTCTTTATGGACTTTGTATACCTTCCTTTTTCGATTTCCAATATTTTCTACCAATGATAAAATGAAAAGGTGATATGAGATGGAGATATCGTTATCAAAGCGTAATGAAAAGAAATTGGCTGTTAAGTTTTTGGAGAAAATGGATTCCTAAAGATTCTGTTTGGTCTGTTCCTTACACAATAGAAGTGATAAGGCAACTACTGAACGTTTTTAAGAACTGCAAATTTTATATAGAATCTCAATTGCTTGAGGAGTGTTATTTACTTCAAATATGGCACAATTCTCAAAAAGAAAGTACTTCGGATTCACTTTTCTTAGTACCTCAATGGAATTCTGATCAGGAAAGGAGATTGAAAAATGATTGTCCGATACTGCTTTTGAAATCGTTCAACAGTACTCCCAACAAGAAAAACCGGAAGTATGGCTGTTCCCCGGACAGACGGAGGGACGCCATTTGACGGAACGTTCCGTACAAAAAAATTTTGAACAAGCTTTAGTTTCGTCAGGTGTAAGGAAGAAGGTAAGTGTACATTCGTTGCGTCATTCCTTTGCCACTCATTTATTAGAGGGAGGCATTGATATTCGGTATATCCAGGAATTGCTCGGTCATCAAAGTACTCGGACAACCGAACGGTATACTCATGTAGTGTAAAAGATGTCGGACGTATTAAGAGTCCACTTGATCAAATTGATCTTTGATGTAAACCTAACATCAGTAAGTACACAAATCCACCGCAATCCGAAATATTATCGAAATTCACAAATACTACTGAATTTATTGTATCAACGAATTTCGTGAAAAAGACGTTATAAGAAATCCCCGCATCTTTTTTAGACAATCCTAAGGAAAAGAGATGCTATGAATGAAAAACAAATTTTCAATAAATTTAAGAAGATAAGAACCGAAACCTTAAATGAAGTGAGAGATTTACCGAATAATATAATTGATTTAATACCTGAAGGTTTTTCTAATAATATTAGATGGAATTTGGGTCATATTTTAGTGGGCTGGGATCATGGTATTTTTCCAAATATAAAATTGGAAAGAAGAGAATCATTACACTATCATACTATTTTTCCCAAAGGGACAGTTCCTAAAGAATGCTGGGGAGATGAACCTGTATTTAAGGAAATAGTAAGTAATTTAGAAAATCAATTAGAATCGATAATTGAAAACTCGAAGGGTAAATTAGAGCAACCTCTAATTGTACCATTTATTCCAAGAGTGAAAACAATAAAAAACATGTTCCAATTTCATATAAAACATGAGGAACATCATCTGGAATGTATAAGAAAAATAAAACAGATTTTAATTAATGAATAGTAATTTCTACAGTAATTCTTCGAAGGCGGGGACATCTTATAACAACGTATTCACGCTGCGGGCCTTGCGGCCCTTGGTTTGCCTGATGTAATTCAAGGAAGCGGATTCAAGCAGACAACCCTGCACTGGCTAAGTCCGGTCGGACCAGGGGCTTTCGCCCCTTAAGCCAGTGAGGTTTCGTGAATACAAGAACGTTATACGACATCCTTTAGATAAGTTCAAATAACTAATTAAACCATTATTCTAATACATAATTCTGGGGCTTATAAATATGAATCTTACTTTACAATTAGAGCATTTGGGATGGATAAATATAAATTTTACTAGTGATGACAAACAGTTTTACATACCAGGATCTTTTCTAACTGATTTTGTGTATGAGTTCACTGATAGGATTTCCACGTTAGCCGAGGGTGCCAATGAAGTAATTGTAAGAGTTCAAACTGAACTAGGTGAATATAGAATTTTTGTTAAACAAGAGACCAATATTTGTTTATTTAATGTCTTTGAATTTGATGATAATTTTTCTACATATGATTTAGATGAAGGTGTATGTGTCTATGAAGATAAGGTTGAGCTTAAATCATTAATGAACATTATATTTAGAGAAATTACAAAACTAAAAAATTTAGGTAATGAAGAGTATTTCAGACTCTGGGGTAACCACTTTCCAGAATTACCTTATAAAAGACTTATAAGAGCTAGAGATACTATTAAACATCGAACAAACAATTTTGAATGATAACTCGATGAAGAAAGGACGTCGTATAACACCGTGTTCCCGCTGCGGAGCTGACGCTCCTTGGTCTGCCCGAGGAAATTCGGGGAAGTGGAATCAGGCAGACAACCCTGCACCGACTAAGCGCATCGCGCCCGGCCTAAGGGCCTTAGTCGGTGAGGGTTCGGGAACACAACAACGTTATCCCGAAAGAACTGAACTTTTCAAATAAAATTCTAAATCGATGAGGCTGTAATACTGGAGTGTGAATCAATGAAGCGTTTTACAATAAAAACAAACGGAGTACTAAAGACTTTATTTACTGTGGTGGAATTAAAGAGTAATGATTTAAATATCCAATTTCCTGGACAAAAACAGGTGAGAATTCCAAAGGATACATTTCAAGAACTCATTAATACAGATGCCTCTGAAATGTATTTACCATATAGAGGTCAACATATCTCTATCCATAATAGCCCTCAAAGTGTAAATACAAATACAATAAAAAGAACTATCGAATTTACTGAAACAGAGAAACTACCTTATTACAATATTACTCCAGGGTTAAAGCGGGATAATCTTTTTGTACCTGTAATATTTAGAGTTTGCGGAGACTTCGTTGATAGTTCCTATAATTACATCCCTAAAAATAAGTATCATCATATTGAACTACCCTTCGAGTTTAATCCTTTGTCAGATCAATTAAGATTCATGCTGGTTGTAAGTGGAAATGAAAGAGAGTTCCACTTTGATGACGAACATCCAAGTAATGTCTATAGTGAAAGGTTTAATAATTTTTATATTACAATTATTTACTCAATATTTAATAGACCTTCTAAACAGCATTCAATAAATATGTATTTAACTACTAAACAAGAACAGGTCATTCCACCAAGGGGGTTTGAGTGTTGGGAAATATATAATTTATACACTGAGATGAATACATATTACATTAACCATTACTTTAATCAACTTGAAGTCAATGAAAACATTTTGTGAGCAATTCTAAGAGGCCAGTTCCTTCGGATAACACCGTATTCAAGCTTCGGGCTGACGCCCTCGGTCTGCCAGATGGGTTTCGAGGAAGTAAATTCAGGCAGACAACTCTGCACCACCTAATCGCATCGCGGCCGGACCTAACGGTCCTTAAGGTGGTGAGGGTTCGTGAATACAAGAACGTTAGATGAAATCACAGTAAAGGGCGAATTTAATGGAGCTATTATCTTTTACAACGGGATACAGTTCCCAAGAGCAAAACAAAATTATTTTTAATTAGAATGGAAACCATGCAAAAGAGTTTTCTGATTCAAATCAAGAATTTAGAAGAGAAGTAATTAATTTTGTGATGGAGAACGAGCAGTTATACTTTCCATTAGAACTTATTAGGGATTTATTTTTAGAAGAAGCAAAATGGTCCATTCAAGCGTGGTCTGTTGGATTTGATTTTCATAAATTAGGTGAGAAGTTGATTTAAAATGGGAAGAATATGTTCCTAGATGATTTTCTAATAGGGGCTTTTTCAAGCTTCGATACATATTGTTCAAGTAGGATGATGAAATTAGAATACTTTGAGGTTGAACAAATTTTGGGAGAATTAAAATTGCGAATGAAAGATCCAGCTAGAAGTGATCTTAAGGACAAATATGACTCTGGAATTGAACTGTTTGAAAGCTATCTAAAAGGAAATCAAAGGGAAGGTCTTTATCAACTAAAAGGTGATATTCAGGTCAAGGATATTCGGATTGTTAAACCTAGTAAACTTAAAAACCTGTTAAGAACTATTTACAAGAAGATAAAGAGGAATTTGTAAGCTTAACTGAGGGACTGTGACATCATCTAACACCATATTCACGCTTCGGTCCATTCGGCCCTCGGTCCGCCCGAGGCATTTCGGAGAAGATAATTCAGGCGGACACACCCGCACCACCTAACCGCATCGCGGCCGCCACTTTGTGGCTTAAGGTGGTGGGGCGTAGTGAATACAACAACGTTAGCTGAAACCTCTGAAAATATTGAAACACATTTTGCTAGTAATTGAGGTGAGTAGCATTTTTTTAATAAGGTATAAAATCTTTGAAGAAGACATTAAAGAATTAAAAAAATTAAATTATGAAGATATTACAAGAGAGTTCAAGAGTATATATGGTTGGTTTTCAATGGAGATCAACAAGCACTGTTACTTATATTACCCATCAAGTGATAATGAGAAAGAATTGCAGGAAATTCGTGGATTATCAGAAATAATAAGCACTCATTTTTCACATCTTATAGAAGCTTACAAGTGCTTGAAAAAGAGTAATTATGTTGCTGTCAAATACATTGAAAACCCAATAACATGGCTAGAAATATGCAAACAAGACGATCTATTGACCATTAGTGAATTAAGGTTTTTAATGGTTGGAAGAATGAAGGTCATAGAGATTAATAAGGAATTATTAATTGGAGCACGGAAATCTGAAATCATAGATCAAACTATAAACTGGAAACAGTTTGAAGATGAGCTAATAAACAAAACCAAAGAATTTGTAACTGAATTAAAAACAATTAACCCTATACTATTAGAAATACCATACTTCAAAGATATAGTAGAATTTGTAAGAGATTTTAATAAGGAATCTTGATTGTAACTCGAGTTGCCGGAGGCATCAGCTAACACCGTATTCACGCGGCGGGCCTAACGGCCCTTGATCTGCAAGAGGGTTTTCGAGGAAGCGAAATCAGCAGACAACCCTGAACTGGCTAAGTCCATTGGACCCGGTCGCTACGCTCCCTTAAGCCAGTGAGGGTTCGTGAATACAAGAACTTTATCCGAAACCCATTCAAAATAGGAGATAATTAAATGAGAAGAGATCATTTCCCTAGAGAAGTTCACAATTCAGTGGCAATATTTCAAAGACAGTTAGCAGAGAAATTGGAGGTGATTTTCGACCAACACTTAATAAGGACCGAATGGTCAGCTTCAATTAGTAGCGATATTTACTCTCCGCGATTAGATCTCGTAGTTGGTCCTTTCGCCTATGAAGAATCATACATACTTGATTACAATCAATTAATTAGAAATAAAAATGTTTATGATTTTTGTACGAGATTATTAAGTTCACATCTACATAATTTAGGAAGATATTCATATAATATAGTTTCAGATTTAGATGAAAAACTTTTTATGAATTTAAATGCTAGGTGCTTTATATCTATTGAAATAGAAAATGCTGTTACTCAAAAACATTTAATTGGTGGAATTATTAACGCTTCTGCATTAGGCAGGGTAGCTATACTTATACCTTGGAATGAAAGGCAATTCAGAGCGTTTATTAAAACCTTAAATTATTTAAGTTTCTTAAAGAGCGCTGAGAAGAATACCTTCGATACAACAAATATTTTTATTATTACTCGAGAACAGATTGAAAGTATTTTGTCTAGTATCTCAGAGGAGCGAATGGGCATCGGATAACATCATATTCACGCTGCGGCTCCTACGGAGCCTTGGTCTGCAAGAGGAACTTCGGGGAAGCATATTCAGCAGACACACCTGCTCCGACTAACCGCGTCGCGGCCGCCCCTATGGGGCTTAAGTCGGTAAGGCGTCGGGAACACAACAACTTTAGCTGAAATCATTGCAGCATTATATTAGAAGTATTTCCAGGAGGATTAACCATGTCTCTGTATAACCAAGGAGATGATTTATATGCAGAGGGTAAGTACAGGGAAGCGTATGGTTACTTTTTACAATCATATACAATCAATGTAGATGTTACAGATTCGATGAATTATTTAGGATGCTGCGAGTTGACGTTGGGAAATTATGAAGCAGCATTAGATTGGTTTAATAGGCTGAGTAAGTTAGAGCCGACTTGGGAGCGTCCAATTACAAATATAGGGCGCGTATATTTAATGCAAGGAAGATTTACTGAAGCCTATGATCAGTTTAAGAAAGCAATTAAGTAAATAATCAATCAGAAGACACTTTCTATTACCTGGGCGTATATTTCGAACGTGTCAATAACTTAGTCCTGGCAAAAGAAGCATATGAAGAATCTCTAAATTTTAATAGAAACCAAGAAGAAACAATATTAAATTATGGATTAGTACTTTGGAATTTAGATCACCGTAAAGAGGCTTTATTTGAGCTTAATAAGCTTCTTGAACAAAATCCAGATAATGAAGATGCTTTATGGAATATAGGATTGATGAATATTCAAGTAAATAATTATAAAGTATCCTTAGAATATTTGGAAAGATTATTTAACCTTAGGGTATTTGATATTGAGTTGTCTTTTGAACTAAGTAGAATACACTACAAACTTAGAAATTATATTAAGTCATTAAACTGGATAGAAAGAATACTTGAAATAGATCCATTTAATACTAAAGCGTTGAAACTTAAAGAGATACTAAATGACCGATTAAGCAGCTCATAGAAGGCAATGACATCAGCTAACACCGTATTCACGCGGCGGGGGATAAGCCTCCTTGGTCTGCCCGAGGCATTTCGAGGAAGTGAATTCAGGCAGACACCCCTGCACTGGCTAAGTCCATCGGACCCGGCGCTAACGCGCCTTAAGCTTCTCGGGTTCGTGAATACAAGAACGTTAGCTAAAAGGGCGAAGTGATATTTATTAAAACCCTTATTGTGTGGGTGTTTTCGTAGAAGTTAAATTGGAATATATGTTATAATTATTTTTGAGGTGATAATCATGCTTAAAGACGAAGTGAAACAAATAATTGACAATTTACCTGATGATTGCTCACTCGAAGACATTCAGTATACATTATATGTTCGAAAGAAGATCCAACAAGGACTTGATGACTTAGACAAGCGTAACGTTATATCTCATGAAGAAATGGAGAAACGAATGTCTAAATGGCTAAATCAGTAGTATGGACTGAAACTGCAAGTAATGATTTAGAAAGAGCAGTAGAATATATACATCAAGATTCCCCAGGATACGCTCTCTCATTTTTATATGATGCAATGGAAAGAGCTAAAACGTTGAACCTTTTTCCGAATAGAGGGAGAATCGTACCTGAAGTTAACGATCAGGATGTAAGAGAAATATTTATTCACCGATATAGAATGATTTATAGAATTGAAGAAGATCAAGTCGTTATTTTAAGTTTCATACACGGAGCTATGAACTGGAATGGTCAATGAATCACCCACATCAAATGTGGGTATTATTTTTATAGTACGATCCAAAATATTGAATTAGAAGAAATAAAACCAACCAATTTTTGCTAGCAACTCAAGGCCCCATCAGCTATCACCATTTCCCGCAGCGGATCGCAAGCGATCCGTGGTCTGCAAGAGGTATGCCGAGGAAGTGGATTCATCATACACACCTGCATTGGCTAAGTCCAGCGGACCCGGCGCTAACGCGCCTAAAGCCAGTGAATAGGCTGCCCTCCTCTAAAAGTACTAGAAAAAAGACCACCCACTATTACTATTGGTTGGCCTTCTTTGGCATCGTTATAAGTCATTTCTTTATAAGATTCAACTTAAGCGCTTGCTCCTCCGTCAAAATAAACTCTTCCTGAGGCCATATCTCCTCATCTTTATCTCTCCCGAAGAGTCGAAGGATCTCTGACCAGACTCCTTTTTCCATGGCTTCCGAAGCTGAAATCATGATCTTCAAAGTAAACACCTCCTGAGATTAGTTACTTGTAAACCATCATAGCTCAGCGTTTAAACTAATGAGTTAATAGGGGTTCCATATTTTTTTCTTTCATATGTTGCTCTCCCCAGCTGCACATGGCATCCAGAATGGGTTTGAATGACCAACCATAATCGGTTAAGGAATAGACCACTTTCGGCGGTACTTGATCATAACTTGTTCTTTTCACCATTCCGTCTTGTTCCAATTCGCGTAACTGCTGAGTAAGCATCTTCTGGGTAATGTCAGGCATTAACCTCTTTAGCTCGCTTGTTCGTTTGTCGCCTTTGTCCAAATGACACAAGATGACGACCTTCCATTTACCGCCGATCACATCAAGTGTGGCTTCAACTGGAACATTATAGGCCATAGTCGTAAACCTCCTTTTGAAAATAAGGGTACTTTATAGTACCTATATACTTTAAAGGTATCTATACTACTCCGAAGTATGTACTTATCATAAAGATCGAATACAAATATAATAGCACTCAGAACGGAAATGTTAAAGTGCACGGCCATTCACTTTGAAGAAAGCACAAGCGACCAGGAAACGATTCCCTGTTACTTGTGCTTTTTCGTCCTTATGAAACTTTTGGGACGCTAGATTTGTCTGCATGCTTCCCAGGCTCGATATAAAAGGATACGCCATCTTTCTGGTTTGCCGCTCGAACCGTCATGCCGTGATGGTCCATGATTTGTTTCACGATGGCGAGTCCGAGTCCGAATTGACCATCTCCGCCGGAGCGGAAGGGCTCGAAAAGGCTGTCCGCGATAGCTTGATCAAGAAGCGGGCCATCATTACTTATACAAAACTCAGATAAAGAGGGTTGTCCTTGTAACTCATTCTTATTGTCGAATGACTCTGATTTGACCTTGATACGAATGCAGCTTTTGGCATAGCGGAGCTGGTTGTCGAGCATATTTTCCATAGCGATTTTCCATTGCTCCTGATCACCGATGAGTAGGGTATGAGGAGTGAGATCCATCTCCCACTTGATTTCAGGACGCCGATACCGCAGCCGCTCAACCACATCCTCAATAACAGCACTAATCTCAAAAGGCTGAAACGGCTTCTCGCGGGCCGTCAAATAGTTCAACTTATTTAGCAGCAGCAAATCGCGAATCCGTTTCTCCAGCCGCTCGCCCTCTTTCATAATAACGCCAACGCTCTCATTGAGGGTTCCCTTCGGATAGACGCCGTCTTGAATAGATTGCGCATAGCTGCGAATCACCATCACAGGCGTCTTCAGCTCGTGAGACGTATGCTGCAGGAAGAATTGCTGTGCCCGATCCTGGCGCACTAACCGCTGCCGCATGGATTCAATCGCTTTGGCTAGCCGGCCAATTTCATCCTTGCGGCTTGTTGTGATAGGCTCGTGCCAGTCACGTTCGGCCATCCGCCCGACATGGCGCTCCATCTGAACGAGTGGACGTGTGAAATAGCGAGCTATTCCCAGACAGGGGAGCCAGCTAATGACGATAAGACCTACCATCAGCAGCATGAGCCTGCCAAACATCGTCATCACGAGGTCGTTGCGATAATTTCCCCAAGCATACGAGACGATGAAGTTGGGCTTAGCTAGATCACCTTCTTTGCGAATCACATAGAAGATACTCTTGTTCTCAATATTCCGCGTATATTTCTCTACGGGCAGTTGTTGTGCGAAGGCATCTTTCTCCATAGCCTGCACAAATGGCTCGCTAATGGCAGCGCTCGAAGCCCATGTTTGATTGCTGGCCGTACCGCTTATCATGAAATGCTGAATCGCGGGTCCGCTCAATGTCGCTTGCAAAGGCGCCGTTGTCCGTGTCGTCAAAGTCGAATTAGGGAGGAGGTTGTTGGCTTCATTGAGGTCCATTTTCGGTACAACCAAAATGCGCTTGTCCATAGGTATACCCTGTACAACACTAGAAATCGGAAGTTGAATGATTGGCTCCGCGGGGATTGCAAAAGTCGCCGCTTTGCCGCTTTCCACACGAAGACCGCTCTGTGTATCGAGTAAAATATCATATAGCTGCTCAGTGAAAAACCCCTTCAATGTCCAAGGAAGCAGAATGGCGAGCAGTGTGAAAATCAAAAGTGTTAAGGAAGCGAACGCCCCCCATAGCTTGACCGCAAGAGGCCAATTTCCCAGACGCATTCTCATGCTTTCACCATCCTATATCCGTAACCATATACGGTTTCAAGTCGCAATTCCGGCAGTTTACGGCGTAATCTGCGTACCAAATCGTCAACGACACGATCCGTACCGAAGTAATCGATGCCCCAGACAGCGGTTAGCACCTGCTGACGTTCAAGTACCTGTCCATGGTGATTCACTAGGTAAAGCAGCAGCTCGAATTCCTTCGACGTAAGCTCCGGATTCGTTCCATCGGCGTCAGTCACGATGCGGCCTTGCTCATCGATCAAATAGGGGCCAACTGTCAGCTTCACGCGGCGTTCTTGAGCGGCTGTCAAGGATCCGCCAATTCGGTCCCCATAGACGCGTTCAAGCAATTTACGTGTGCGAATCACGAGCTCCCGCGGTAAAAAGGGCTTGGCCAGATAGTCATCACTTCCTAGCTCTAGTCCAATAATCCGATCAATATCTGCATCCCGCGCGGAGATGAAGATAACAGGCTGCATCGGTTGATCCGCCTTGATTTCCCGCATCAATTGATAACCATCCACGCCGGGCAGCATAATATCGAGGACCCACAAGTCCGGCCGCTCCGAGATTGCTTCTCGGGCTAAAGTTCCGTCGGGGAACGATCGCACGTGCCACCCCTCTTTCTCTAAATACGCTGCCAGGACGCCTCTTAAATCCTCTTCATCTTCCACCAGATAGATGTGATACATGTGCATAATCTCCTACTTTCCTGACTACATAGGGAAAAAGTGGAGCCGATCAGCTCAAATGCGATCAGTTCCACTAGATTCAATTAACTAAACCATCTTTATTTCTCAGTTGGTGTTTGAATTTCTGTTTTTAATTTCTTCGTCAACTCGCGAAGATCTTCGGTTTGCTTCACATAATCCTTCAACAATTCAGGCAATAAGCTTTTAATCGCCGCGGCATCATCTGCTTCCACCGCTTCTGTTAATTTCTGCTGTCGTTTGAAAGATTCGGGCAGCTCCGCTTTCATTATATCACCAGCTACTGCACCCTCATATGGGAGTGCTTGGGTAACCAGTTGTTTGATCATGATATCTTTTGTAGGCGGCGTTAATTCACCATCTGAATGGATGGTAACAGAAGGAAGGGCTGGGACGGCAGTAACGGAAGCTGGGAGCCCTTCTAATGGAAGCGCATCGCCTTCAGTCAGGACTTTCTCCTCTGTTTTACCGGTCTCAGCATCTTTCTTAATGATCACTTTTTTGGCAAAAGCAGGCTTTGGAAATTCATTTTCGACCTGTTTGCGATCTTCCAGCGCCTTTTTCCAGTCGGATAAGGTTTCTGGTGCATAGGTACTGGCAAGCATTTTCCAGTAGTTGCGCTCATGCGATGGCTGCATCAGTAAACCTGCACTAGCGGATGATGTACGGAACATCATGACTGGTTTGCTGCCTTCAGGTTGTGAGATTTGGACGGCGGCTTGGATCGATTTCGTTTCTTTGTTCGTGTCTGCTGCGGATGCGTTGACGGCTCCGAATGCGATAGTTGCGATTACGGCTAGCAGGCTAGTTTGAGCTGCGCGTTTTTTCCATTGTGTTTTCATTTTAGAAAACTCCTCTCGGTTATATGTAGCTTGTAGGGAGGTTAGTTTGTCATGTCCCTTACACCCTTACTGTACCGAAAGATTATGGACATCCTATCGTAACATTGTGGGAAATTATGTGTAGAAGCTTGTGGATTGCGATAAACTAGTAAGACAGAGGTAATCAACATTTTGCCATTTTACTAGGAGGATTAGGATGAAGGAAATTGAACTGGGTCCAGAAGAGCGATTCACAGATCTACCCGCAGAAGTTGAGATTGAAAGCCAAAAGTACTGGATTTTGAAAAACGACGAACTGGGTAGCTACCGTTTAGTGTCGCGCAAATGTCCGCATGCTGGGGGTTTGGTAGAAGAGGAAAGCGGGGAATTGGTATGTCCCTTGCATGGTTGGGAATTCGATTCGCATACAGGCGTGTGTCTAAACGTGCCTTCAAAAAGTCTAACCGCGTACACCGTAATTGTAAAAGATGGGCTGCTTGTCGCCCAAATGTGACCGCCATTTATTGCTCCCATAGGAACTTCAGTATGCAATGAAGGATGTAAAAAAGAGCGAAACAAATAGCGAGAGAATGTTTGCCGGTTACATAAAGAGCTATGATGGCAACTGCGAAAATAACGAGTTCGATGATAAATTGAAGAGGCTGAGAGACGGTTATTGATGCTTTCGGTGAAACGAACATGCCCCATAGGATGGCTGCAAGCAGTGGAGTCCCAATGCCCAGAACGCCTTTGAGCAGCCCTCCTTTGCCAACGTGAAATCCCCAATAACAAAGGGAAGCAAGGATGCAAAGCTCCAACAGAAAACGTAAGCCCAAATTGGCGGCTTTCATCATGATCATCATGCAAATAACACTCCCATCCAGTAATAAACTAATTATAATAATATATTAACTAATGATATTAGTTTATGCAATCTTTTTTTGGATTTAAAAAATACCACTGCGGAACGTTTTTACGCTCCGAGGTGGTATTTGATTTTGTTACATATTCAAATGCAGCTTACGTGTGTTGAGCATGCCGTCTAGGCCAGTAGGATCATGACTCACTTTATATTGGACGAAAGCTTCCGCAGCTTCTGAAGTTCGAATGCGCAATGGCTTCGGATCCAGCTCCGTGACTAATTGAACCATCACCTCTGCAACCGATTCAGACGTTTGAGGCACCGAATTCCGCTTTGAGAAGTTGTCCAAATACTGTGTGATAATGGGTTTATATTCATCCTCTAGAATGCCGCCTGTTTTTTGAACGTGAGCGAGGACGGTGCTGTTAAAATTAGTTGCAATCGCTCCGGGCTCAAGCAGCGTGACATCAATATTGAATGTAGGCTTGTAGTAGGTAGCCAAACTTTCTAACAATCCCTCAACAGCAAATTTAGCCGCGCAATAAATCTCATTAAAGGGTTGTCCGACTAGGCCGCCGACACTCGTTGTAGCAATCAGATGCCCAGCATCTGACTTGCGAAGAAGCGGTAGTCCTGCGCGAATCGTATGCATAACCCCATACACATTCGTATCAAAAACGCTATGAATCTCCTCCATAGTCGCTTGCCCCAAGGCTCTCAAAAATCCAAAGCCTGCGTTACAGAACAAAACGTCAAGGTGACCGTGGTTCTTTTCGATAACAGCAAATGCCTGTTCCATGGATTCAGGGCTGGTAACTTCCATTTCGATAAAATGAAGATTAGCCTGATGGCCGTATTGCTCTTGATCACGTTCTACGTTGCGTGTACCAGCGTAAACCGTCCAACCCATCTCAGAAAATTTCAGTGCAGTCGCTAATCCAATGCCCGATGAGGCTCCGGTAATTGCAATAATTTTATTCATTCAAAACACTCCTTATGTGTTTAAGTTTTAAACTGTTTATTAACTAAACAATATAATGATTAAACAAATTAGTCAAGATAAAAATAAAAATCCCAACAGGGCGTTGGGATTATAGCGGCAATTTTTCTAAAAGCTGTTTGAGTGAAGCCAATTCTTCCTTGGAGTAGGGGGTGAATAGCTGTTCGATTTTGTTATTATACGCAGCTAAAATGTTATTGATCAGTTCATTTCCTTTATCCGTCATTTGAACGAGCTGACTTCTGCGACTAGTGGGATGCGGCTTGCGGATGACCAAACCCTGCAATTCCAATTTATCTAACAGCTGAGTGATAGCTCCTCTAGTTAGCCCGAATTCATTGGAGATATCCACAGCGATGCATTCAGGGTGTTTGCGCAGAAACTCCAAGACATACATCATAATCGGTGTAATGTGAAAGTGAGGCAGCACCTGCATCAAATAGGAGGAGATGACATTTTTAATTTCGCGAAATTTGGTCGTAATCAATTCTTGGTCATTTTCCATAAGAAGCCGCCCTTTTTCGTGTTGTTTCTATACATTATAACAAAAAAGTGACCCACAGCAACGGGCTGCGGGTCTAAGTATATTTTAAAGGGGGGTCGAACTTTATTATAGGCCTACTTTATTAAAACTAGATGAATCTCAGATTTCATTTTCATTACATTTTTGCTAATGGTAAAATAGAGTTAATGAACACATCTACGAATAGTGTTGCTGGAGCGGAGGAACCATGTTTTGAAACATTATTCTATGCGATCGCATTTGACCATAACTTTCGCTATTATGGCGATGATTCCGATTCTCATTCTAGGCAGTTTTCAAGTTTCTCAAATTACCCATATTACGCAGGAATCCAATCAGAATCAGCGGCAGACAACTTATCGTCTAGGGGATGCCATCCAAGATTACATGTACTATCATCGAAATGCGGTTGAAACGTTAGCTGCTACAATTTCGGCATCTGATGCTGCTTTCCGAACACGAGAGAGTTTAACGCTGAAGCTGCAATCGCTGCAAGAAAACTTGGCAGGCTTTACGGGCATCTACGTCGTTGATCAAAATGGAATCATTAAAGCGACTCATTCGGCTGCGAATAACTCACTCATCGGCACCGATCTCAAAGAACGAGACTATACCAAACGTGTGCAAACCGCGCAAAAGACCATAATATCCTCCTTATTTCGGGGACCAGAAGGGTTAAATCAGCCGGCAGTCGCGATTGCTGTACCTGTTTATAAGGGAAATAAGCAAGCTGATGGGTTTGTGCTCGCCGTACTTGAACTGGCTCCTATTAAGGAGCTTGTTACCAAATATGATTACGGCAAAGAAGCGTATCCGGTTGTTCTGGATCATGCAGGTAAACCGATTTATCATCCGAACGCAGCGCTGACGGAATCCATGGCGGATTTATCAAAGGAGCCTGCTGCCGAAGATGCCCGGGTCCAGCGACAAGGGGAAGGAACTTATCAATTAAGCACCTCCACGCATAAAGAACTGATTACTTACAAAGTCATCCCTGACATCGATTGGACCGTGTGGGTCAGTAAGTCCAAAACCGCGGTCAATGCTGCTTTCATCGAATCACTCCGCATCACGATATTGCTGTTGGTGTTCACTCTCATTTTGACTGTACTGTTGGGCAGTTTTCTGGCAAAACGGCTGAATGGAACCATTCACGCCTTGGTTGGTTATACGCAGCGTCTTGCGGGAGGCGCATTCGTGGAATTAGATAAAAGGATAGTTCCTCAGGGGGCACCTCTGGAACTGCAACTGCTGGCTGATCATTTCTTCCGGATGGCTGCGCAAATTAAGGAAAATCAAGGAGCGCTGCTGCAGCTCAACAGCGAGCTTGAGAATCGTGTAGAGGAACGGACCCAGCGGCTGCAGGACGAGCATGCGACCTTGAACGCCGTTCTGGAAAGCATGTCCGATGCGGTTGTCCTGATCGACGTGGAGCATAATGTTGTTTATGCTAATCATCGGATGGCCGAAATCTTTGCGATTCCGATGGTTGAGCTCAGGGCTATGAATGAGGCTGCGCTGTTTGAAAGGATTGCTTTCTTGCTGCCCGAGCGACAAGACGAACTCCAGGTGCTTACTGCTGAGCCTAGGGTGCAGGGTGCATTTACGGTGAAATCCGAGCTTGGCAAAGAGCGCTTTATGATGGTTTCGGCGTTTCAAGTGGCTAGAGAAGGGCGGGTTTTTGGCCGCGGCTATGTGTGGCGTGATATGACGAAGGAGCATGAAATCGATGCGCTTAAGAATGATCTGATTTCCCTTGCATCCCATGAATTTAAAACACCAATTACGAGTATCCGCGGCGGTGTTGAGACACTGCTTCGTGTGGATGCTCAGTGGGAAGAGAGCTTTAAACAGGAGCTGCTGGAGGGCATTCATGAGGACATCGGGCGCATTCAGGATCTGATTGATGAGTGGTTAGATATCTCCAAGATCGAGTCGGGAGCTATGCGAATTAATCCGCAGCCGCTCCGGCTGGATGCTGTTGTGGAAAGCGCCAAGAGAAGGCTGCCGCAGCAGGCGAATTATGAGCATACCCAATTCGAGGTGCAGCTGGACGAGGATATTCCTTTGGTCTATGCGGACAAGCTTCGGATGGAGCAAGTTCTCGTGAACTTGTTCACGAACGCGGTTCGATATAATGAGCAGCATCCTATCATTCGAATTACCGCTAAAGCGGATGACCGATATGTTCATTTGGAAGTTCAAGATAATGGCATTGGGATATCGGCAGAGCATGTGGATAAAATATTTGATCGCTTCTACCGAGTCGATGTGTCATCCAGCCGTCAAACAGGCGGAACCGGTCTCGGTCTTGCGATCTGCAAGGGGATCATGCAAGCGCACGGCGGAGAGATCCGCGTATTGAGCAAGCCTGGTGAGGGAAGCACATTTATCCTCTCCATACCGAGGTTTCAAGGGAAGGAGAGCTAGACATGAACAAGAAGAAGATTATGATCGTCGATGATGAGCCTAAAATTGTACGATTCGTTGCAGCGAACCTCAAATCGTTGGATTTCGAAACATTGGCCTGTCAGAGCGGCTCTGAAGCGCTCGACAAAGTTGAGGAATTTGATCCGGATTTGATTTTACTTGATCTGATGATGCCAGGCATGGACGGATTCGACGTTCTCAAAAGGCTGCGCTCCTACTCCAGCGTGCCAGTCATCATGCTGACTGCGCGGAGCAATGGAGCGGATAAAGTGCAAGGACTCAACCTAGGAGCGGACGATTATTTGACGAAGCCGTTCTCGTTAGACGAGCTATTCGCCCGCGTGAACGCCGTGCTTCGCCGGATGGACGGCCGCATGACAACGGCAGTTACAACGAGCGAAATCACGCTCGGCCCCGTGACAGCTAATCTAGCTCAGCGTCGAATATGGCTGGGAGATACGGAGGTTAAGTTTACGGAGACCGAGTATAACTTGTTTGCTTTGCTCTTGCAGCATGCAGGCAAAGTTATGACCCATGAGCAGCTGCTGAGCGAAATCTGGGGGAGTGAATACCGCGATGAAGTTGAATATCTGCGGGTCACGATAGCGAGAATTCGCCAGAAGATCAAGAGCCTTGCAGAGGGGCAGGAAACTGTGGAGATTATTGTAACCTACCCTGGGGTGGGTTATATGGCGAAGCATGGATGATGGAATGAAGATAAGATCCCATAGAAAAGACCCCTTGCCCGTTTTTATCGGGTAAGGGGCTTTTTGGTTTCGGATCACATACCAGTATGAGCTGAGAGGCCGAAATTGGACTTCTTATCACCGAAAAAGTAGCAAAGTGTTGTTGAGAAGTCCGAAAAGGACGTCTCGGAGCGAGAAGGATGCTTGTTAACTTTTTAACCATGAAAAACCACCTTACCGACTCAGCAGCTGCACATCCAGTGGATAATCTGGGATTTCGAAGTCGCGGACTGCGCCAGAGTCCAAGTCAACAACGGTCATGCCGTTCCAACCGGTATCGGCATAAGTAACGCCGCCTGTTAGGTAAGCGTAACGACCGTCTGCGCTACTGGCGACCATTTGGTGCATACGGGCCAAAGGGATGATTTTCTCGGCATGCGCAGCGATGTCGAGCACGGTTAAGTTAGGCTTGCCGGTTGCGCTGCCAGCAGCGCCGATGCCGACGATGAGCAGCTGCTTACCATCAAGTGTGAGAGCAACCCCTTCCTGATGCGTGTTGCCGGTTAGCGGCTTCGTCTCATACTTGCCGCTTACAGGGTCAAGAACGACGAGGCCTCGGCCTTGGTAAGGCAAAAGTAGACGCCCATCGGAACGAACCGCCGCATAATGGGGCTTCTCATAGCCGCCACGACCATAAGGAGCAACGTCAAGGGTGCGAGCTTTGTTACTGGCAAGATCAATAGCCGTCACGGAGTAAGAATCGTGGTCGATGCTGTAAACTTCACGGCCGTCGAGGCTGGTTACGACATCAAACGGTCGGATTCCGACGGTAACACTACCTGTCATGGAGAGTTTCTCCGTGTCCATGATTTCGAGTTGGCTTTTGCTGCGGCCGGGCAAGTAAACACCTACATAGACGAATCGGCCGTCAGGCGACACAGCGATGCCCATGCCACCGGGACGATATTCACCAAACTCAATCTTCCCAATGTCGGCTTGGTAGGGAACAAGGGCTACGCGTCTGCGCAGCTGGGTATCCACAACAGCGACACCTTCCGCTGTTGACACATAGGCGCGATGGTTAGGGCCTTCCGCAATAGCGAAAGGAGATTGACCGACGATGAGTTTCTCGAAACTGCCGGAAGCTGGATTTAAGAAAGAGATATAGTCACTCTTGGAATGTGTAACCATCAGAATGGTTTCGGAAGCATCAGTCTGATTGGTATTTGTTGGTTTTGGACTCACGGCAGGTGTTGTTGAAGGTGCTGACTGTGTAGGGATAGGTGCTGCCGTTGACCCGATGTTGGAACCAACTGCCGCATCGGGACGCGACGCAGCCTATTAATAGAAGAAGCAGCGTGAGCGGAGTCAATGTTGTCAGGAATGAATGGTTTTTACGTAACATGGCAATTCACCTCGGATTGGTGGGATAGAGATAAATAATAGAACGAGAGCACCTCATTCAAGGTACCCTCGGATCTCTTCATCTTTAAAGATTATTTGGCTAAAGTCAAAGTGACGCCTGTTGCCGTAGACCATTTGCCCACTGGAGCAACGGTATAAGAAGTGCCTGGAACAAGTTGAGCGTTATTAAGAAGAGCGAAAGTACCTACAGCACCTTTACGTGAAGTCAGCGTGTATTCGGCAGTTAATACTGTACCATCAGTTGCGGTAAGTGTAACTCGGCGAGATACAAAAATTTCATCCTTAGGATCTTGCGAAAGTGTAACAGCGATCGTCTTCGTATCAACTGCGGCAGCAGATTGGATCGTCAATGGTGCGATTTCTTTGGCTGTAAAAGTTGGATTCGCGAGAGTAGCCCAATCAGCCGAAACGGTATATTTGACACCAGATTTAAACGTTTCTCCGTTAGGTAGAATAAACTTAGGTGCTTGTCGGCCATCGGTTGCTTGTGTGAATGGCAAGTAGTTGGCTGTCATTGTTGCGCCGCCCTCAGGGGTAATTTGCACCTGACGGTTACGCATGGATGAAAGAATTTGATACGTTTTGCCGTTATAGCTATTGTTCTCGTCAACGATGAATGAGCCTGGGCGGCTTTTGCTGTAAGCTGCAATCACATAACCGTAGTCAGCGACACCATCAGCTAAAGTGGATTCAACTTCAAACAAATCACTCGCTACCTGAGCCGTGGATTTCAGTGCGATTTTGTCCGTGCTCGCTGTGAAAGTACCAGCAGGTTTCCCTTTATAGGTCAGCGTGTAAGTTGTCCCGGCTTTTTGAGTAGGAACTGGAACAATGTAGGTGGATTTGGAACCTGTTTTTAACCGTGGAACATTATTGATCGCCAAGCCGTTATCAAAAACAAAGTTTTTGGACGCTTGATCGAGTTCCAATTCTGCCGCCGGAATCGGTGCCGAGAAAGTAACTTGCAATGTTATGGCATTCAGTGCTTGGAGCTTAGTCACTTGAATAGGCGCTAATTGCTGTGCTTCAAAAATAAGCAGAGCGGCTTGGCCACGCGTCACTTGACTGCTTGTGACAGATGCAAAGCTTGGCAGCTTTTCAACCGCTGTCTTTTCAACTTTTAACACGTTCGCAATCACGTCAGCGAGTTGGTCGGAAGAGATGGATTGACCTCCCCGGAATTGTCCGGCAGTATCTTTCATGGCACCTTGAGTCTCAAGAGTAACTGCATAGGAATAGTACCAATCACCTTTTGATACATCGTTAAAATGGTTGGCTGCAGCTGGGTCCATGCTCACGTGAAGCGCTAATGCGACGATTTTGGCAACCTCTGCGCGAGTTGCAGTCTGATTCGGTTTGAAGCTGTTGTTCTCATAACCAGATACAACTTGCTGCTGTGCTAATTTTTCAATCGCTGTTTGAACTTGAGCTGAGTTTGCAGAATCCGTAAAAGGATTAGCTGCTAGTGCATTGAACGGAAGAATGGCTGATAAACCTACGGTTGCTGTGATGGTTAATGCGGCTAACGTCTTTTTGCTATTTTTCATATATAACGCTCCTATTCGTTGATGTTTGGGTTGCGCTGTTTTTTGCATCGTGCTGTTGTCTACAAGAACTAGCTTACACGTCAGGGCATTACAATCGAATAAAAATTCCTTGCTGCACATTACAAAATCGTAAAAATTTGATATCCCAACTCGAAAAGCAATACAAAAAACGGCCTTACAGCCGTAAAAGATTTGAGTAGGTGCTCAGATCTTCTACGGCTGTAAGGCCGTTGTTCATTTTCAGAGTTTTAAATACTAAGATCGGTAGGACTATTACTTTTAACCACGCTATGTGAAGAGGATCCCGTAAGTCTTTGCGGGGGAAATACTTGACGAACAGGTGCAATGATAAGCGCTGCAACCACAGCTTTGATAGCATCTCCAATTAAGAATGGATAGCACGCTGCTGTCATGGCTTTGGCGAATGTATAGGTAGGTACTTTGTACATTAACCAAGGAACTCCGGCCAGATACAAAATGAGAGAGCCGAATACTTCAAGGACAAGGAAGGCGGCGATGTAACCCATGATGCCATTCACGCGAATCCGAGGTAAAATAAGACCGATAAGCAAAGCAGAAATAGGCCAAATCATAATGAAGCCGCCGGTAGGTCCGAGGACGACACCTAAACCGCCATTCCCGTGAAGCAAGGGAAAACCGATGGCTGTGAGGACGACAACGAGTGCCATGCTAAGGAATCCATAGCGAGCTCCCAGAAGTCCGCCAGCTAGCATAACCGCCAATGTTTGCAAGGTAATAGGCACGGGTGTCAAAGGAAGAGAAATTTTAGCAAAGCTGAATAAAACGAGAATAGCGGCAAATAGTGCACTAAAAACAACGCCGCGAAGAGTGAGTTTCATATTGTTCATCGCTCCTGTTTCTGTTATTGTTGATGTATTGTCAACCAACTCGATCGACATTGGTTGACAATCAGATGATAGCACATCTTTTGTGAAAGTGAAAGGAACATTTTACATATGGCGAGCAGAGAGATTTTAGCTTCTTTGGAGAAAGCCTCCGTTATCTATCGAACTGAATCGGGAGAAGGAAGGCAAGTCTGGTCCGATGTCTCCATGGATATTCATCAGGGTGAGTGGATTGTCGTCATAGGACCCAATGGCAGCGGCAAAAGCACACTAGCCAGCGTACTATTAGGCTTAAGTCCGCTCTCCGGCGGGCAGTTCGTGCATAAACAAGACCAGTACTGGCTAACTCGCGGTGTGCTGCAAATACCGGATGCCCAGTTTGTTGGAGATACGGTTCAGGAAGAACTGGACTTCCTGCCAGATGGGCAAAATTTAAGCGCAGAAGCACGTAAAGCGTGGTACCTTGAAACCTTATCTGCGGTTGGATTGACGATCCCGCTAGAGCGGACGCTTAACACGTTATCCGGTGGGCAAAAGCAGTTGGTAAATCTAGCAGCAGCACTTGCTGCTCATCCAACGATCCTTGTATTAGATGAGCCAACCGCAATGCTGGATCCTGCGGCAAGGAAGGAAGTGCGCGAAGCGGTACGTGAAGCGCATAAACAAGGGATGACGATTGTGTGGATTACCCATCGTTTGGAAGAGTTGGCGGATGCTACACGCGTCGTTGGTTTTGGAGAGGGACGGATTACCTTTGATGGGGAGCCGAGAGCGTTTTTTTATGGGGAAGGGGGAGAATCCCCTGTCATGACACCTTGTATGGAGTTAGGGTTTGATCCGCCTTTTGTGGTTAAGACAGCCATTGGTCTACTGCAGCAAGGTTGTCAGCTAGACATTCTCCCGATCGATATGGAAGAGTTGGTTAAGGCGGTGACAGCCTTATGCCCATAACTCTGCAGGACATTCGGGTAGATGCTCCGGATGACCCTAATCATCAACTGTTGAAGGATATCAGCTTCAACTTGTCGGATGGATCGATAACCTTGTTGATTGGTCATACGGGTTCTGGAAAATCAACACTGCTGCAGGTCATGGCCGGAATTCTGGAACCAACCTTAGGAACGATGACCCTTGATGAGCAGCCATTGTGGCACAAACGGAAAGTAGACCAAGCCCATCTCCTGCGTCTTGGGCTGATCTTTCAATTCCCAGAGCAGCAGCTGTTCGCGCGCAGTGTACGCCAGGAATTCGCGTACTCCTTGCGCCCTTATCGGCTCGGGGCGGACGAACGCGAGCGACGCATTCGCGACGCTTGCGCTGACCTCGATCCACGAGGCGTCATCGCCATGGATCGGTCGCCTTTCTCGCTGAGCGGCGGCGAGCAGCGCCGGCTCGCGCTGGCCACAACCTTCGCCACTGCGCCGGATTGGCTCCTCATGGATGAGCCCACTGCCGGCTTAGAGGCGGCAGCCGTCCGCGAATTGCTGCGCATCATTCGCGTGCGCGAGCGTGGCGGCTTCGTCATCGCCACGCACGACCTGGACACGTTCTTTCCGCTAGCGGACCGTGTCCTCGTTCTAGACCGCGGCGCGCTCGTCTTCGACGGCTCGCCGGAAGAGCTTTGCCGCGCGCCGGAGGTGCTGACGCGCGCGGGGGTCGGCCTCCCGAGCTGCGTGGAGGCCGCTCTAGAGCTGGCGCGCTATGGCATCGCCATCGCGCCGGACCGGCTCACGCCGGCGCTTGCCGCGCCGGCGATCGCAGAGGCGCTGCGCGAACGCGCCAGCGCCAAGGTGCCGGCGCCGCAAGCGGCAGCGCCGAGCCCGCAGGCCACGCGCGAAGCTGGCGAGGCAGTGAAGCCGCCGGAGGCCGCGTGGCTGCGGGTTGACCCGCGCGCGAAGTGGCTGCTCTACCTGCTGCTCGTCATCGGGACGATGCAGCAGCAGCTGTGGAGCGGCCTCGCGGCATCCATGCTGCTCCTCGGCCTCGCTTTTCTCGGCCTCCCGCGCTCCGTCCTTCGCGGCAGCATGAAGATCGCCCTGCCATTCCTGATCTTCATGTTCATTTCGATCCTTCTGGGAGGGCTGGACTGGTCAACCGCTGAAGGGCAGTTTCCGCTTGGTTTCTCGGCGGAGCGTGGTTGGAGCACGGCACTCACGTTGACGCGTTTGTTTCTCGTCCTCATGGCAGGCTATTGGCTAGCCGTCACGACGCCTTATGGTCAGCTCGTGCAGGGGCTCAATTGGGCCTTAAAATATTTCCACAAAGTTAAGATCTCGGTTGAATCATTTTCTTTGGCCGTTTCCTTGATTTTCCGCTTTATTCCGCTCATCTTGCGGGAGTGGCAGCGGTTCTCAGCCATCGTTAGAGCCAGAGGCAAAGCATCTATCCGCCCGGGTGCTGTTCGTTCGCGAGATATCCCGGCGCTGGTAGTCCCCTTGCTGCTCGCTATGTTTCATAAGGCAGAGCAAATGACCATTGCGATGGAACTGAAGAAAATCGACGGCAAACAGCTGTTGCTGAAGAAAAACACGCTACAGTGGCGAGGAATTGACACCATTCTCGTTGCTGCGGGCATTCTTTGTTTTTCATTACTTATGTACATGCAATCATAAATTTCGGGGGCTGTCCCAAATGTAGATTAAATCTACTTGAGGACGGCCTCTTAAGGCTTATTGACCATCTGGGACATTCGAAATTACAAAGTGGGAGCTGAATTTACCAATTATGGCTTGGGGACATACTTCTTCATGTGCCACGTCATCTTGAGACCAACCGCCCCGTATACTATACTTAAATGAAGAACAGGGACGGCGGTGACGAGATTGGACACAGCGTACACAATTTATGAGCAGCAGATGTTGAAAAAGCTGAAACGCTGGGAAATCCGGCAGCAGAGAACTCCCAACCTGATGGAGCGAGCATCCAAATCTGTTCAAACCAGCATCAATAATTTGATCCCAGATAAGGTTCATAAGACGATAACCGCGACCGTCAAAGGTATCGTGCAAACGACCCTATTCGGTATGAATTACATCCCCAAAAACGAACCATTATACGGCGCCTCCTTAGCAGATAGCGATGCCAAAGCTGAGGAGTTATTATCCCTTTATAAAAAGATTGCCGCAGCAGAAGGAGCGGGTACGGGAGCGGGCGGGATCCTGCTAGGTCTGGCAGATTTCCCGATTCTGATCGGCATTAAATTGAAATTCCTATTTGAGCTGGCGCATGCGTACGGCTACTCGACCAAAGATTACAGGGAGCGGTTGTTCATTCTCTATGTGTTTCAGCTGGCTTTTTCCAGTCCGAATAAGAAACCGGATCTACTTCATACCATTAAGAATTGGCATACCATTTCTCATTCCTTTCCACCAGCTGAGGATTATATGAAGCAAGTGGATTGGCAGCAGCTGCAGCAGGAATACCGGGATACAATTGATTTTCGTAAAATGCTTCAGCTCGTACCCGGTATCGGGGCAGTGGTGGGCGCTTGGGCGAACTTTGGTTTGTTAGAAGAGCTCGGCGTGGCAGGAATGAACTGTTTTCGATTACGCCGATTACATGATAAAGCGGAGAACAACGGTTTCGAATCCAAATAAAACGCATATTGTTCAAAAACTGGTCAAATTTATAGTGATTTTCGATGAGAAATAGCATAAGATAGAAGAAAGAGTCGTCAATCGGCTCTTCTTATAAAAGTATGTGATATTTTTCACAAATATATGTGATTTATTTCACATACCTTCGGAGGAGAGGATTTCAATGAGCAAACCGAAAGTGGTTATTCTTGGCGCAGGTTACGGTGGTCTGGTCACAGCTATTAGGCTTCAGAAGCAGATGAAAGCAAGTGAGATGGATGTAACTTTGGTGAACAAACATGACTATCACTACATGACGACGCATCTGCATATGCCGGCTGCCGGTACCGATCATCATGATAATGCCCGTGTGGCGATTGCGGATTTGATTGATGAGCGTAAGATTCATTTTGTGAAATCAACGGTAAGTCAGATTTTGCCTGAGGAAAAGAAGGTTGTGCTCGGGGATAGGGACCTCTCCTACGATTATTTGGTTATTGGGCTGGGGAGTGAGACCGAGACATTCGGTATTCCTGGGATGAATGAATATGCGATGTCGATTAAGAGCATTAATAGCGTGCGCTTTATTCGCCAGCATATTGAATATATGTTTGCCAAGTCAAAAATGGAGCCAAAGAGGAAAGACTACCTCACCTTTGTGGTTGGGGGCGCAGGCTTCACTGGAACAGAGTTTGTAGGGGAATTGGCGGATCGGATCCCTGTGCTGAGCAAGACCTATGACGTTGACCCGTCTACTGTGAAAATCATTAATATCGAAGCCTCTCCATCGGCACTGCCTCCCGGTCTGCCTGAAGATCTTGTTGAATACGGCATGGAAGTCATGCGCCGCAAAGGTGTTCAGTATAAATTATCCACACCCATTAAGGAGTGCACGTCAGATGGCGTTATTTTGGGCAATGGCGAGTTCATTCGTGCAGGCACTGTTGTGTGGTCGGGAGGCATTCGCGGGAATTCCTTGTTACAGCATGCGGGATTCGACGTGCAGCGGGGAAGGGTCAAGGTTGACGAGTGCTTGCGCTCCTACCAGTATCCGGATGTATTCATTACAGGTGATTGCTCTATTGTGATGAGCCCAGAGGGGACGCCTTATCCGGCGAATGCCCAGATTGCCGTTCAGCAAGGCTACAATGTAGCGAGAAATCTCCTTTATGCCGTTCGCGGCCGCGACCTTAAGCCCTTCTCATACGATTTCAAAGGGGTCGTGGCTTCCTTGGGCAGAGGAGAGGCAGTGGGTTTACTCAAAGTGAAGAAAGTCAAAGGCAAATTCGCTTCTCTCCTGAAAAAAGTCATCGATGCTCGCTATTTATACCTTATTGGCGGCATCCCGCTCATCTGGAAAAAAATGATTTTCAAACAAAAAACAACAGCCCGCAATGATCACGTGCCGAATTGAATAAGCTGAAAAGCAAAAACTGGACAGAGAAGATCAGAAACTAATCTGATTTTCTCTCCAGCTTTTTTCTTGACGGCAGAAATTATTTCGTAGTCAGAGCATCTCATGCATTCAAAGCTTCTTCTGTGTTTGTCATAGATTCTGTTGCAGTCAGTGCTTCTTCCCTATTCGTCAGCACTTCTTTTCTCATGAACAAGCAAGCAATGAATGCTGCGATGGCGAAAAAGATGCCTATAGCGAAAATGTGTTGGAATGCCTCTGTAAATACCATTTTGATCTGCAGCAGTAAGTCTGCTGAGAGCCCCTGCGGGATGCCGCCATTAAGGATTGTCGCGGCAGTTCCTTCTGGAAATTGGTCCGATAATCCGGATAAACCGCTGGCGATATTTCTCGAAAGCAAGCTTCCGAAGATACTGAACCCTAGCGTGGTGCCAATAGCCTGTAGCAACTGCACGGTTGCAACCCCGACTCCGCTGTGTTCCTGCGCAACGGATTCCTGCACGATCAGATTGTCTGAACCGAAGAGAACGCCGATCCCAAGTCCCAAAATGAAGAACCCCGCGATAATGTAGATAACTGTTGTCTCAACCTGTATGCGAGATAGCAGGACATAGCTTACGATCGGGAAGATGAACGATACGAGGAAGAGCTTCTTGTAGGCGATCTTTGTTATAAGGTTACCGCAAAGAATACTCGCAGGAATCGCTCCCGCCATGAATGCTAGCGACAAGTAACCAGATGCGGTCGGTGACATGCCCATGACATTCTGTGCGAAAAAAGGGAATCCAGACATGCCTCCCATGATGCCAAGCATCGTCAGGAAAACAATGCAGGACAAAACAACGATGGATCGATTTCTGAAGAGAACAAGGGGAATAATCGGTTCCTTGGCTTTCGACTCGATTCGGATAAAGAGCGCGGTGAATACGGCGAATAACACCAATAAGCCTATAATAACAGGGGACGACCACGTATAGCCTTTGATGTCGATCAAGACTGGAGCTAGAAGAAGTGAGAGCATAGCAAGAACGAGTGTGAAGGCTCCAGCCCAGTCAATGGATTTTTTCTCGGTGTTGACCGCTTCACGCAAGCCTTTGGATACGATAAAGGCAGCGATAAGCCCTATAGGAATGTTGATCAGAAAGATCCAATGCCAGCTCACATAGCTTACGAAATACCCGCCAATCGTAGGTCCGATCAGCTGTGGCAGAATCAATAACGGACCGACAAGGCTCTGGACTTTGGCTCGCTGCTCCAGCGGAAATGTATCGCCAATGATAATCATGGCTAGAGGCATGAGTCCACCAGCTCCGATTCCTTGAACGCCTCTTCCGATCAGCAGTATGGTCATCGAATCAGCGAGTCCGCTGATGATGGATCCAACCATAAATAGGGCGACACAGCTTAAATAAATCTTCTTGCGACCATAAATATCGGCAAGCTTGCCGAAGATTGGCATGAACATCGTAATCGAGAGCATGTAAATTCCTGCTACCCAGCCGTAAAGCGACATGCCGTGAAGATCACGAATAATGGTCGGCAGAGCCGTAGATACGACTGTTTGATCCAGCTCTGAGAATACCAAGCCTAACAGCAGACCGATTAGAACTAACGTTTTGTTGTTTCCTTGCTTTTTCATGATTACACCTCATCGCTCATTAAATTCCTCAACGCTTCTCTAAGCATAGAGCAATAAGGTGCTTCACTCATCAGGCGTAAGTTTTAAAATGTTCTAGGTCTCGCGATGTAGTACTATCATAGTTGAAGATGTTTCAATAAATCCATCCTATACTGTCTAGGTGTTAGCCCTGTCCATTTCTTAAAAGCACTTTGAAAGGCACTTGGCTCTGAGAAATGAAGAAGGTAAGCGACCTCTCCTATTTTATATTCCGGTTTAGCCAAATAACCCACAGCAAGCTCTCTTCGTGCTCGATTCAAGATATCTTGAAAGGTTGTATTTTCCTGCTTTAACCTCGCCTGAATGCTTCTGACACTCATTTTGAAAGCCATTGACGCCATCTTTAAACTCGGAAAAGGCATCGGCATGCCCTTGATGATCCAATTGTATAATTGGTCAGAAAATATTCGACCTTGCATGAGTCTGTGTCTGGTTTCCTCCGCGATGGCCTCGAATGTCCCCAGTAGCTTGGAATCCGCAAATAAAATGGGATAATCCAGAATGTCCTTACTAATACGAATTGTATTCGAATTCTTACCAAACTGCGGCGTGATCCCGAGTACCGATGTATACGCGTCAATCTCCGTGGAGAGAGCATGAGTGAAGTGCACTTCTTTTAAAAAAATATTTCTGCAGCTTAGCCTTATCATCAAATGATACAAAGAACTAGCCATATCCTCTATGCAGTGTCGGGCCGGTTGCTTGTGAGGACGATTGTAGGACAACCCGATGATAACGTCATTCTCTTCTATTCGCCAATCGATGTTGTATCCATCACATACGATCATATTATATTTTTGAAAAGCAGCTAAGCCTTGACCGATGGTTTTTGAGTGAAGCATCACATATCCTAGAATCCCCAAATCAGAAATCTCTATATTCTGTCCCTGATGTAATCCGAACATGTCATCCGAAGTAATAAAAGCGGCTAATTCCGTTATACGTTCAAAATCCTCTTCCGATAACCGAGCCTCGGGGTCATGAAGAATGGACTCATCGATATTTACTCTTTTGAAAAATTCTTCTTTGTTATGTCCCTTGAACACAATCGCTTTGATAATCGGATAAACAAGGGATATAGATAACCCTGTGTAGTTTGGTAACAATCCCGAGACCTCCTTTCTGCACATAAGAATAAGATTTTGGCATGTTTCATCATACTTTTAACGTTCCAAATGGCTTATTCTTACCTTATCTTAACACGCACAGTGATGAAAGATGAATAAACAGAGTCACGAGGAGGCAGGAACATGCAATCCAAAATAGCTATTATTAACGGACATCCATATGACAATAGTTACTGCACAGCGTTATCAGAGGCCTATAAGAAAGGCGCAATCGCTAGCGGCTCGGAGGTACGCAGCATTCATATAGGTTCTTTGTCTTTTGAACCGAATTTGAAATATGGCTATCATCAACGGCTGGAGTTAGAAGAGGATTTGCTTGCGGCTCAAGAGACGATCCGTTGGGCGGATCACCTGGTTTTCGTATATCCGATATGGTGGGGGACGGTCCCAGCGATCTTAAAGGGGTTCATCGACCGTGTATTTCTACCAGGTTTCGCTTATCGGTATCGTCCTAACTCCATATTCTGGGACAAATTATTGACTGGGAAGTCTGCCCGTCTCATTGTAACCATGGACACACCTTCCTGGTACTATCGATGGGTATACAAACAAGCAGGTCACCATGTCATGAAACGTGGAACCTTGCAATTTTGCGGAGTCAATCCTGTTAAGATTACAGAAATAAGTCCCGTTAAGTCTTCAACGGATAAGCAGCGTGAAAAGTGGCTGGCAGCTGTTGAAAAGTTAGGTTTGAAGCGTTCATAGAAATGGCAAACGACTAAAAATGCAGCTTGGGCTATGTTTTTAGTCGTTAAATTTTAAATTCCCGCTATTTCTAATATTCACTTTCACATTTAATGTTACTTTCAGCCGTGGATACCAGTTTGTTCTCCATTCCTTTAATTGAGCACGAGAAAAAACTATTTAATAGGGTAAAGGATCAAGGGATGCTCGCATCACCTACGACTATTGCCGAGAAGTTGGTTGATTTACTACTATGTGACCAACTTGCGCAAGGTATTGTCGTCGAAGAGCTTTGAAAATACTAAATGTAAGAAGATGTAGATTTGGAAATTACTTCGAGACGTTAGAAGTTGTACTGCGTACAACAATTTCCTTAATTTTTGCTTGGAAAGCTCAAAGTGTTGTATATTCTACAACAATAATTCCATTTTAAGGGCTATATAGCTACTTTGGGCTAAAATTGTTGTATTTATTGCAACAATCGCGTGGATAACGCGGAGTAGCTTGCTTATTGTTGTACAAAGTACAACTTTACACGGACGTATAATCGGATGTTTCAGCATTCGTCTCTAGGGCGTAGCTTGTTTTGAATGTCGTTAACCGAATAAGCATAAATAAAAGCCCTTTCGAATTTCGAGGGCTTTTATTTATGCCAAAATGGATCGCGTATTCCGAAGGATGTTTCTCATAAAATCGGAATCAACTGGAACGCTTGCGATGATTTTAATTTTACGCTTTCTTACGTCTAAACTTTTCAACTGATCCGTGAGGACGGCACCAGTGAAAGGAAGTCCCTCTGGAAGTGGCACTTCAAAAGCATAGTCCTTTGTTTGGTTGGTTATTGGACAAACGAATGCAAAGCCAGTTAGCTGATTAAAATCTACTTCAGATAATACAATTGCTGGACGACGACCAGCTTGTTCTCGCCCAGCTTGTGGGTCGAAATCCAGCCAGATTAGATCCCCGCGTGCTGGAATTATCAAATCAATTCGTCTCCTTCAACTCCCAAATCTATTTCTTCATGACGTGGTGAATTCGGCTTAATTTTGGATAGAAGCGTAGTTAGATGATTGCGCAGTTCCTCGTTTGTTTCTTGTGGCTTAACCACGGGTCGAAGAAGGATCTCGTTATCAGCAGTCACCATAATTTGCAGTTCTGCGCCTTCCTCAAGGTTAAGAAGCTTCAAGAATTGATTAGGAATACGGACTGCGCTGCTGTTACCCCATTTACTAAGCGTGGCAGTTGTCATTAGAATCCATTCCTTTCCTTTATTGTTCTCCAATTATATCGCACTCCTTACAACGTGTATATACATATGATATACATTAAACGTGTATTTGATACCATCAATAGCACCATGCCTAGTGGTGCTAGTAGCCAAATGTTTAAAAAACCACGATGTAATAAGAGAACAGAAGTAAATCAATGAATCGTATGATTGTAAGCGTATTATTGAGTGAATGTAGTGGTTGGAGTTATCTTTTTAAGTTTTTTCAATCCTTTACTATGCTGCAAGAAGAGAGTAGTATTCAACTCGTACGTTACAGTTGAATATTTCGCTTAATTTTCTTATTAGAAAAGCGGGGGAACCACAAGTTTCATGGGGTGAGTAAAGGTGTTTAAGTATGACACCATTTAGGGCAGATTCTCGCGGCCCGAACCCGACAGCTAACCTCGTAAGCGACCGTGGGAAGGAGAACATGTGTATAAACACAAGGTCTATCCTTGTGTTTTTTTGCGTCCTAAAACGCAAGTTTATGTCAGATATTAGGCTTAATTGGGGGAACTATCACGAATGACAAGCGACTCATTGAAAAAAATTATGTTTGGTAAACCACTGAAATCCAGCGAAATGGAATCCGAAAAAATGCCGGTTTGGAAGGGGCTGCCGATCCTATCCTCGGATGCCTTATCGTCGGTCTCCTACGGGACCGAGCAGATTCTATTAGAACTCGCGACCGTTGGAATTGCCGCTTTTGCGTTTTCTTTGCCCATTGCGGTATCCATTATTGCTCTGATTATGCTGCTAGTTTTGAGCTATAGACAAGTGATAGAGGCCTACCCGCATGGTGGCGGGGCGTATATGGTTTCCAAAGAAAATCTAGGTATGGTGTGGGGAAGGCTGACTGGGGTTTCGCTGCTTATTGACTATACACTTACCGTTGCTGTTTCGATCTCTGCCGGCGTGCAGGCGATTACGTCAGCTTTTCCATCGGCGGTGCCGTACATTGTTCCGATTACTTTAGTTCTTGTATGGATCATGGTTTGGCTTAATTTACGAGGAACTTCGGAATCAGGTACGATTTTCGCTATTCCAACGTACTTTTTTATTCTATGTATTTTAGTGCTAGTGGGCAAAGGCTTATACGATATGCTGACGGGATCCATTAATACGCATCCCATCGCGTTTGCTCCGAGCTCAATGACAAGCTCATTAACGTTATTCGTCCTTTTAAAAGCATTCTCTTCCGGCTGTTCTGCCGTGACAGGGATCGAGGCCATCTCGGATGCCGTGCCGCATTTCCGCTCACCATCCGTGAAAAACGCAAAGCGTACATTAGTATCCTTAGGGACACTTTTGGCTATCGTGTTTGGAGGCGTAACGGTGTTAGCTTTGGGATATGGTATTGTACCTGATCCTGATGGTCATACATCCGTATTATCCATGGTGACAGAACAGGCATTTGGCCGTGGGGCGATGTACTATGCAACTCAAATTGGTACTATGCTCATTCTGGTTTTGGCTGCAAATACAAGCTTCAACGGCTTTCCAATCTTAGCATCCATCATGGCACAGGATAAAAACTTCCCGCGTATGTTCGCATTCCGAGGAGACCGGCTTTCGTTTCACTATGGTATTATTACGCTTGGTGTGCTAGCGAGTATTCTTCTGATTGGTTTCAAAGGTAAGACCGATGCACTCATTCCTCTATATGCGATAGGCGTGTTTTTATCTTTTACGCTTGCGCAAGGCGGCTTGGTTCGTAAATGGTTGAGAGAGCGAGTGAAAGGTTGGATCGGAAAGCTGCTCATCAATGGTTTAGGCGGGATCGTTTCTCTAGCTGTTTTACTTATATTTTCGATAACTAAATTTACTGAAGGTGCATGGATTGTTATTATTATAACTCCACTACTGCTTTTGTTAATTACGAAAATCAGTCATCACTACGATGATGTAGCGAAGCAATTGCGTATTGATATAACGATTGAGCGGGTTTGCACGAAGGAGCCTTTGATTATTGTGCCAGTGGCGGGCATTCATCGGGTTGTAGCACAGTCCTTGAACTATGCGAAATCGTTGTCGCCAAACGTGATTGCCTTCTACGTATCGTTCTCCGATGAAGATGAAGAATTGATGCAGGAGAAGTGGGATAAATGGGATCCGGGCGTTAGATTGGTTATTTTTAAATCACGTTATCGGACGATATTGAAGCCTCTTGCTGAATTTATTGAGAGAATTGACACGCATGTTTCGGAAAAACAAAACATTATGGTCATTCTACCGCAATTTATGCCGAAAAAATGGTGGCATCGACTGCTCCATAACCAGTCTGCTGCACGCATTCGTTCGAAACTGCAGGCAGATAAAGATATCGTCGTGGCTACGGTACCGTATCATTTGCACGAGTAGAAGTGTACAATAATAGGGAGAAACTGAACTGAGGTGAACCCGTTATGGCAAAGAAAAAATGGTCGTCTACTCCTGCTGTTACCAGCGTGCAAGATAAACCGGCAACACTGAAGGATTTGCTGCGCCCGGAAATACTTGAGGGACTCAAAGCACAGGCTGATGCCATGAAGGCAGAGGAACAAGCGAAGAAAGAGGCAGAGAGAGCGAAGGCGGAAGCTGCTCGCAAAGCGGAAGAAAAACGACTTGAGAATGATTTTGGACATCTGCTGTCTAAAAGCAGTCTAGATTGGCGAAAGCACAAATGAGGGGGCGCACGGTGTGCCTCCTTTTCTTTCTTCTCGTAATGATAACGTTGTCATCCTGTGAGGTGGGTAATAGAGAGGCAGCTCAGGGGGCTGTTGAGGTAAGTGGTGCACCGACAGTAACAACAACACCAACATTAACACCAACAGTAAGTAGAGAGACAACGACGCCTTCTGCGGTATCGACACCAATTCCAATAGCCCAGGATACACCGACGATTCCACCGACGATTCCATCGGCGGCTCCAAGCGAACCGCGTTCATCGCCTAGTCTGGATTTTTCGTCTTTGGAAAAGACCTTAATCGAGCGTTACGGAAACGCCAAACCAAAGAAATGGGGCGAAAATGTCCCTGGCGTGCGGACACATCTTACGACGAAGGAACAAGTGATTGCGCTGACTTTTGACGCATGTGGAGGGAAGGAGGGCAGTGGGTACGATGAGAAGCTGATCGACTATTTGATCAAGGAGAACATCCCGGCTACCTTATTTATCAATGCGAGATGGATAACGGCCAATAAGGACATATTCGCCAAATTAGCCGCAAACCCACTGTTTGAGATTGAAAATCATGGGACCGAGCATCGGCCATTGTCCGTTAATGGCAAGTTGGCGTATGGCATCACGGGAACTAAGAGCGTGAACGATGTTATTCATGAAGTGAAAGACAATGCGGACCAGATCGAGAAGCTGACTGGACGGCGACCTGTATTTTTTCGCTCGGGCACAGCCTATTATGATGATATTGCAGCAGGAATTGTTCATGATTTAGGCTTTCAGCTGGCTGGTTACAATGTACTCGGAGACGCTGGAGCGACCTATAACACGGAGCAGGTATACAATGCGCTGCTAAAAGCTCGAAGCGGTTCTATTGTACTAGCGCATATGAACCACCCGGAGAAAGATACGGCAGAAGGTATCATGAAAGCAATTCCTGAGCTTAAAAAAGAAGGCTACCGCTTCGTTCACCTAGCTTCTTATACCCTAAACTAAGCGATAGCTGCAGCAGCTATCGTTTTTTCATTTCAAAAAATTCACAAGCCTCTCGATCATAATACGTCAAATCACTAACATGAGTTTGTACGACAATCGTTGTATCGCTGAAACGCAATACAACCGCATTCGAATCCACAATGTGATCATCTTTGAAAACACGGACGACAGCCTGTCTTTCAACAGCATCTTGAAAATCTGTATCCGTTACTAAGCGTTGATTTCTAGCCATCCTCGGCATTCTCCTAACTTGGTTAAAATAGTTCTTTTATTGTACCACAAGGTGCCGCTCAACCCGAATTCCCACGAACTCCTCCGCCCAGATTAGCATACAATGTAGCACCAACTGCTATAAGGGCAGAGAGGATGCGTGATCTAGGGTGGACATTCAATTATTGCCGATTCATTGGGTCTATTTAGTATTCATCGGTTTTATTCTTACCCTTTTAATTAAGCGTAGAGACACCACGATGATTTGTGTGGTTGGTATTTTCGCGCTTGGCTTGCTGGCAACGGAAACGCTCAGCGGCTCTGTTTCTGGTATTTTCAACAGCTTTATTTATGCGACTAAAGAGCTGATGGGGACCATCATGATCATCTCCATCATTGTAGCAATGAGCCGCGTGCTTATCCGAACTGGCATTAATGAAACCATGGTCGCTCCGCTAACCCGCTTTATGCGAACACCTGCTTTGGCTTTCTGGGGTATTGGTATCATTATGATGGTGACGTCTTGGTTTTTCTGGCCGTCTCCTGGTGTTGCGCTCATTGGGGCTGTTCTTTTGCCTGTCGCCGTCCGCGTTGGTTTGCCAGCGTTAGGTGCAGCTATGGCGATGAACTTATTCGGACATGGGATTGCGCTTTCGGGGGATTACATTATACAGGGAGCTCCTAAATTAACAGCAGATGCAGCTGGATTACCGGTGACGGCTGTCATGGAGGCGAGTATTCCACTGGTTATCGTGATGGGGCTTGTCACGACGATCACCGCTTTTTGGATGATGCGGCGGGATATGAAGAATGGAACGTGGAGGAATGGCCTCGTGGCAAGTGGACCAGGGGATAGCGGCTCACTCATTTCGGCTGCTGGGCAGGCCAAGGTCAATTTATCGCCGCGATTGAAGAAAACGTTGGCGATTATGATTCCTCTGCTCTTCGCCTTAGACGTAATTGCGATGTTCGTGCTTAATCTGCAAGGGGGAGATGCGACAGCGCTCGTTGGGGGCACCGCCGTATTCATCCTGATTGCGGTAACGCTGCTCGCGCATCGGAATCAAGGACTAGAACAAACAACGTCTTACCTCATCGAAGGTTTTGTATTCGGTTTCAAAGTATTCGGCCCCGTGATTCCGATCGCCGCTTTCTTCTATCTAGGCGATTCTGCCTTCACGGAGCTGTTCGGCAAAGTGCTTCCGCAAGGCTCGCACGGGATCGTGAACGATCTGGGTGTAGCCCTCGCGGGGCAAGTGCCGCTGAACGGCGCGGTTGGTGCCGTCACGCTCACCGTCGTAGGCGCCATTACGGGCCTCGACGGCTCCGGCTTCTCCGGCATCTCCCTCGCGGGCTCGATTGCGCAGCTATTCGCAACCGCCATTGGCTCCGGCGCGGCTGTGCTCACCGCGCTCGGGCAAGTGGCCGCCATCTGGGTCGGCGGCGGCACATTGATCCCGTGGGCGCTGATCCCAGCAGCAGCCATCTGCGGCGTGAGTCCGTTCGAGCTGGCGCGACGGAATCTGCTGCCCGTGCTCATCGGCCTCGCGGTGACGACGGTCGTGGCGATGTTTTTGGTGTAGGTGTACACACCTAGCCCGTTACACCCGTGGAGTCTCCATGGGTGTGACGGGTTTTTATTTGGGGGGAGCCAAAATATTAAACCTGCCAACCCCACCAAACCACCGGGCACCCTTGAAGTGGAACTGTAAACACGAACAGCAAACAACAAGATGCAAAAAGTGCAGCAAATTGCAGTAAATTTTCTGTTTTGAGTAATCAAGATGCATTTTGTGCATCAAATATCTGCATTATAAGCCGAAAAGGACATTTCGCACCGTATTAGCTGCACTTTTTGCATGATATCACTCGAAAAAACAGATATTTACAAAATTAGCTGCACTTTTTACACAATGTCGGTGTCGGTGTCGGTGTTTCTCAGTTTCCTAATTCAGCGATATCGCAAGACAAGTGCAGGAAGTAACTCCAATTTCCCATTCAATGGACGGAAAACGTACGGGATCGGAGTTGCTTATTTTCCGCTTTAAGCAGTAAGCTTACATACAGTGAATTCGAATGGAAGTTGGAACTCAAGACTATAGGAAGTTGGGGATGAGATAGATGGAAGCCAAGTTTTGTATGACCTGCGGATCCGCTATGGAGTCGCGCGATGTGGATGGCACGATAAGACGAGCTTGTACGGTGTGCAGTTTTGTTCATTGGGGTAACTATAGCATCGGTGTAGGCGCACTTGTGATGAAGGATGAGAAGATGCTGCTTGTACGCAGGGCTCAGGAACCAGGGAAAGGCCGATGGACCAACCCGGGCGGTTATATTGAGCAGCTTGAGCTGATCCAAGATACGATTGAGCGCGAAGTGTTGGAAGAGAGCGGAATCAAGGCGGTAGTCAATCGCTTGGTAGCCGTGCGTGATTTGCCAAGAAGTATACATAATGTCTACATTGCTTTTGAAATGGATTACATCAGCGGTGAGCCTCAGCCAGACGGCGTGGAGGTCGATGCAGCTGGGTTTTATAGTCTATCCGAAATGGAATCCATGAACGTAGCAGATTTCACCAAATGGCTCATTGATGTTGCCCTTCATTCCAAAACAACCGGACTAACCCTCGATAAAGATCCAATCATCAAAATGGAAGGGTACGGATTGTACCGTGTTCCCAAAATATGACCCAGCCGATCCAACTGAGGGGACATCACTTACTTTGTCTGCTAGGATACAGAGGAATGGGTTATTCGAAAGAGTTTTGCGAAAACATGACGACCGTCTACGAGGAATTGCGTCAAAAGCCTGAAACGATGATCCGCATTGTTCTTGGGCCTGATGACCTTTGCGCAGCTTTCCCGAAGGATCAAGAAGCGCATTGTGAAAATAGGTCCGTCTATCAGCACGATGCAGAAATCGTCACCAAGCTTGGCCTGCAAGTGGAGATGGAACTGAGCTGGTCGGAGATTTGTAGGCAGGTGGCCGGCCGTGTGAAGCCTAGCGACATTGGTCACCTATGTGCCACATGCCGTTGGGAGCCTTACGGTGTTTGTGCGGAAGGTGTTCGATTGATCGGGGAGGGTGGCGACTTGCCGCCCGTCATTACCAAAAAAGAGGGCTAGCGTGTAGACGCAGCCCTCTTTTTATCATACAAAAACACTTACATCCGAACCGCTTTCCAGCTTCTCTTCTGGGGATGACAAAACATTTGCAACCATCAGCAGATCATCTACTGGTCGAAGGATGGATCTGAGGAGTCTGCTGTCCTTCATCTCTGGCTGCAGCCACATCTCGGCCTGATCTTGGTCTAGAATCGCAGGCATTCTGCGTTGATAAGGAGAGACGAGTGAGTTCGCTTCTGTCATCAGCATCATACATGTACGAAGCTCCTCTTCACCAGATGGAGCCCGCCAGACGTCATACAGCCCCGCGATGCCGAAGGTGCCGCTGCGCATTTTGAACTTAATCCACTCTGTCTCTTTTCCCTCTGTCACGCTAATATAAAATCCACTGCAAGGAATAATACAGCGCTGCTTTCTAACGATACGCTCAAAGACGATGTTGGTGAAGATCGAATCGCGGTCCCCGCATACGGCATCTTTTGCCCAGAACGGCATCAGACCCCAACGAAATTCATCAAGGATGCGTTCTCCCTTTCTATTCATCATCACAGCGGAGACAGACTCTGTCGGCCGCACCTCATAACGATTGGAGCTATACGATAGCAGCCGATCAATGCGGAATTGTTTAACAAGCTCGTTGACATCAGCAAGAATAGATATGGAATGACACATCGTTTTACCACCTCATTTGGTTTTGGCTATTATTTGCCTAATCAACCAAATACATGTATGAGGCATAGCTTTTTATTAAGTTTATTAAACCTGCTTCCTCGCTTAGACAATCAACAGCTTCAGCATCGTTTCCTTTATATTATGTTCCCGGAAAGGCTTAGAAACGAACTCTTTGGCACCCGCATGGATCGCCTCGATAATCATCGTCTTTTGCTCCAAGGCAGAGCACATCATAATGTTGGCGGCAGGGTCGAATTCTCTAATTTTTCGGATCACATCTATACCGGTCATGTCTGGCATATTCAGGTCCATTGTGGTCAGAATCGGAAAGTTGGCTTGATACGCATGAATGGCCTCGGCACCATTAGCTGCTTCTAGTACATCGTAACCCATCGTAATAATAATTTGACGTAAAATACCTCTAAGGCTTTGGACCGGATCTACAACGAGAATCTTAGGCTTCATGGTGTCTACCTCCCTGTGTATAAATATGATTTCGGAAGAGGCGACTCCTTTTATGAGGGTTTTCGGTTGGTAAGTAATGACATGGAAATTGGAGGCCAAAAAAAGCTAGAAGCTTTAGGGCTCCTAGCTGAAAACATCTATTCGGAAATATGAGAATGAATGCGGTTTTTCCCATTTCTTTTGGCGGTATACAAACATTCATCGACAAGTTGGAACCAAGCTTTTTTCATCGTGTTGCGATTATAGCTAGCGAGTCCGATACTCATCGTTAACGGTTGATCCGGCATCTCAGGAATTTCGGTACCCCGGATGGTTTCCATTAATTGTTCGCAAATATGTAAAACTTCCTCGTGTGATTTGCCTACAAACAGAACGGCGAATTCCTCTCCACCATATCGAAAAGACATATCGTCAGGGCCGAGCTCTTCCTTCAGAATGGAGCCGATCGTTTTGAGAACCATGTCACCGACCCAATGCCCGTAGGTATCATTAATCCTTTTGAAATTATCGATATCGATAAGAGCAAGCTCAAGCGGCGTATCATGGGGCATATGCGAAATTAGATGATCGGTATGCTCTTGAAAAGAGCGATGATTAAACAGCTCGGTTAGCGCATCCACTTTGGAAAGTCGATCAATCATCACATTTCGAATAAGGAGGTCCTGTTCGCGAACGACCGAATCTTTTAACTCTGTAATGAGAATTAGCCCTTTGTTCATGATTGCAAAGCAGATAAGTGCCGTTGAGGTGAGGACTGTAATAGTCACGATCACATCAGAGGGTGTTAGGGCATGCCCTTGATATACCTGACAAACTAGTAATGAAATTAAATATACAATGCCTAAACTATAAGCGAAAAAAATATATTTCTTTTGGAAATAGATAGAGGCTAAAATAATAGGGATACTAATTAATTCGTAGCTGTTCATCAGCTCGGGAATACAGATAATAAAGATACAAACCATGGTCATGGTCCATGTAATCATGATAAAATCGCTGTATCGTTTCAGAAAGTGAACAGCCAAATAACCGGCTCCCATTAAGATGAGCTGTAGGCAGGCCGTAATGATTTGAACCTCCATGAACCTGTTAAACCATTGCGGAGGCTGATCATGCATATTAAAGAAGAATCCAAGAATAGCGACTACTTCGTAGATGAATAGGATCCACCATAAAATATGTATAAGCTTTCGATTCCATATATGATCATTAGCCGGAAGTTGTTCCATGTAGAGGAGGCCACTTTCCTTTCGGGTTAGCAATTATTGGAAAAACATTTTGAGCCTTATCAGATCATTGTAAAGAATAACACCCCGTTTAGGCAAGCTGTTTACGAAGGGGAGGGATTGTATTTTTTTGTAAATAAAGATCAGAGTTATCAGGAGGGGCTATGGCAGCTCAAGGTTACGTACATGCATGGGAACATTATAAGGATGAGCTTACCTTGTTGGATAAAAAGCTTGAGCTTTTATATAAGCGTCGTCAAAAGCTGACGCCCGACCCGCAAACGGATTCGTTTCGCGGGATGTTCGTGTCCGAAGATGAGTTCATTCGCCTCATTGGCGGGCAAAGTGGAGATGAGGGGCTTGATGAGGAAGAACTCGAGCTGCTGGCTAGTATTCAGAATTCGGAGGCGTTCATTGCCCGAAGGCGTGAAGAAAGCCGTAGGACAGGCGTGTTCTTGCCTCTGTCGTATGTATCTGCTGTGTTTGGGCTTTCTCCAGTAGAAGAGCGGTTCGTTATGCTAGGACTCGCTGTAGAACTGGATCGTAAATATGAACGCATCTTCGGCTTTCTGCAAGATGACCTAACCAGCAAAACGCCTAATATTAGTCTGGCGCTGCAAATTGCTTGCAGCAGCCCTGAGGACATGCGGGCAGCGAGAACGACCTTCATGGCGCCCGAGGGCAGACTGGCGCGCTATATGCTTCACCGCGAAGCGCAGGAAATTAGCGGCCAGACGTTATTGTCGAGGCCGCTGCTTTTGGATAAGCGAATCATCTCATTCATGCTGGATTCCGGTGAAATGGACCCGAAGCTGAAACCGGCGGTTAGGATGGTTTATCCGGATGACGAGCTAGCTCCTCTGCTCGTCCATGAGGATTTTCAGCAGCGGCTGCGAGGCTTCATCCAAGCTGCGTTTCAGGCTCCGGCGGCTGAGCGCAAACGGCTCGCGTTCCATCTGTGGGGGAATGCGGGCGCAGGCAAGAAGCTGCAGGTGGAGCATCTCAGCAGGTACTTCAATAAGCCGCTGCTGCATGTTGATCTCGCTGATGTGCTGCTGCATGCAGCGAGTTTTGAAGATCAGCTGAGCGCGATTGTTCGCGAAGCGATCCTGCACCAAGCCGTGCTGTGCTTCACACGGCTGGAGGCGCTCTATCCGGAGGAGCCGGATCTTGCGGCGCAGCGGCGACTCGGGTGGTTTCACGAGCTGCTGGACGGCTACGGCGGCATGGTCTTTCTGCTGGCCGGGCGGTTCAACCGGCTAACGTGGAAGCCCAAGGAGCGGCTGCTCCTTGAGCACGAACTGCAAGTGCCGGACGAAGGCGGGCGTGAGCGCCTTTGGGCGGCATTCGCGCGCGAGCTCGGCGTGAGCGCGGACGTGGACTGGCGGGTGATGAGCGGCAAATTCCGCTTCACCCCGGGGCAAATTCGCCGCGCGCTGACGCTGGCGCGCGGGTACTCCGCCTGGCAGCGCGAGGCTGCGGGGGAGGGCTCCAGCGCTGCGGCAACGCTGAACGTGCTGCGAGCCGATGCGCTCTATAAGGCGTGCTACCAGCAGGTGCAGCACAAGCTCGAGCGCAAGGCGACGCGTATTGAGCCTCGCTATGGGTGGGCGGATGTGATCCTCCCGCCTGAGCAGAAGGATCAGCTCCGCAACGCGTGCAATCAAGTGAAGTATCGTGGCGTTGTCTACAGCGACTGGGGCTTCGAGAAGAAGCTGGCCTACGGCAAGGGGCTAAGCATGCTGTTCGCCGGCCCGCCGGGCACGGGGAAGACGATGTCTGCACAGGTTGTCGCCGGAGAGCTTCAGCTGGAGCTCTACAAGGTCGATCTTTCGCAGGTGATCAGCAAATATATTGGTGAGACCGAAAAGAATTTGCATGAGATCTTCGAGGAAGCGCAGCTTAGCAATGCGGTGCTGTTCTTCGACGAAACCGATGCGCTATTCGGAAAGCGCTCGGAAGTCAAAGATTCGCATGATAAATATGCGAACATCGAAACTGCCTACCTGCTCCAGAAGATGGAGGAGTATCAAGGCATCACAGTGCTGGCAACGAATCTATTAAATAATATTGATGAAGCCTTCCTGAGGCGAATCAATTACGTCATTAAATTTCCCTTTCCGGATAGTGAATATCGTGAAAAGATTTGGACATCCATGTTTCCGTCTGCAGCCCCGCTTAGCGATGATGTCGATTTTAAATATTTAGCTCAGCGCTATGAGATCGCCGGAGGGAATATCAAAAACGTCGTCCTTTCTTCGGCTTTCTTAGCTGCAGAGGCTGGTGAACCCATCCGGATGCAGCATATTATTAAGTCGATTCGGCATGAGCTGCAGAAATCAGGCAAAATCCTTGCCCGCCAGGAGTGGGAAGAGTATTAATTATAGAAGGTGGGTTCGCGCTGCTGCGCAGAGCCTGCATTACTTCAATTTAAAAATCCGCGAAGGTTTGATGCTGCGCGGTTTTTTGCCTATTTATGGCCGAATCTTTCATTATTCTTTTATTGGGCTGTTATAGACTTACATTAAGAAAGCTATCATTATAACCATGTAATCAAGAAAGCATCATCTGAAGGCGAAATTCCCTTGTATTCCCAATCCAACCTTGCAACTTACAGATCTATGAATATTTCAGGATAAATAAAATAATCCCTATAGTCATCCTAGTAAATTGCAATTATAATAGAAAAAGGTACACAATATGACATAATCTTTACCATCTTCATTACATTACATAGGTATTTTGAGGCAGGAAGTGACTCCTATTGGCGATTATTCTGTAATTGCAGATGTAAGCGCATCTTTAATCAAGCTTCTCAGAGAAAATATGACCCCTGATCCCATTCCTCAGCCAGAGATGATTGGGCTTGCTTCGCCTGTCGATAAAGGGGATTTCTACTTATCTCTCTACTTGTACAACGTCCGCGAAAGCGGTGATAATCGTCGTACCCACATGATTGCCAGAGGGACGAATGAAATTCAGTATCCGCCTATGGTCGTAGATCTTAGCTACCTGCTAACCGTACAATCACCAGCAGAGCTGCAGTCCAGAGCGCTGGATGAGCATAGGATACTAGGAAGAGCGATGCAAGTGCTCTACGATCATTCTATACTTCGAGGTTCTATGACCCTCGGAACTCTAGCTGAGCAAGATGAAGAAGTTCGCATTGTCATGGAGCCTCTTAAAGGAGAAAGCATCCTGAATATGTGGAACTTCGCTGATACCCCTTATAGACTTTCTGTTAGCTATACAGTTGGGCCTGTAAATATTGATTCAACCCGCATCAAGACAACCAAAAGAGTTTCGGAAACCGATTTTCGTATACAGGGTTAGGGGGATTAGGTTGTGGATCACATTCGCGTTTCGCAATTGAAAACCCGCGTATCTTTGGTTGTATGCGTCATCGATGCAATTACCTCACAAACTCCTCTTGGCAACACTACCACCGTTTATTTGGAAGGCACCCGTTCGAAAGCAATACGTAAATCGAATGGTTCCTATATATTCAACGATTTACCGCCCGGTGAATACCGTCTAATGGTAAGCAACGAGCACTATTTTCAGGAGCAAACTCTCATCACAGTAGGAACCGACAATTTTATAGAGGTTGTTCAGTTAAAGCCGCTGCCTTCTTATCCTTTTTCGCAAGGAACAGGACTGATCCGAGTCATGCTGCTGGATGCAGCCGGAGCGCCTTTGAGGAATGCCCAGCTGAAGGCGATGATTCTATCGGAAGAGTGTGCCCGTGCTCGAATTATGGTAGACCAAGTCGACAAGGGAGCACTTGAAGTAACACTGGGTTCGTTTACAGGTGTTATCGCAGTTGGAGACTCTTACTTGCTTCGAGGAAGAGGCTCTAAAGCTGCCGAAGAGCAAATCCGAATTGCCCAGGTATTGGAGCATCAAAAGCGGTTTCGTCTAGAAAAAAAGCTGACTAAAGGTTTTACAAGAGGTGCACTGCTGCTGCCCATCCAAGAAAGCCGAGTTACAGATAAAGGTGAGGCCGTTATTGCTTTTCGTGGCAATCGAGTTCCGTCCTTTCAGACAGAATTGGCTATTACATACGGCGAAGATCGGCGGCATATTATGAAGGAAGTAATAGTAGCAGAAGGAACAACGACTAACCTTGGCATCATTCGGCTCACTTAACCCTAATTAGTAGAATGGACACGTCCATCTTCTATACAAAAATGACAAGCAGAAAGGAGAGAACTGGTTTCATGTCTGTGGCCGTATTGATTTGCAAGAAGTGCCATCTGACTGAACTGGGGAACAATGGCTGACTATTTATCACCTGGAGTCTATGTGGAAGAGTTTGACAGCGGGGCGCAACCGCTTGAAGGTGCAAGCACAAGTACGGCCGGGTTTATAGGGCTTGCGCAAAGAGGGGAAATTGAAGGTGTCCCTCAACTGGTTACGAGCGTAGCTGATTTCCATCGTTTATTCGGCAGCTACTTGTCCGAGAATGAATTCGGTGAGTATCGTTTCCTTTCTTATGCGGTTGAGCATTTCTATTTAAACGGAGGTTCTCGCTGTTATGTTATGCGTGTAGCGCCAACTGACGCTAAGGTAGCAACAAACAAAGCGGCAACGAACAAAGAATCCGCGATTCTGGAGATTGCATCCAAGAACCCAGGAACATGGGGGAACCAAGTTCGTGTTGTGGTTGTTCCGTCCAGTAAAGCTAAGACGCAAATCTATGAAGTGCTGAGCGAGACCCAATATCGCGTGAAAAATAATGCTGGCTTCAATGTCGGCGATGTTGTTGCCTTCGAGGCTGCTGGCCAGAAGCAATACAACAAAGTTGTTTCTTCCCAAGATAACATTATTGAGCTTGCTGAAGCGCTTGATGGAGATGTTGTAGATAGCGGACTGCTTCCATCCAAAGTGCTAACAACCAGCGAATTCACGTTGCATGTATTCTACGGCGATGAAGCAGAGACTTATGAGAAAGTGTCCCTAAACATCTCGGCAGCGAACCACATTGAGAAAATCGTTTCCCGTTCGAACATCATTACGGTGAAAGATTTGACTGATGGTAAGGATCTTGGTGCTGTTGCTCCGTTTGAAGTACTCTCTGGTGAGAGTGAAACGGTTGGCAAATTCCAGATCGCATTGTCTGGAGGAAGCAACGGATCAATCGCGCAAGTGACTCCTGATATCTTCATGGGTGTAGACCGTGGACCTGGTAAACGTACAGGGATCCAGTCTTTCATTGATAACGATGTTGTTAGTATCATCGCGATTCCAGGTGTAACTGAGCCTACGGTTCAACTATCTCTCGTAGCGCATTGTGAAAACCTGGGCAGCCGTTTTGCTGTTCTTGATATTCCGCGTGAGAAAACAAAAGTTGCCGATGTGATGACGCACCGTAACATCTTTGACAGCAGTTACGCAGCGATGTACAATCCATGGCTTCAAGTGTTCGATCCATTAGACAAAAGAAATATATACATACCGCCATCTGGCTCTGTTATCGGTATCTACTCCCGTTCCGACCAAACGCGCGGCGTTCAAAAAGCGCCTGCCAATGAAGTCGTTCGCGGTGCTGTTGGCCTTGATTGCCAATATAACAAAGGCGAGCAAGATATCCTGAACCCACAAGGCGTAAACTTGATTCGTGCTTTTGCTGGACAAGGTATTCGTGTATGGGGTGCTCGTACAACATCGTCGAACGGCTTATGGAAATATGTGAACGTGAGACGTTTGTTCATCTTCATTGAAGAGTCCATCAAGAACGGCACGAACTGGGTCGTATTCGAACCGAATGATGAGCAGCTGTGGGCTCGTGTACAACGAACCATTGATGCGTTCTTAACTCGTGTCTGGAGAGACGGTGCCTTAATGGGCGGAAGTCCTTCCGAGGCATTCTATATCAATATTGGACGCAGCACAATGACGCAGGATGATATCGACAACGGTCGATTGATCTGTGTGATCGGGGTAGCTCCGGTCAAACCTGCCGAGTTCGTCATCTTCCGCATTACTCAGAAAACAAGAGAAGAATAGTCTGTCAAAGTGTTAGATATTTTTCATATTAGGAAAGGGGTATTATATGGCTGGCGAACGTAGGGATCCATACCGCAATTTTAGATTTAGAATTGAAGTAGAAGGTATTCAGCAAGCTGGTTTCAGCGAAATCTCTGGATTTGACGCATCCTTGTCGGTAATTGAATACCGCGAAGGCAACGAAACCATTACGCCTCGGAAGCTTCCGGGACTTGCTAAATATGGCAACATCTCATTGAAGTGGGGTGTTACTGACTCCATGGACATGTATAACTGGATGTCGGAGTCGATTCAGGGTAAAGTTTCCCGCAAAACGGTCACAATCATCGCAATCAACGAAGAAGGCGCTGACGTAGCAACTTGGCAGGTTATTGAAGCCTGGCCGTCCAAGTACTCTGCTCCAAGCTTCAAGGGTACAGGCAATGAAATTGCCATTGAGAACCTAGAGCTTGCCCACGAAGGCATGACACGCACGAAGTAATCAAGGATAAACGACTCCGTCGTCCTGAAGGGACGAACGCGTTTGTCAAGGTTGATGCGAAGCTAAAGTATAAAACTTATACTTTGTCATCAACGAGCGCTAGAGTAGGAGCCGGAGCTTGAAGTCTCCGGTTCCTAACTCTTCTTTTTTCAGGCGTTAAGCTAGTTTGCTTAAGCAGCAAGTTTTCTTTGATAATGCGAAGGGGGTAACATCATGGCTTTCAAAACAGAATATGAATTCGAGCTGCCTAGAGGATATGTGGATGACAACGGTACGCTGCATAAGAGAGGCGTTATGCGTTTAGCAACTGCTGCGGATGAAATCCTACCCATGCGTGACCAACGTGTCCAGCAAAATCCAGGCTATTTAACGATCATCTTACTTACGCGTGTGATTACCAATCTAGGTGATCTGCGTGCGATTGATACACGTGTAGTTGAGAAGTTCTTCACGGCTGATCTTGCTTTTTTACAAAATTTTTATCGTCAAATTAATGAAATGGAAGTGCCGAGAGTACACACAAGCTGCCCGAAATGTGAGCATGAGTTTGATGTGGACGTGTCTTTTTTGGACGAGATGGCGGGGGCATAACGGGTTATCCCATTGACAAGATCTATGAGGAAGCGGGCTTTATTGCTTACTACTTTCATTGGACGCATGATGAAATCATGTCAATGGAGCACCGGGAGCGCCGAACGTGGTGTGAGGAAATATCCCGCATCAACCGCAACCTGAACGACGATGGTAAAAAACAGCCAGACAATCCTTTTGATGTGTTTGGTAAGAGGTGAGTAACAAGTGAAATCGCATAACGTTGGTGGCGCATTCCGGTTCGTGGTTGAGCTTGACGGACTCATCGTCGGGGGTTTTTCTGAGGTAACAGGCATGAAGTCAGAGACGACCGTCAAACCGTATTGGGAAGGCGGCGTGAACACGCACCCCCACTACATGATCGAACAAACAAAGTATCCGAATATTGTGCTAAAAAGAGGCATCGCGGGCTCCAGCGAGTTATGGGAATGGTACGATAGTGTCACACAAGGCAAAATAAAGCGTAAGAATGGCTCCATCATCCTGCACAATCAATTGGGTAAAGAAATGTGCCGATGGAACTTTTTCAGTGCTTTTCCGGTGAAATGGAACGGACCTGATTTGAACGCCAGCAGCGGTAACGTAGCTATCGAATCGATCGAGCTGGTGCATGCCGGTTTGAAAACTATTTTCAAGAAATAAGTGTGAGCGAAAAACTCAGTATATGCTTACGAATGCTAGTTTTGCTAAAGCAGAACTTTTAGGGGGATTGTTTATGAAATCTCGACAATCGCATAAACCCCGAGTGAAGAGAACTAAGGGCATTTTGCAGATTTCTGCTGCTAGGAGTAGTTCTGCAGGACGTGCAGCCAGAGAGTCCAAACAGTTTGCTTCCGGCATTATGGGCAAATATGGATTTTGGCGTAACAATTATTTAGGTTTGTTAGCTCTTATTTTTAAACAAAAAGGAATTCTCACGGATAAGGAGTTATCGTCCTTAACGGATTCGAATGATCATTCTTGGATTATTCAGTTACAACTGCAGCTGGAAGGCTTGCAGCATCCCGAATCTGCTCCACTTATTACGAAAAAGCAAACGATTCGTCAATTGCAGCAGCTGATTGCAAATAGTGGTTACAGGCTTCCTTCACAGACGACGGTTGATCAGTTTTCGAGCCAATCGGATGTGCAATCGGCTCACCAACAGACGCAAGTAATTGCGGATAAGCAAGGCAAGAAAAAGGGACGAAAAAACAAAAGAAACGCGGAACTATCCGTAAATCAAACGAATCTTCAAGCTGCAGCTGTTCATGAGGTTTTGGGTGACAAGCAGGTGAGGCTGCCAAAGAAATCAAATTCATTTAACTACGTTAACAAAGGGAATTCACCGTTAATCCAGCGATCTATTCGGCAGATTACCGCTTCAATCGGGATGCTAACACACGCCCAAAGCAGTAACCTGAATCAACCATCGCAATCGGTGAATGGACCTCAACATACAAATTTACATACGCAGCGATCAATCGTGCATAGAGCTGCACCTATGGATAATCATGTGCAAGTAGTCAAACATGTGGATGCTATTCGGCATACAGCGCAATGGATAGAGCAGTTCCAAGAGGGGAAACCAAGTGCTGGTTTGCCTGAGGCCAAGGTAGGTCATTCTGCTACTGCTCCTTCTGTGGTATCTACAATAGGGATGCAGCCTTCTTACCAGCATGCTGCCAAGCTCTATTTAAATGGTGTTGGCCAAACACAAACGCTGCAAAAGGGAATACAAAGGCTTCCGCAGTCTAATCATACATTGCTAAAGCTTGGTGAGGGGCCCTTTTCGAATGCAGAGGCACCTGCTTCCGTGCATTTTATTAGAAGCCTACTTGTCAGAAATATGGCTGATGCCAGTGATCAAAAGGATGTTTCGTCAACTGCTCTATTGTCGCCAACAGGCGAACCGAAGAGCGCTGGGAAACTCAATCGTAAGGAAGAAGCTTCAACTGCTAGAGGTTTTCTAGCTGCTAGCCAGCAACCATTAGCTATTAATGCAGCGCGATTGACTTCAACTTTGCCTTTTGCTATGCATGCTTCCTTATCAAGAGGAGCCCAGCAGAGTGTGCCGCAAGTTTGGCGTAAGCCGAATGAGCAGGTTGAGGGTTTTGGACAAGAACGACTAACCAATCGAGTGGTCCAACAAGATGATGCTTTGGCTTCGGCTAGAAGACAAGAGCAAGAGGTTCTAGTAGAGCGAATTCGTGAGCTAGAGCAGGAAATCGTGCAAGTGCAAACGCAAGAAAGACCGCAGGAGCGCGATCAGGTTAGCGAGCAAGGGCTAGATCGAGTGCAGGAGCAAGTGCAAGAAGATAGAGAGCAAGAACGAGTACAGGAACAAGTACAGGAACGAGTGCAAGACCGAATACCGGAACAAGTAAAAGATCTTGTACAAAAGCGAGAACAAGAACCGTTGCAAGAACGACTGCGAGAGCAAGAACAGGAAAAAACGCAGGAGTGGGATCGAGCCCAAGAAGATGAGCAGAATCAGGTGCAAAATCGTGCACAAGATGAGATACAGTATCATACGGATCAGGTACTGGGTCAGGTAACGATTAAAAATCAAAACCAGGATCAAGTACAGAATCAAGTGCCGCAAGATGAACATATGCGCACATCAGTACAGCTAGAGGCAATCTCTTCTGCCAATCAAAAGCTTGAGATAGGAACTAGTCAGCAACTGATTTCGGATGCTATTTCATATGAAAATTGGGAAACTCGTTCAAGCACGCGCGAAGGTAACAAGAGAAACCGAGGCACTTCCATGATGGAACGCCTTATCAAGCTAGTTACTAAACAAGTGGCTGAGCAAGGTGTGGAAGCAACTCCATTTGTAGAGGCTGCTTATCCTTCCCAGATACATAGAAAACCTAGTGTGATGGAAAATGGACTAGAGTCAGTTGTGAAAATTCAAAGCAACGAGAAATTGCTAAAGCAGCTGGTCCAACGACAAAAACAAAGACAAAGCTCTTCTAATGATTCATTTGTTAGGAGTATACATACAGTTCCACAAAATAAAGTACAGGTGATCTCCGATCATCTAACTATGACTACTCACATTCCGCGGATTATGCGTAGGGAGAATGTCGTGCAAAGTAAAGCTGATAATTCTCAAGCTATCGCGAGATCAGCTGTAAATCCGAATGTGGGATTGACGAGTAGAAGAGCAGCTGCAAAAGTTGATCTTGGCAATGGAATTTATGCCAAAGCACAAGGGGGATCGGGGAGTACACAACTATCTTCCAATCCTAGTGCCAATAGAGTGATACACCAACCAGGAAGTCCCCATGAGGGATACTTGGCCAGTGTGCAAGCCAGTTCATTTTTACAAGATTCACAACGTTTTCTTCGAACTGCTTCGAAACGTGAAGAGCAGCATGAAGCAAGCATGAAAATAGATCGAAATTTCCCAATAGCTCCGAGATCAGTGATACTTAGGGAACAAAAATCAGATGAGTTGGGTGCTATGAAGCCGCTTGAGGGATATCGAGCTAGCTTGCAAGCCAGTTCGCGAATACAACGGCAAGAGGTTGGGCGTGTATTTCGCAAGATGGCAGGAACTGAAGTAAATAGTGAACGAAGGAAGCAACAATATGAGACACAAGAGGATGAAAGTTTAACTTCTGTGCGGAGTATGCGTTCAGCTACAACTTTAGCTTCTGAACTAGCTGCGAAAATGGCCGAATCCAGTAATTCTTCTATGCTGGAGGCTCGACGGATTTTTCGTTCTTCTGTTGACTCAGCAGGCTCAAGTCTGTTGGAAGAGGACATACAACAACGGCCAAGGACGAACGAAAGATTAGAGACCAAATCGCAGGGGGTCTTACCTTCCCAGAGTTTAGCTTCTGAGATAGCTACAAAAGTAGTTGAAAACAGTTTGAATAAGATTGGTCCTAGTCTTACAGTGAATGCAGGTCAAATAGATTTACAGCGCAGCTTCTCCCGTTATACGGAGTTATCAGAGCCAACTTCTGCTCGAGCCATTTGGAGGCAAACGGATAAAGGGCCGATAGGTGAGACTGGAACGAATATAGCGGCAGCAAGGGGAACCGCCCGAGAAAGAGTCAGCGAAAATGTTGGTAACAGCACAAGTACTGGCAGGGTAAGCAGTAACCTAGTTGGTAATGAAAAATCAAATAATGAAATAGCAAGTAATACCTCACTAGAACTTGTCAGAGGAACTATAAGCCGGGCACCCGTAGACATGGTAAGAAGAACAAGCGGGCAAACGGGAATAGACCGAGTAAGAGAACAGCAAGCGGCGATACAAAGAAAGATCGATACCGAGGTAATGACGACAATTCGAACAGGGATAGGCGAGGCTAGGCAGCCGATGACTCAGACTGGGACGGGTGAAGCTATGATCCGACAGATGACGAGTCGGACAAGCCCACGAGAAGCCGGGCAAGCAGCGGATATTCGCAAAGATGCAAGAAAAACCAGTCAAAGAATGGGTTATCGAGCAGCAGGCGAAGGGGTTGCTGGGCAGACGACGAGTCAGACCGGCCGAGCCGTTTGGCGCAGGGCGCAAGTCGAGCATGTTCAGAGACAAGTCATTGTCGATGACAGCGAGCGCGAGCTGCAAGCAGGGAATGGTTCGGAGAATCGAGTGGAAGCCAGTGGCTTCCAGTCCGATTCAGCGGAACGAACCATTGGGGCTAGAGTGAGTGCGCTGGAAGAGGAGCGCGCTCAAGGGGCCCAAGCTGCTGCCGCTTCGCGGGCAGCAGGCAGTGTAGGCGCGCGTGCAGCGCGCGCGCCGATAGCTCGCCAGCCCGTGAGCATGACACCGCGTGTCATGCAGATGCTGGCGAGCAGCGCAGGAGCGCTTCGCGCTGCTCCTGCGGGTTTTACCCAGGCGGCTGCCATTGGCAGCGCAGCCGCAGCAACTGCAGCTGGCGAGCAGCGCAGCGCGAGCATGACCCACAGCAGCAGCGGGAGCTTGGCTGCTGCAACGATCAAGCCGCTGCCCACGCAGGTGCAGCGGCAAACGCTAGCCAGCGGCGTGCATATCGCCGGCCAACCGCACCAAAGCGTGCCGATGACCATCAGCACGCCAACCGCGAGGCAAGATTTTCTAGCCTCGCAACAGCAGCAACCCACGCTGGAGCACAAACAAACTCCAGTCGCAGAGATCAGCGCGCTTGCCGAAGCGCCGCTGGAGATGGACTGGCTGCGCACCAAAGCAAGCGCAGACGAAGCACCAACCCCAGCAGCGCCGGTTCAACAGGCGGCGCCGGAGCTGAGTAGCGAGCAGCTGCAGGAGCTAATGAAGCAGCTCCCACAGCTGGACATAGCCAAAATCGCGGACAAAGTGTACCGCGAAATTGAGAAAAAGATGAAGTTCGAGCGGCAGCGTCGAGGCGTTTAATTATTTTCAAAATAAAAGAATTTATATGTTTCACATGATAAGTCGGCTATATTTCTTGATAAACGCATTCGTCCTAAGAGGACGGTGTAGCCGTTTCTTTTGTCGTAAATCATTAATTACGTTAAGTATAGATAAAAGCAGAAAGGACAGACACCTATGGCGCTTAAGAAAGCAATGATTATCGTTCATAAGGGAAGCAAAACAGAAAATGTACAAGTGATGTTCAATCCGGGTGAGTATACCCTAGACACGAATAACAGCTATTCTTGGAAAACAGTGCCGGGTCTGTCCATGCCCATCGCTCAATTCGTGAGCGGAGGGACAACGACGCTGTCCATGGATTTTTATTTTGACACCTACGAAAAAGGGACGGACGTTCGTCTGCTAACGAAGAAAATCTCAGGTCTCTTGGATGTCGAGAAGGAGATCCATGCACCGCCGCTTTGCCGGTTTGTTTGGGGTTCTCTGGACTTCAAGGGGGTGGTCGTGGCGGTCAATCAGCAATTCACGATGTTTCTGGAAACCGGAGTTCCGGTTCGCGCCAAGCTGAAAGTGACCTTTAAGTCCACGCTGAGCAAGAAAGACCAGCTTAAGCAAATACCCCGCCATTCGGCCGACCGGACGAAGCTGAAAATGCTGAATCAAGGGGAACAGCTTTGGATGCTTGCTGCAACGGAATACGAGGATCCAACTTTATGGCGGGAAATCGCCAGAGCCAACCAAATAGACAATCCAATGAAAGTCGCAACGGGACGCAACATTTCAGTTCCGAGGCTGGATTAAGCCGATGGCCTTAGATTTGGAAACGAGCTCATTTACCTATGACGATTTGGCCAAAAAGTATAAAGACTTTTATGCGCCTTCTTATATAATTAGCATAGATGGAACGAAAATATCAGACACGATTGCCATAGATATTCTTCGTGTTGAAACCTCCATCGATGGTACCGCAGACTCCTTCTCATTTCGGATTGCGAATGCGTACGATATTACGAATAATGAATTCCAGTGGCTGTCTACGTTCTCCTTAGGCAAAGTCATTGATATCAGTTTGGGTTATGTAGATAAAATGACTGCTGTATTTTCAGGACAGATTACATCCGTTGTTGTTGATTTTCCCGAGGAGGGTGCTCCTGGCCTTGTCGTGCGCGGGATGGACATCTCTTATCTCATGATGAAAGGGACCAAGTCTCGTTCGTGGAATAAGAAGAAATATAGTGATGTTGTTGAGGAAATCGCCAAAACATATGGCTTCAAAACACATATTGATGCAACGACGACGGAATTTCCCGCGCTTTCACAGAGTCAGATTAATGACTATCACTTTATTCAAAATTTAGCTAATTTGGTTAATTATGATTTCTTTGTTGTAGGGAAGAACTTATATTTCCGTAAGCCGCTCACGGCGATGACAGTATTGATGACGCTAGAAATGGGGAAAACTCTCCGTAGTTTAATGATTGATATGAATTTAGCTGAGCAAATTACGGGTGTAACCGTTCGAGCTTGGGATAATAAAGAACTGAAAGTGATCGAGGGTAAATCGGCTAGCATTACGAAGCTGGGCTCAAACAGCAAGACGGGCAAGGATATCTTGGCATCAAAAGGTGATTTCGTCGAGCATATGTACACGAATGTGTCCTCGGTGGAAGAAGCGAAAAGCTATGCGAATGCGATCTTGAATCGCCGAGCGATGAAGCTGATTAGCGGTAACGGGGAATGCATTGGAATACCTGAGATTCGAGCCGGGCGATATATCAAACTCAGTGGTGTTGGAAAATCGTTCGACCAGACTTACTATATTACCGGGGCTACACATATTTATGACGATGAAGGCTATACAACTCGGTTTCAGTTGGGAGGAAATGCGGTCTAATGTTCAAAGCTCCCGATATTACCATTGGTGGCATGTCCGATTTTGCCAGTCAGAAACTAGGCGGCGTCATGGTCGCCATTGTCACGAATAACACCGATCCAGATAAAATGGGGCGAGTGAAGCTCAAGCTTCCCATGCAGGAAACAGAAACCGAAACGGACTGGGTCCGGATCGCGACGTTAATGGGCGGTAAGGAAATGGGCAGCCTTTTTATACCGGAGGTAGGGGATGAAGTCTTAGTCGCTTTTCATCTGGGTGAGCTGCGAATGCCCTTCGTCATCGGCATGTTGTGGAATCCGAAGAATAAGCCGCCTGCGCCCGCGGATAAAAATGATTTGCGCATAATTAAATCACGCTCGGGTCATGAGCTTTCTTTCAACGATAAAAGTGGTGACGAGAGCATCAAGATTAAGACGAAAAAAGGCCAAATCATTGAATTGAAAGATAAAGATGAGAGTATTTCAATTGCGGATTCAAGCGGTAACAACAAGATTACGATCAAGGGCGGCTCAGCGAATGAAATTTCGGTTGTGAGCCAAACCTCGAAGATCACCTTGAACGCCAAAGGCGAGGTCAGCATCGAAAGTACGAAGGAAATCAAAATCAAATCCACCCAAATTAGCATAGAAGCTTCTGCCACGATGGCGCTGAAAGCTGGGGCCACACTGGATCTGAAGTCCGACGGTATCATTAATATTAAAGGCAGTATGGTCAAAATCAATTAGCAGAGGAGCGTGACGAGGTGTCGGAAGCATTTTTGGGACGAGGTTGGAAATTCCCCATTCAGGTCGATCCTGCGACAGGGCGAATCCGAATGTCTGAGTATGAGGAAGACATCGCCGAAGCGATCCGTGTTATTCTGGGGACCACACAAGGGGAACGGGTTATGCGCCCGAGCTTTGGTTGCGGTGTTCAGGAATTTATCTTTGGGTTAACGGATGATACAACGCTTCATTTGCTCCAAAGTAATATTGAGGAAGCCATTCGGAACTGGGAACCTAGGGTTCATGAAGTCGATGTAAAAGCCATTCCGGAAGAAGATGATCCTGCTAAGGTGATGATTCATATTTCATACCAAGTACGTACGACGAATAACCTGTTTAACCAAGTATATCCGTTTTACTTATTCGAAGGATCGAAATAGAGAGAGGCTGGCTGCGGAAGCGATGACGATACGTACAGAGAGGAGGTGGAGCTGTGCAACCTCCCAAAATTGATTCCAGAGATTTACCCGATCTGATCGCGCAAATGAAAGAGATGGCGCCGTACTATACGCCTGAGTGGCGGTTCACGCCTGAAAATCCGGATCCGGGTTCCGCGCTGTTCTTGATGTTCGCTGATATGTTCCAGGACAATATCAAGCGATTGAACCGAGTGCCTACGAAAAATTTGATATCGTTTCTCAACATGTTCGATGTGACGCTGCTTCCGGCACGTCCTGCCCGAAGTTACTTGACGTTTGCGCTGAACGAGGGTACGAAGGAATCCGTGTTCATCTCGGCAGGCACACAAGTTGCGGCTGCAGCGGAAGAAGGCAGCATCTTGTATGAGACCGATCGCAGCGCGTTATTGACTCCTGCGCTGCTTACGGATGTGTACATGACGAGCCGCAAACAGGATATGATTATTCGCATATCCGAAGAGTTCGTCACGGCATCTCGGCAAGGGCATGCAGCGCCGACGGCGCTTTTCCGCTTGCAGGATGGCGACAATTTGCAGGAGCATGCCATTTATTTGGAGCACAGCTCGCTTTTCACCGTGCACAATACGGCTCGTATTGAAATTGAATTCCGTAACTCGAAGCGACGTTTTGATGAACTTTCGATGTCTAATCAGCTGGCAGATCCCGAGCTAACAGAGTGGTTATATGCCACAGAGGAAGGCTGGAAGGCTTTTGATCACGTAGAGGCTAAGAGGAATCGGGTTACTCTGTTGAAAGCAGTGGCGGGTGAGATTGCTCTGCGAGAAGTGAACGGGGTATCCGGACGCTGGATACAGTGTCGCCTTAAACCGCTGATGAGCGGTGGCAGAACGCTGGCGGACAGCAAGCTGTCCATGGATAACATCTCATTTAAAACGGATTATGTTGATACACTGGAAACAGGTGGCGTTCGACCTGATCAGATGTTTTACAATGATATTGGTGCGGACCCATCGGGGTTTTATCCGTTTGGTGATCAGTTTGCGCTTTATGGTTCCTTTTACATCGGGAGTCAGGAAGTTTTTACGAAAAAAGACGGAGATATTAAGCTGAGCTTTGGGCTGCAAGCGATTCAGAATCGGTTTCAGCCGGAGCTGACGGAACAAGTCGATTGGAAAATGGTAATGAAAAAATCCAAGTTCGATAAGCCGCCAGTTACTCACGTCACTGTTATGGAGGTCGCTTGGGAGTATTGGAATGGGGCAACTTGGTTGCGGCTGGATGTGGGGAAGGAAGCAGAGAAGCTGTTTTATTATCCGCAGGAGCAGAAGGTACGCAAAGAAATTCACTTCCGTTGTCCGGCTGATCTAGAAGCGACATATGTGAACGGTAATGAAAATTGCTGGATCCGAGCGCGGATTTTACATATCGAGAATGCGTATGTGGCGCAAGCGATCTATCTATCACCTTGGGTGGATGATGTGTCCCTAACCTATCAGTATGGTGATCGTCTCTACCCTTCAGAACGCTGCTTAGCACTGAATAATACGGTGTTTGAGGATCGGACTCGGCATAGCCGTCAGCTGGAGGGGGGGTTTGAGCCCTTTCAACCTTTGGAGGGCCGTCATCCTGCCTTGCATCTTTCTTTTGATACACCGCCAGTAAAAGGCCCGATATCGATGTTCGTTTCCGTGAAACAGCAACGTTTCTCGGAGCAGGACATGCCGCTACTCGAATGGGAGTATTTGCGAACTGGTTTGATCCCGGGGAGCCATGCCGAATGGGCAGCACTCAAGGTGATCGATGATACGAACGGTTTGACCCAGAGCGGTACCGTGCAATTCGTTGGTCCATCAGATTTTGCAGGGGCGTCGTTGTTTGGGAAAGATGGCTATTGGATTCGTGCCGTTAATCGTGATGATAAATATGATGATCGTTCCGGTCGGATACAAATTCCTACCATTCAGGGCCTGTATATGAATACGGTTCAAGTGCTTCAGCAGGAGACGATTATCGGGGAAATTCCCGATTCCAAAGGGCTGGAAGAAACGGAATACCAGCTCAGCAGAAGCGGGATTGTCTCAGAAGAGGTTTGGGTGGATGAGACGGAGTTTGTGACAGAAGAGGAGATCACTGAGTACGAACGTGTTGGGACTCCACTTATGGAGATTAGTCGGGATTCCGAGGGGAATTTACTTCAGCTCTGGGTTCGCTGGACGGCAGTTCGCCAGATGGCGGACTCCGGCAATCGGGATCGTCATTATATGATTGATCGTACGTTTGGACGTATCCGTGTAGGTGACGGTATCCATGGCATGCGGCCGCCAAAGGGTGGGCTGGAGCAGCTGAAGGTAACTTATCAAGTTACGTCTGGGCAAGTCGGAAACGTAGGGGCTAGGATGATTAACCAGATGCAGGACTCTATTGCGTTTGTCGGTGAGGTTTATAACCCAGAACAAGCGTCAGGCGGGTGCCAAGCCGAAAAGCTGGAGTCAGCTTTGCAGCGCGGTCCAGAAATGCTAAAGCATCGTGATCGGGCCGTATCGTCCAAAGATTACGAGTGGCTAGCGCGTGAGGCTTATCCGAACATTGCAAAAGTCACGTGCATACCGAATCGGAACGCCTATATGCACAAAGAAATCGGAGCTATGACTTTAGTGGTGCTGCCAAAAGAAGGGCAGAAGGGAAGCTCCGCATTTCCAGAGCTGAAGAAGCAGGTAGAGAGGTATATACTACAGCGGGCTTCCAGCTTGGTTGCTTTCCCAGAGCGGCTTCAAGTGATTGAGCCTGTCTATATGGAAATTTCCGTTTCGGCGATCGTCGCTGTTGAGGGGATGGACGCCGTAGTAGCTACCGAAATTCAGGCGTTGGAGAAGCTGAACCGCTTCCTTGATCCGCTAACAGGTAATTTCGATGGAAAAGGCTGGGGTATCGGGCAGCAAATTCACCCCTCCGTTTTCTACGCATTGTTGAAATCAATACGAGTGATCAGTCATGTAGAGAAGCTTTACATGACCGTGTACGAGATTGAGGACAGTGAACGTACGGAACTCGACGTGAACCGCCTCCCGGCGCTCCCGCACGGAATCATTGTGAGCGGCAAGCACAAGGTGGTTGTGAATGCTTTGTAGTATTAATTGTTTTAACATAATCAAAACAGAAAGATGATTTGGAGCGTCAAGCAGAGAACGTGGGAATGTATATGATCGCTAAAGGATACTCATTTGAGGTCATCATAGACATTGGCAGCGGAATTAGGATTAAGCCAAGCGGATGATTAAGGAGTTGTTAGCAGATGATTCTAGCGAAAAAAGTTAGGCTAAAGCCAACACCCGAACAAGAGAAACAACTCTGGAAATCCGCAGGAACTGCACGTTGGGCGTACAATTGGGCGTTAAATCGGCAACAAGCAAACTACGAGAACGGCGGTAAGTTCATCCCTGATGAAGACTTGCGCAAAGAGTTAACCCTTTTGAAACAAACAGAAGAATACGCTTGGTTATATGAAGTATCGAACAATGTGACCAAACAAGCGATTAAAGATGCTTGCGAAGCGTTCAAAAAGTTCTTCAAAAAGAAAGCAAAGTATCCGCAGTTCAAGAGTAGAAAACGCTCAAAACCTGCCTTCTACAACGATACCGTTAAACTCAAAGTACAAGAAAACAGAGTGCTTATCGAGAAAGTGGGCTGGATAGAAACAGCTGAAAAACTTCCGATGCATACAAAGTACACCCAGCCGCGACTTAGTTTTGACGGAAAGTATTGGTATATAGCAGTGGGTGTGGAACAAAAAACAGCTGCGGTAGAATTGGCGGACGTTACTCTTGGAATAGACCTGGGTGTGAAAGACTTAGCGGTTCGTTCAGACGGTATCAAGCATAAGAACATCAATAAAACCAAGGCAGTACGCAAGATGAAGAAACGGCTTCGCAGGTTGCAGAGAAGCGTTTCCCGTAAATACGAAATGAACAAGGAGGGAAGCCGTTACGCCAAGACGAGCAACATTGTAAAACAAGAAAAACAGATACGTTTGCTTCATAGGAAGTTAGCGAACACCCGTAACAACCACATTCATCAAGTGACAAATTCGATTGTGAAAACCAAGCCATCGAAAATTGTGATTGAAGACTTGAATGTGAGCGGGATGATGAAGAACAAGTACCTGTCTAAAGCGGTTGCAGAGCAAAAGCTACACGATTTCAAGGCTAAGCTATCTTACAAGTGCGAGAAAAATGGGATTGTACTTGTGGAAGCTGACAGGTGGTTTCCTTCTTCTAAAATGTGTTCCTCTTGTGGGGGCGTGAAGAAGGAGTTGAAACTATCTGATCGAGTGTATGTCTGTTCTTGTGGCTTGAGTATGGATAGAGACCTGAATGCTTCGATCAACCTTTCACGTTATGGAAAGCAATTAGCGATATAACACGTTAACATTACCGCTAATATGTAGGACGCGTTGCATCCGAATTTACGCCTGTGGAGTGTCACACCAAACGAAAGTAGCCCTTTGGCAAAATCGGACACAACGAAGCAGGAAGCAAACAATACTTATAAGCTAGTATCTGTTGTTCATAGTTTTATAAGTTTTTGGCAACGGTGAGCACAAGTGCTGCCGATACCTAATTTGGATGATCGTATGTTTGAACAGATGGTGCTGGAGGCTCGGAAGTCGATACCGAAGCTTTTTCCGGAGTGGACGGATGAGAATGAGCATGACCCGGGGATTACGCTGCTGGAATTGATGTCATGGATGACGGAGATGCAGCAGTATTACCTAAACCGGGTGACGGAGCGCAGTGAACGGAAGTTTCTTAAGCTGCTTGGGATTAAGCCTCGTGAAGCTGTATCTGCGGTTTGTGATGTGGCGTTTGCTGGTTTACAGCAGCAGCTTGTGCTCCCCAAAGGGACACCGCTGCAAGCGATGGACCAGCGGTTTGAGACAATAGAGACGGTGCATCTTGTTCCTTCCGAGCTGGAGAAAGTGCTGGTGCGCACGGAGACGGCGGCAGGTGATTTTACATCGAATAATCACGCTAAGATTGCTTATTATGCTTTTGGACCTGATGCACGTAAGGGCGCGCATTTGTATCTCGGGTTCGATAGAGCGCTGCCTGAGCAAACGGAGATTTCGATTGCTTTTAAGCTGTTTGACCGCTATCCGGTAACGTTGGGTCACAATGAAGATGGGACAACGCCGATGATTTCTTCTGCTAAGGTGGCATGGACGTTCGCGGGGGCTGGGCAGCAGGGGCAGAGTGAAAGTTGGCTGCCTATCGAACAGATAAGCGACTCAACGGTTCATTTGTCGCAAAGCGGAGAGCTCCGGTTTCAGATTACGTCGGAGATGAAGCCGATGGCGCTTTACCCAGCGGATGATCGCAGCCGATTCTGGATTTGCTGTACACTCGAGGAGGACGGCTATGAGCTGTCTCCGAAGATTGAGAAGGTTAGTCTCAATGCGGTGAAAGCAGCTGAGCAGGAAACCTTCAGCGAAGTCACTGCTTTTGATAGCTCAGGTGAGCCTGACCAGAGCTTCGAGGTAAGCTCGTACCTCGCTTACAACGGCCTGCACACTGTGCAGGTGCAGGACGAGCAAGGGCACTGGCGCGACTGGCACATCGTCGCGGAGCTCGAGGACTGCGAGCCGGACGATCTCTGCTGCCAGCTGCAGCAGGACTCGGCTCTGCGCACCACCCGTCTGCGTTTCGGCGATGGGGTGAACGGGCGTATCCCGCCGCAAGGCGCGCAGCGGATACGGCTTATTGCTTACACGGCCGAGTTCGACTATGGCCGTTTTGTCGGAGGCAGCAGAGGTCTGCCCAGCCAGACCTTTGAAATCAGCCGTGGCCGGATGTATAAGCCCAGCAGCATGCTGCTGCAGGTTGGTTACCGACCGCGCGGAGAGCGAGACGTCGTTTGGGACGACTGGCAGTCCGTGGATGACTTCGATAATTCGAAGTCCACGGACAGGCATTACGTCTACGACGCTGCGGCAGGGACGATCCGCTTCGGTAATAACGAAGCGGGTCTCACTCCGCCCAAGTCCGTGGAACCGAATATTCGGTTCCTGGCGCTGCAAGCGGGCGGCGGAGTGCGAGGCAACGTGAAGGATGGCCTCGTGACCGGCTTCACGAATACCAAAGGCGTGCGTGTGACGAATCCGTTCCCGGCGCGAGGCGGCCTCGAAGCGGAGACGCTCACGCAGGCAAAGCTTCGCGTGCGGCGCGAGCTCGACGCGCCGACGCGCGCCGTGACTGGCGAGGACTACGAGGCGATCGCGAAGGCGACGCCGGGTCTGCGTGTCGCGCGTGTGAAGGCAATCCCGCTGTACAAGCCAGGCATGCGGGATTATCCGAAGGTCAAAGCGCCCGCGCAGATGACCGTCGTGGTCGTTCCATATAGCGAGAGCGATAAGCCGAAAGCAGGCAAGGGCTTCTTGCAAACGATCAAACAGCATCTAGATCGGCATCGTCTTTTGACCACAGAACTACATGTGATTCCCGCCGAATATATTAAAATAACGGTTCACGCTGTCGTGGTAATGGAACCCAAGCACAAAGATGAACAGCGCCGAATCATGCAGGAGCTCAAGCTTTTGCTGCAGCCGATGGATCATGGGCAAGGCTCGGAAGGCTGGCGTTTTGGCCGGACTGTCTATAAGGGCGATATTTATGGCGCTATTTCCCGGATTAAAGGGGTTGTCTATGTGCAGGACATTTGGATAGACGCCGAGGGCACAGGTTTCCACAAGGATGGCGCTGGCGACATTCATATCCCGCCTTATGCCTTGGTCTATTCCGGTGATCATGAAGTGGAAACCATTAGTCAGACGGATTTATAAGTCCTTATTTAGGAAAAGAGGTGTCGAACGATGCAGGATGGACAAACGTTTTTTTCACTTAATAAACCGCTTGACTGGGAACATGGATATGAAGCCAATATTCATATGCAGAGCGAAGGATTTTCAATTCAGCAGACAGAAAAATACAGCATTCATCGCATCGTTCGCACAGACGAGCTGGAAGGCATTCATCCTATTCAAGAGATGACGGTCGGGCCGGGTCGGAAGCTATTTTTGCTAGACGAGGCTTCGAATGTATGGATTTATGATGATGAAAGTCGCCACCTTGAGTCGCTATTTCGTCAAGGTCATCAGTTGTTTAGCCATCAAGCGATGCTAGCTTCGATGTCAGATCTTTTGGTGATAGCAGATGCCCACGTTGAAAGCGAAAGAAGACTTGCGGTTTATTCGATTTCCAATGGACAAACCATGTGGGCTATCCATGATTGGGAAGGGCTTGAATTATTCCCACTCTCGGTTAATACAAGATTAACAACGGCGAATTCACTTTACGTGACGGTCCCTTTGGACATTACGATTGGTATGAATGGAGGTCCTGAAGTCCCTAAGGGCGGCCGGATCGGTATTATACAGTGGAACGCGGCAGGTGAAGTGGTGCATGTGTATGAACATGAAACGCTCCGTCTGGAAGAAGCGGCTGGCATGACTGCACTTCGAGGGCGTTATTACACCGCTGCTGCAGGTGGTAAATTAGTTCTATTGGATGCACAGCTCAGAACGGTAACGGTGTTCCATGAGGATGGTCGGGAGCCGTTTCATTTTAAGCTGGAGCAGGAAGGGCGCTTTGCCGGAATTTCCATTGATACGAATCATAATCTTTATATAGGGGACAGCGGATACGCACAGCAAGAAGGAGTAACGGAGCGGTTTATTCTAAAGTTTCGCGAGAATGGCGAGCAGTTTGATAAAGTAACGAGCTTTCGAGGGCGAACGGATAAATTGCTGCATGATGGGCGCAATCGGTTGTATGTTTTTGATCGGATAAGCGGTCAGATTAGCCTGCTTGATCTTCGTGCCCGTACGATGCTGCTTGAGGGGACTCAGCTCCCGGAGGCCATCTATTTCTCGGGGGATCTGGATACGACGGAGACGGAGACACAGTGGCATAAGATTCGTTTAGAAGCCGATATTCCGGAGGAAACGCAGGTTCGCTTTTCCTATTTTACATCGGATGAAAGTGAAGGATTCATTGATGGCGAATACGTAAATTATACGGGTTATTTGACGGATCCAGGCATTTCGATTCGAGATAAGCTGGCTGCGACGCGCGACTTATGGTCTGAGCCCATTCTGAATCCGAAGGATGCTCTTCTGATGAATGCCAGAGGCCGTTATTTATGGTTCAAAATCGAGCTGATTGGCAGCGAGCAAAAATCACCTTACATCCGAAAGCTTCGGGTCTACTTCCCGAGAACGTCACTAATTGCCTATTTGCCTCCGATTTATCAGCAGGACGAGGAGCACAGCCCTTTTCTGGAGCGGTTTCTGGCGATGTTCAGCACGTTCTTTGACGATATGGAGGATAAAATAGACCGTATTTCCTCTCACTTCGATCCGGATGCGGTGTCCGGCACTTATCTGGAATGGTTAGGCCGCTGGTTGGCTATCACGGATCATGAGGCATGGGGCGAGACGAAGTTAAGAGAGCTGATTAAGCAGGCCCCTGAGCTTTACAAATTGCGGGGAACTCGCGAGGGCATGATGAACATGCTTAAGATTTACACTGGGTCTGAACCGTTTTTGCTGGAATATTTTCAGTTTAAACAAATGCAGGAGACGTCGGAGCTGCGGCAGCTCTTTGCCCAGTTATATGGGGATAATCCTTATTGCTTCTGCATCATGTTAAAGCCTGAATTCGTACAGACCGACGCACAGCGACTAACCATCGAACAAATCATTGAAGACCAAAAACCAGCCTATACCGAAGGCAAATTAATCGTTCTACAACCGTGGATGTACGCGGACATGCATACCTATCTGGGCATTAATACTTACTTATCAGAGCCTACCTTGTTAACACTCGATCAGCATTCGTCGATGCCATACAATACGGTGCTGATTGACGTAGATCTCGATAAACGAATGGACATACATACTCGCTTGGAATTGGATTCCGAAATCGAATAAACGAAATGAGCCTTGGAAGGTGAGGGATACTTATGAAAAAAACACGCTATTACCCGTTTGAGCGCAATCGGTATTTCTATGGAAAGCTGCTGACGGTAAGGGATTTCGAGTCTGAGCAAAAGTATTTCAATGATAAGCGCAGAATGATGAACCGTTTGCTGCATGGTTCGGGTGTACTTACGGGTCTGCAGGTTGTCGCGGTCGATGAAAAGTCAGTTTCTGTAGAAATGGGAGCTGCGATCGACGCGCTTGGCCGGGAAATTGTCGTACCTTCTCCGATGACATTGAAGCTATCGATGATGGACGGTTTCAGCAATAACCAGTATGCGAAGAATGTTTACTTATGTATTGCCTATGACGAAAAAGAAAAAGAACCCGTTCACGCGGTGGCTAATTCCTCCATACGTTCTGACGAAATTAATGACTATAATCGTGTGCTGGAAAGCTACCGCTTATTTATCCGGGAGGATGCGCCTGATCCGGCAGCGCTGCCTTTGGCCAATTTATCCGATCAGACGGTCGTTCTTTATCAAGATACTCACGTTCGCGTGCTTCAAACAACACCTCGTTATGTGAATCCAGGTCAGCTCTTCGAAATGAAGCTGCGCTTCGAGAAGACGCTTAAGGCAGGCAGACTGTCCTTTCAATATGAACTGGCTGCTGAACGCGTAGAGGCGATTGAAGGAACAACCATAGTGTTTGTGGAGCCTCAGGATGGGCAAGAGAGCGAGTATGAAATAAAGGTGCTTTTGCGAGCGGATAGTACAGCGTCCGTGAAGGGTACGATTGGCGTGCAGGTGGATTCGGCTGTTCTGAAGCTGGACGACAGGCAGTTGGAGCTGCAGACTCAAACTGTAGGCGAACTGCAGATTATTGGCGAATCCGTGCAGGAACGGTTGATGTCGGATTTCGTGAAACAATCGTTGGAAGCTTCCTTAGAAGCCCCTTCGGAGCCTTGTATTTATTTGGCTAAAATATGCCTGGTTCAAGTGGGGCCGACCTATGTTATTGAAAGTGTCGAGCAAGTGCCATTTGGCGAATACGTGTACAATTCTTCGGTCATGTACAGGCTCAGCAAAGCAAATGAGTACCGCGAAGAAACGTCCGGTCAGTTCGTAACGAAGTCCAAAGTGAAAACCTTGGCGCCAGGACAGCCTCCGGAGTTCAAGGTTAACTTCAATAAAGCGATTAGCGAGCTTTCATTCGATTTAAGCATTCCAGCAGGCGGCGGCAGCGGCATTGCGGGTATGCTGAGCGGTGTCGTGGACATTCCGATCGAGCCTTTCACGAAGATTGCTGTGTCCCCATTCGGGAGAGCGACCAAAAGCTTCTTCTCCGGCGAAATCGCACACGGACTCGGCGAGGGCAATGTGCTGATCATCACTAGCTTGGAAGAGAGCAGCGGTGAAGCTTTCTCGGAAATGCTATCCAGCGGGGACCGGGTATACGGCGGAGCCTCTGATGTATTTAAAGGCAGCGAATTTGAACCCGATGCGCCAGAAGTGAAGATTGGCACGATTGCCTATCCACAAAAAGGCACGTTTCGCATTGGCGTGAAGGTACAGCAAACTTCTGAGCCGGGGAATGTACGTGTACGTTGGTGGGCGTATAGCGCGGAAATGGCCAGTACTACACTCGGAAGTGCCAGTGGTGGCGTTGATTCATTAGACGAAGCGCTTTCTGCGATGAGAGAAGCTGCCTCGGCGGGCAGCGGGGCTGAGTAATTGTTAGTTTGATCTCTCCTATAGAGGGGGAGTTTATAAAATGGATGGTTTGGTTGGCTAAAGTCAACCAAATTTAGTCAGCAAAACACCGGAGATTCCCGGTGTTTTTTGTTTTCATATGTATATGTTTGGGTAGTAATTACAACATTGATATCACCGGAGCCTATACTTTCACGTAGCCAGATTCTGTTGCAGCAGCAGGGTTCTCGTTTAGTATTGGAGTAGTCAAAAAGCCCTAATCTTTTCAAGTTGGGGGCTTTTTGGCGATTTGAGAGGAGCATGGCATCGATTCAACCGGATCGCGATCCTGCATTAGATGCTATGATTTGGCAACAATGAGCTGACTAACATTGACAACGTTTGCCTGTATACGGCATGGGCCGATTGTATATCTCCTAAGTGTCCACCCATGTAAAGATGAATAACACCATGGAGCGAGGACCAGACTATTCGTACAACGGATTCCGTGTCGTACTGGCCGGGAATCAGTCCTTGCTCTTGCGCATTGTTGATCACGGTCAATAATTGCCGCATGGCCGTTACGGTGCCTTGCATACTTTCCTCGTCTGGTTTGAAATTTCCGAAAGCTCCTCCGAACATCAGCTTATAATAGCTGGAGTAATGCTGTCCGAATTGCCAAAAGGCTTCGCCTAAATTTAGCAAATGCTGCGTTGGGTTAGCCGTCTTCGGTGCCCCCTCAAATACGTTAGCCAGAAGTTTACATCCTTCCAGATACAGCTGCTGTGCCAAGCCCTCTTTATTGACAAACAAGCTATAAATAATTTTTGTCGAGCAATCCATTTTCTCCGCTACTTTACGCACAGTAACAGCTTCCGGGCCCTCCTCTTGCAAGAGCATTGCTGCAGCATCAACAACGAGCTTACGGAGATTTTCAGTATTTTGCAAGCGAGCTTCTTGGTAGGTTTTCAACACACGTGAGTTCTCATTTGAAGAGATATCTTTGTCGCTCATACTCATCACCTTCGGATATTATGTTTTCGTCAGGAAACAAGGTTTCTGACTCTCTTGCAAGGAATTTTATACAGTTGTTAAGCAGTTGTCAATGAGACGTTAGAGGGTTGAGGATGTTTAAAGAACATATTGACTTTCTAAAAAAGGCGAGATACAATGAAACCGAAAAGAAACACTGTTACCGAGTAGTGCGATCGTAATTAATAATCTTGGGATCGGGAATTATCCTTGCACGTTTGGTAACACTGTTTCTGAATTATAACATGGTATCCAAAAGGAGAACAGCATAATGACATTTCAAGGAAAATGGGCACTCGTCACGGGAGCTTCTTCCGGTATTGGAGAGCAATTCGCGAGACAACTAGCCAAACAAGGCAGCCACTTGATACTCGTTGCTCGATCAACGAGTAAGCTTGAGAGCCTGGCAGATGAGCTTAGAAAGAAGTATGGCATCAAAGCTGAGGTTATCTCTATGGATCTTGCGAAAGAGGGCGCACCCAGCGAGTTATATCGGCAATGTGAACTTTTGAAAGTGGATGTCGAACTGCTAATCAATAATGCAGGCTTTGCTACACATGGTTTGTTCGAGCAAGTGTCAGGTGAGCGTCAACATGAAGAAGTTATGCTCAATGTCGCTGCTGTTGTAGATATGACTCACTTGTTCTTGCCAAACATGTTGCGTAAAAACTCAGGAGCAGTAATTAATGTGGCTTCAACCGCCGGATTTCAACCACTTCCCTTTATGGCCGTATATGGGGCGACGAAAGCTTTCGTCTTGTCGTTTACTCAAGCGTTATGGTGGGAAAACCGCGACCGAGGTATCAAATTCTTCGCACTTTGTCCCGGTTCGACGGACACCAGCTTCTTTAATGTTGTAGGAACGGATGATGCCTCTGTCGGAAAGAAAGATACGCCGGAAAGAGTCGTAGAGGTTGCACTTCGTGCGTTGAAGGAAGGGAAGATATACGTCGTTCCGGGTGTGCAGAATTATTTCGGGGCACAGTTATCGCGATTCATAACACGCAAGCAAGGTCTTCGACTTGTTGGAGGCATGCTTCGTCCACGCGGAGGATCCGGCAATACGAATAATTATAAGAATACAAGTAATCAATCTGATCTTGCAGGGAGGACAATTCGATGAAAGCTATACAACTGACAAACGGCTTCGGCTTTGAGGAATTAAACTTAACGGAACTCGACATACCAACGCCAGGCCCCCATGAGGTGCTGATCCGCATGAAGGCAGCTTCTCTCAATTACCGGGATCTAGTGATCCTCAGCGGATTAATGCCGATTGAAATCAAATTCCCCTTTATTCCGTTATCAGACGGAGCGGGAGAAATTGTAGCCGTTGGCCAAGATGTAACAAGGTTTCAGGTCGGACACCGAGTAGCGGGTAATTTGCAACAGAGATTCATTGCCGGCAGTCCAAGAGCAGAAGTGTTAAGAGACAGTCTGGGTGGTCCGTTAAACGGAGTTGCGGCAGAGTATGTCGTTTTACATGAAGACGGAATCGTTCATATTCCCGATCACCTCACTTGGGAAGAGGCTGCCACCTTGCCGATCGCGGCATTAACCGCATGGAGCATGCTAATCGAATACGGTGGTTTGCAAGCGGGGGATACCGTGCTGCTGCAAGGAACAGGCGGGGTTTCGATCTTCGGGCTTCAATTCGCTCTTATGGCTGGAGCACGAGCGATCATCACATCGAGAAGCAACGACAAGTTAGAACGAGCAAAAGCTCTCGGCGCATGGAAAACGATCAACTATTCGGAAGTTCCCGATTGGGATAAGGCAGCGCTAGAGCTGACTGGAGGCGTCGATCACGTTCTGGATGTTGGAGGAGCGTCTACAATGGTGAAATCCATAAATGCGCTTCGCATTGGAGGGACCTTGAGTATGGTCGGATTCTTATCGGGCTTGACCATTCCGGAATACGATGTCACGAGCATCTTGCAGAAAGCCGCAACGATTCGCGGCAGTCAAGTCGGCAACCGGGATCACTTTGAAAAGATGAATCGAGCGATTGCCCATCATCGTTTACAACCCGTCGTCGACCGTGTATTCCCTCTGGATCGAATTGGAGATGCATTCGCGCTCTTGGCTGAAGGAAAGCAATATTTCGGTAAAATCGTAGTTCAAATCTAATATTTCGCTTACATAATAAAGGAGAAGTTCTAATGTCTAATACACCAGTCCCCTCCGCCAAAGCAGCTCAAGGCGTGAAACGTCCGAAACGCTCATTACGTAGGAACGTACTCGGATGGGGTTTGTCGCTGCTTGCCGTACTCCTTCTTGGAGTAGTCGTTTTCTCGTTTATGCCTTCACCTATCGAACCGGTAAAATGGTCCGCGCCGAAGGCCCCCTCCTTTCAGGAATCGGGCCCGTGGCAACAGAACAACAAACTCAGCTCGGCTCAGCTTGTTACGGATGCCCCTCAATCTCCGGAATTCATTACATTCGATAAGGAAGGGCAGCTATATACAGGAGATTCCGACGGGAAAATTTATAAGGTCCCTTTCGGTGCAGACGATAATCCGCAAAAAGCCCAATTGTTTGCAGACACCAAAGGAACGCCGAATGGGCTTAAATTCGACGCCAATGGAAATTTGATCGTTGCAGATATCAAGAAGGGACTGCTGTCTATAACCCCGTCCGGGAGCATAGAAGTATTGGCAAATCAAGTAGACGGTAAACCGATTTATTTGGCTAACGAGCTTGATATTGCCAAAGATGGCTCGATTTATTTTTCCGACACCTCGAACTATGGCCGTGTGACCTTCAAAGAAATTGCCGAGAACAAGCCGCATGGCCGCTTGCTGAAGTACGATCCAACGACCAAGCAGACGACAGTCCTGCTAGAAGGTCTCTATTTTGCAAACGGAATTGCCTTGTCTGCAGATGAAGATTTTGTGCTTATAGCGGAATCGTATCATTATCAACTGACCCGATACTGGCTGAAGGGCTCGAAGAAGGGTACATCTGATATTTTCGCAGACAATCTCGCAGGTTTTCCAGACAACATTACGCGCGATGAGCAAGGTCATTTCTGGGTCGGTATCTTTACGACTCGCATCCCATTTGTAGATCAAATGCATAGTAACCCCTGGTTGGCTAATAGCATGGCCAAATTGCCGGAGTCGCTGCTTAGCGGTGCAAGCGCACCAGCGAAGCACGGGCTTGCTGTGGAGATCGGCCCGCAGGGAGAGCTTATCGGAAGCTGGCACGATCCAGAAGGCACACTGTACGGCGTAACTACGGCTGTAAAACATAACGGATATTTATATATAGGAACGGCACCAGGAGGTAGCCTGGGCCTTCATCGCGTGCCTTTAACAAAATAATGTTGGAATCCGGGAGGGTGCGAAATGAAACTGGATGATTTAGCGTTATCATGGAATGCGAAGGAGAGTCTGGCCGGCAAAGTAGCCTTGGTGACAGGCGCCAGCAGCGGCATTGGAGCATCGATTGCTAGGAAGCTGGCAAAGCGCGGCGTACATGTGACCGTGGTGGCACACCGGCGGGAACGATTGGATGAGCTGGTTCAGGAATTGCATAAAGAGGAATTGTACGAGGTTATGGCGGTAACTGCTGATATTCAAAATGCTGAAGAAGTACAGCATGTGGTCAATGCAATTATTAATCGCTGGGGGCGTCTTGACATTGTAGTCGCCAATGCCGGATTCGGATATCGAAGTACTTTGGTAGATGTGGATCTGGAAAGGTGGGAGGAGATGTACAGGACCAATGTGCACGGTCTTATGCTGACACTGCGGTATGGGCTCCCCCCGATGCTGGGTCAGGGCAAGGGAGATATCATTATCATCTCCTCGATTGCCGGCAAGGAAGTGATTGCCGGAGGAGGCCCATACAGCGCGACGAAATACGGCGTTAACGCCCTAGCGTCTGCATTGCGTTTGGAGACACTTTCTCAGGGGATTCGCGTTACTACGATTCAGCCGGGGGCGGTGGCAACGGAATTCTCTCAGGTGGCCGGGTATTCCGAGGATGAAATTCGCGCGTTTGCTTCGAACGTCTTGCCGTTACATCCCGATGATGTTGCCGAGGTAGCACTCTATGCACTAGAGCAGCCTGAGCATGTCAACATTTCGGAACTGACCATTATGCCTTCAAGGCAAGCGCAGCGGTTCAAATAAAGCGACGTCCATCACATGTACCATTGCCCAACCTATAAGAGCTCAAGCGAGTTAACGCTTGGGCTTTTGTTTTTCTAAAAAAACGGTTTCGACAAAGCCAGACTAGATGCAATATGTCTTCTGAGGAGATCTTGCAAGATGAACATAAAAGAATGAAGGAACTCGTTATTAAAAACTTCTTCACAACCAAAGGGGAATTGAAAAGTTTACAAGTTTGTCAATAAAATCAAAGAAAGCCCATGCAACTGCGCATGGGTTTTCTTTGATTTTGTCGTTTAATTATAACTATTCGATAAAGTAGCGACCTCAGACTCCTTCAAAACCACAGCCTTCTCTTGCTTCCCCCTGCCAAACGAGACATAGTAAATCGCTAGAATAACCAGCTGCAATGCGGCTATAACGAAGCAAATGTTGCTGAAAATAAAGCCAGATGAGTAGCTGTATAAAGGATTCCATTGCGGAACACCTTGGGATCCAAGATCAACGATTCTACTGTATACGCCGATAGCGATCCCTTGCGAAATGAAGTTGACCATCGCCAGCATGCCCATTCCAACACCAACTTGTTCCTTCGGCAAGGTTCTTGAAACCGAATTGGATATCGCAATGACAATGAAAGATTGCCCGACGTTGCCGAGAATCAGAAATACAGCAATAAATAGGGGGGAACCTCCGGTAAATGTGGAGAGTAAAATAAAACAAGCCAGCAGTAAGCTTGAAGCTACGTAAACGACGAATGAGTTGCCTTTTAGGTCCGCGAGTCTACCGCCTTTACGTCCAAATACGGCCGATGCCACGGCTGCAGGGACCATTGCGAAGCCGATCCAAACAGATGATAACTTCTGAATATCAGTTAGTATCAAGGGGCTGAGTACATAGAGTGAGCAGCAAGTGCCGCTGATCAGGAATGAAATGGTCAGTCCGAGTGTGTACTTTTTATTTCGAAAGAGTTTTGGCGCAATAAAGGGCTCCCCAGCCGTGCAAATTCGAGCAATGAATAACCCTAAAGCGAGAAAACCACCTAACAAAAGCCAGATTCCCTTGGTAACACTCAGCAATAATAAAGCGATTGTGATGGCTAACAGACTGCCGCCAATCCAGTCAAATTTCCCTGTTGTCCCAGGTTGTTCATTTCCTAAATACTTGCGGTAAAAGGGGATTGTCGCCAGAATAAGCAAGGGTACAGCAAATAACCAGCGCCAGTGTACCGTGCTAACGATTAAAGCGGCAACTACTGGCCCAAGTGCATTACCAAAAGCCAAACCTACCGCGGTCATACCCAGAGCAGCACCTCTTCGCTCTGGAGCGAAATAGCGCAAAGGTATGATCATCGCAATCGCCGGAATAACCGCAGCTCCGGAAGCTTGCAGACATCTGCCGACTAGCGCCATCGCGAATGTTTGTGAGGTCAGCCCGATGAGAGACCCGACTGTAAATAATAGGAGTCCGAAGGTTACCAAATTTTTCAGCTTATAGCTGTCTGCCAGCTTTCCGTAGGTGACTGCGCCAATCGCGTAGATCAGAATGTAGGCAGAAGAGAGCCAGCTGACCTGGGAAATCGTAAGGGAAAAGTCTTCGCTAATCTTAGGTAAAACGATGTTGAACATGATGCCGCTCATCATGGATATAATCAGGGTGAACATCAAAATACGCATTAATTTGTCGCCGGCTTGCTGAGGTTCTTGGGTTTGGAGACTCATATCTTACCACATCCTTTTTAAAATTTGACTGTCAGTACTGACTGACATTTAGTCTGTAAAAAAACTAGGGTTGTAAGGCCCTAGCAAAAATCTTTACGCTCTCTTGAATAAATGGCTCCAATGAAATGGTGGCGTAATTTTTATGGCTGTCGAGATCGTTCATGAACGCCCCGAAATTCATCATCATGAAGGAGAAGGCATGCATCTCCGGATTCGTGGGAATCATTTTACCTTTTTCAGACATCGTGATGAAATAGTTCGTTAAGATTTCAAGCAATTGCAGAGGATGCTTGTGCGTACGCTCGCGGAAGCCGGGCAGTTGGCCTTCTTCTTTGAGACTGATCTGGATCAATTTGCGATTACGATTCATAATCTCATGATAGGTTTTACTGACTAGAAGCAGATCCTCCTCCAGATCCCACACGAGCTTTTCACTAAACAGCTTCTTCATCTCTTCGGCATAATGATAGCGGTCAAATGCGGCTTCGAGGAGCTTCTGTTTACTGCCGAATTGACGAAACAATGTCTTCTCGCTAAGACCTGCTTCCGTGGCAATTTCAAGGGTGGTTACCCCATTGTAGCCTTTAGCCGCAATCAAATTGAGTGCCGCCAAGAGAAGTCTATCGCTGCTTCCAAGCTTGCTACTGTCCATATGATCCCTCTTCCACAACGATGTCAGTACTCACTGACATAATGATATGATGGATTTGGAATAAAGTCAATGTATGTATATCCTGCTATAAAGAATTTTCGGTAAAATTTCATCGAGGTGGAGTTTGTTTATGGCACTCCTTTTTAGCCAAAAAAACTAATGATCAGTATGCCGATCAAGATGAGAATCGAGCAAATAATTCTTAGAGTGCCTTGCTTCTCTTTGAGCACAACAATGCCGAGAATGGTAGCAAAGACAGTGCCAATCTCACGAATGGGTGAGATATGGGCGACAGGGGCATATTTCATGGCAAACAAAAATAATAAATAGGATCCAGGATTGAGGATTGCACCCAGTAAAATGATCTTGGCGTTAAGCTTCCATTCGACGCGAAGTTGTTTGGAAGCGAGTACAATCGGCGTCAGTGCAGCCATGAACCCGATGTTCGTAACCTCAAGTAATGAGATAGCTGAGACATGCTGAAGATTGAAGCGATCAACAAAAACGTAACATGTCGTACATAGGCCGACACTAAGGGCCATAAGGAATGGTTTAACCGTTCCGGCGGATGCTGATTTACGGGTGAAAATACCGCTAAGCCAAATAAAACCGAAAACCATGCAGAGCAGACCTATCCAACCGTATATCGATAAGGATTCCCGAAGGAACAAGACGCTGCCAATGGGAATGAGTAGCGTGCTGGTTCCTCGCATAATCGGATACACCTGGGACAGGTCGCCCATATTGTAGGTGCGTGCCAGCAACAGGGAATAGACGCTTTGCAAGCACGCAGATAAAAGTAGGAATCCGTAGGCTTTTAGAGATAGAGGGTTAAGCCATAGTTCTCTGATTAAATAAGGAAGAAGTCCGATTGTGGTTACCATCATGATGGACCATAGGAAGACGCTTTTATTCTGGCTTCTTTTGGTGAATAAGCTCCAGACTGCGTGCGTAAGACCTGAAGCTACGACTAATAAAATTGAAACGATAAACAAACGATCATCTCCAAACGATTAGGTAGGGTTAAACCCCAGGTTGGTGTTCGGGTTGATCACGGATTACCGTGCCGTCAGCCAGTCGCAGCCAGGATTCGAAGGAACGCTCGCCTTCGCGGAGTCGAATGATCCGGGCACCGCGGGGGAAGCCGTCTTTGCCATAGGTGTTGTAACCTGTTGCTCTTCCGTAGCAGAGACGTACTCCGTGAAGCTCACCCCAATAATCGTTGACGTGGTCGTGGCCGCAGAAGGTTCCGACGATATCGCCCATTTCAACCATAGCCGTAAATAAGCCTGAATTGACGGGAGCGCAGCAGACATGCTCAAACTTGTTGCCATAGCACGTCTCATTGTCCCAAACTTGTTGATATTCCGGAAGCGGGATGTGGAAAAAAGCCAGGGCAGGGTAATCTTGCGCCCCGATGCTCGATTGGAGCTTACGGGATTCCTCCCTGTACCAGTCAATCTGATTGCTGCGAATCCAATCATAACCGTGGATATGCGGCAGGGCAGAGCGATCCCCGGAATCAAAGAAATACAAAGCGGCAGCGGTCTGACCATCGGAGCCCGAAATGGATAGCGTATAGTTACCGACACCTTTAATTTCTTCTGGACCTCGCTGGGTAACGGTATGAGAATGCGCCAGCACGGTCTGCATGAGCTCATCTCTAGTGATGGTAGTTTCTGTATCGTGGTTGCCGAACACAACGGCCCATGGAATACCGCGAGATTCGGCCGAGTGAACGGCATCGCGAAACGCTTGATGCGGATTCTCGCAAACAGGTTCACCTGAAGCCCCTGTATAAATGACATCGCCCGTAAATACGACAAGGTCAGGATGCTCGGCGTCTAGCACTTCTTCCATTAGACGACGTGTTTGCTGATCCTCATCCCCGCCATTTTCCCAATGTAAATCAGTGAACTGAACGATGGTAAAAGTTCGATCTTCGCGAAAGGCAAGCGGATGCTGCAAGATAACGACCTCCTGTAAGTTGTATTTTGTAGTAATTGTGTTGTTTCTTCATAATATTTTGTTGTTTGTTGGCTATTGTATCGCTGGTTTGCTATGCTGTCAATGAAGAAATTGTATGGATCGTGGGGACGGTTCAATCACTTATTGCATCATTGGCTAAGGGGGGAGCCGATCCGTTGACATCGTAAGCGCCACCTTATAAACTGGATGAAAACAACAGGAAACATCACCATGTGGATATCATCGGTCAATAGCTGATGCTTACGATGCCAGTTTTTCTTACGGAAAACTCTTAGGAGGCCATTATGTCATTAACATACGAAGATCGCAGGATGACCATCCTGAACCATTTGGAGATGGAAGGGAAAGTGCAGGTGCATCACCTGTCTGAGATGCTTAATGTCTCGACGGAAACGGTGCGGCGGGACTTGGATCGGCTGGAGAAGGAAGGCAAGCTTCGCAAAGTGTACGGAGGCGCTGTCAAAATGCGCATCGAGCTGGTCGAGCCACCTTTTCTTAGGCGGGCACAGATGATGAAGCCGGAGAAAGCGGGCATCGGTAAGCTGGCTGCTTCTTTGGTCCAAGACGGCGAAACGATTATGCTGGATAACGGTACGACGACGATTGAAATTTTGCCTTACCTAAAGGATCGTACGAATGTAACTTTGATCACCCATTCTGTTCCGATTCTCAATCTGGCCATGGAAATGTTCCGGGGGAGAATTATTTTCGCAGGCGGGGAAGTGAACATGGAGTGCCAGGCCGTAACAGGTTCGTTAACGGATCAGCTTCTGGATCAATTTAAGGTGAACAAGGCATTTATTTCTGTAGGAGGAATTTCACTCGCGGACGGCATTACCGACTTCCATTTGGCGGAAGCCATCATTTCGCGTAAAATGATGCAGCGAGCGGAGGAAGCCATTCTGGTAGCGGATCATTCCAAATTCGGAATGTCGACGTTCGCCAAAGTGTCAAAGCTCGAGGATATCTCGATGCTCATTACCGATCCGGGCTGCTCGAAGGAATGGATCGATACGATTGAGGCGCTTGGCATTGAAGTGCTGATCAGCGACTAATAGGAAAATCGCCACCGAACCGGCTCTTTTAGCGGCGAAAGGGCGATTTTTTCTTTGCAAATAAGGGCATTCTCAAAAAATGAGGATGATACAAAAAGAAGCGACGTCTATTCCTAAGAAAACAATACGATTGAATAATCGACGATATACGACATCAGGAAGTGTGAGATATGCTTCTTTCACAGGGCTAATCTGCTTCACGGCGTTAGCGCCGGACTACGAGATAAGGGGAGTGTTTCCATGAAAAGAAGATTTCAATTTAAAATGCTGCCGATCGCGGCAACCATTCTTACATTATCGCTTGCAACCGCTTGCGGAAACGTTGGGTCTACAAATGATAAGGGCAGCACAGCGCCTGCCGCAACTGCTGATTCTAAAGATCCTGTGAAGGTGACATTGTGGACACCGATGAATCCGAATGCGAAAGCCGTCGTCAAAAGCTTAAACGAGCTGCCTATGGTGAAAGAGTGGGCCAAGAAGACAAACGTAACGTTTGACTTCCAACATTCTTCTGGAAATACACCGCAAGATGATGTTCAGCAATACGGTGTCATGGTTGCTTCTAATAATCTGCCGGATTCGATGCTGTGGAATTGGAACAGTGTGCAGGGCGGAACATCCAAAATGTTCAAAGACGGCACGATTATTAAACTGAATGATTTAATTGAAAAAAATGCGCCGAATTTGAAAAAAATCATGGACACTAACCCTCAGATCGCCAAACAGATCAAGGCAGATAACGGTGATATTTATGCGATGCCTCACTTGAAGGTAGGTCAATACGGTCAGTACAAAACATTCAGCGGTATGGTCATTCGCCAGGATTGGCTGGACGAGCTTGGACTGAAAACGCCGGAAACGATGGATGAGTGGGAAACCGTGCTCAAAGCGTTCAAAGAGAAGAAAGGCGCGATTCCTTTCACCTTGAACAAATCCTATCCGATGTCATTTGCTGACTTCGCAGGCGCATACGGTGTTACGGGTATGTCGACGATTGCCAATGCGAGCAGCTTCTATCTCGATAATGGCAAAGTGAAATTCGGACCTGCACAGCCAGAGTTTAAGCAATATTTGACGACGATGCAAAAATGGTACAAGGAAGGTCTGATCGATCCGGACTTCGCTTCCAATGATTCCAAAACGATGGATGCCAAAGTAACTTCCGGCAAAGCGGGAGCGTTCTACGGTTTCATCGGCGGAAGCATCGGTACGTATACACCGGCGCTGCAGAAGACAGACCCGAAAGCCAAGCTCGCTGCTGTCCAATATCCCGTTTTGAAAAAGGGCGACGAGCCTAAATTTGTGCAAGCATCCTGGGAATACGACAACATCGGAACAGTCATTACGAGTGCGAACAAACATGCGGCAGAAACGGTAAAAGCCTTGGACTATCTGTATAGCGAAGAAGGCGCAATGCTCAAAAACTTCGGTATCGAAGGTCAAACGTATACGAAAGTTGACGGTCAACCGAAGTACACAGATCTCATTTTGAAAAATCCGGACAACCTGCCAATCAGTCAAGCGATGGCTAAATATTTTATCGCCAACTACGGCTTCTCCGGTTTGGATGATGACCGTTACAACGATCAGTATTATCAATTGCCGGCTCAAAAAGATGCCGTAAAACTATACGCTAAATATGCGAATAACGCCTACAAAGTGATGCTGCCGCCAGTGGTTCTGTCTACGGATGAAGCGAAGGAGTCGGCGAAAATTTTGAACGATGTAAGCACGCTGTTGACAGAGCAAATCACCAAAATTGTGATGGGTGCCGCAAAAGTGGAAGATTACGATAAAACAGTTGAGCAAGTGAAAAAGATGAATATGGACCGTGCTGTGGAGATCTACCAAACGGCAACGGATCGTTACAACAAACGCTAAAAAGCTCGAGGGGAGCCAGCCTCCCCTATTTCATCACACGTATAAGGAAGTGAAAACATGGCCCATTCCATTCGGGTTTTACTAGATGACATAAGAAAAAATCGCGCAATCTACCTGATGGTCCTGCCGGTTGTGCTGTACTTCTTCATTTTTAAATATTTCCCGATGTATGGCGCCGTTATCGCCTTCAAGGATTTTAGTCCTGCGAAAGGCATTTGGGGCAGTGATTGGGTAGGCTTTCAGCATTTTAAAGATTTCTTTCAAAGCTATTATTTTATCCGCGTGCTGCGCAATACGTTTTTGATTAGCTTTTATAACCTCATATTCGGCTTTCCGGCACCGATTATTCTTGCGATCCTTTTGAATGAGCTTCGCCAGAAGCTTTTTAAATCGATTGTGCAGACGGTGTCCTACTTGCCGCATTTCATCTCGATTGTGGTCATTTCAGGGTTAATTATTGACTTCACGAACCGTGGAGGGATTGTAAACTCCATCATTATGTTCTTTGGCGGGCAAGATTCTGCTCTTATGAATAATGCCGAGAATTTCCGTACCATTTTCGTCAGCACGTCTGTTTGGCAAGAACTTGGTTGGTCATCCATCATTTATTTGGCCGCGCTTAGCGGGATCAACCCAGAGTTGTACGAAGCTGTTCGCGTTGATGGGGCAGGGAGATTTCGTCAAATCTGGAGTGTAACGCTTCCGGGACTCATTCCAACGATTATGATTTTGCTCATTCTTCGCATTGGCGGATTGATGGAGGTCGGCTTCGAGAAGGTCGTTCTGCTTTATAATCCAAATACGTATGAAACAGCGGATGTGATTTCGTCCTTTGTTTATCGTGAAGGGCTGGCACAAGGGAATGATTATAGCTATACAACGGCCGTTGGGCTATTTCAATCCATGATCAACTTCATTTTACTTATTAGCGCTAACAGCATATCCCGCCGATTCTCCGGCAGCCGGTTGTGGTAGGAGGAACTAACGATGAAATTAAGCGCAACTGAGCGTCTATTCGATATCGGTAATGCGATTCTGATGATATTGCTTATCGTCTGTACGTTGTACCCGTTCTACTATGTTTTCATGGCTTCCATCAGCGATTCCAATTTGCTCATCCAGCATTCCGGCTTATTGTTGAAACCGCTGGGGTTTAACCTCGACGCTTTTCAGAAAGTGATTGCGAATCCCAACATTTTGACGGGATATGGGAATACTTTGCTCATCTTAATTGTGGGTACGGCGGTTAATTTGTTCTTTACTACGCTTGGTGCCTATGCGCTGTCCAGAAAGTTCGTGATGCGGAAGTTCTTGATGATCTGTATCGTGTTCACGATGTATTTCAGTGGCGGATTGATTCCGACATACTTGTTAATCAACAACTATCTGCAAATGGGCAATAGCTACCTTGCACTCATCTTGCCCGTGGCGATCAGCACGTGGAACTTGATTATTATGCGAACTTCGTTCGAAGCGATCCCTGAGGGTTTGATGGAATCCGCTAAGATTGACGGTGCAGGCGAATGGCGCATTTTGTTCCAGATCGTGGTGCCGCTGTCCATGCCTGTTATTGCCGTAATGGTGCTTTACTATGGCGTAGCCCACTGGAATTCTTGGTTTAATGCGATGCTTTTTCTTCACGATCGGGAGAAGTTCCCGCTGCAGTTGATTCTCAGGGAAATTCTGGTGCAGAACAGCACGGATTCGATGACCACTGGAACGGGAAATGCGAACGACACGCAAGCGATTGGGGAAAGTATTAAATACGCAACGATCATGGTGGCTACCTTACCGATTCTGATTGCCTATCCTTTTTTACAGAAATATTTTGTGAAAGGCGTCATGGTTGGCGCGCTCAAAGAATAACGACCAGACCTGTTCTCTTTTGGATCTTCAAAAGGGGGCGGGATATTTGGTTTTTTCCACTTTCTGTGAGGGAATCACTAAAAATGATGATGATACAAAAATCGTAGATGTACTTGAGCGGGTGAAGATGGGATAATACGGCATACAGCATGAGTAAGGGAGGACATCTTTGTGAAGCGGAGTGTATTTTTATTTTGGCTTTACTCGAACTTAACCATTCTATGTATTCCCATCGTCATCACGATGTTGGTTCTTTTTCAGTCACAGCATTTATTAAACTCGGAGGTCATTCGATCCAACAAAGCGCTGCTTAACCAGGTGAAGCAATCGCTGGACAATCAGTTCAAAGATATTAAGCGGATGGGTCTCCAGCTTTCCCTCGATCCTAAAGTCATTAAGTATGTTAATCAAGCTGATTTCAACAGTACGCAAGTCAAGATCGATACACTGGATCTGATCACTTCACTTCGTTCTTATGCCGCCTCGAATGGGGATATTAGTGATTTATATGTATACATGAAAAAAGGGCATTTCGGGGTCACGACATCGACAATGAATCAAGATGAGCTTCTTTTCCAATTGCTCCACGCGGGAAATAAAGGCATCACCATGAAACAGTGGAGCGACAGTATGGAGAAAATCTACTATGGCAATTTCCTTCGATTCGCTGACGATGACATGGTGTACATGCAGTCACTGCCGATTCAGAATGCAAGCGAAGCGCCGGCAACTCTTGTTGTCATGCTGAATGCAGAACGCTTGAAAGCAGCTATCTCAAATATACAGATTGCTCAAGCAGGCAGTGTGTTGATACTCGATTCCACCAATAAGCTGCTGATGACCGCAGGCGATTCGGAGCATGTCTCCGAGATTGATTTCGAGCAGATCCGCTCAGCGGAAGGTTCATTTAGTCAAAAATGGGGCAAGGAAGAGGTAACGGTTTCTTACGTTTCTTCGGTTGAAAATGAATGGAAGTATGTGTCCATCGTTCCTACGAAAATCTATTCAGCAAAAGTAAGCCAATTGCGCAGTTGGATTTATGCGGGCTTGTTTCTGTGTATTTTCGTCGGTGGTCCGATGTCCATCTGGCTGACGCGAAGGCATTATATGCCTATCCGCCGCATGGTGGATTTGGTTTCTCCGAAGGTGAAGTCCAATATCGAAGGGATTGGGAATGAATTCTCACTGCTCCAGTCCTTTATGTCGGAAAATGAAGCTTTGCAGGTTACGGCGAACCGCACCATCCAGAAGCAGCAAGACGTGCTGCGCAGCCATTTTCTGGCACGACTGCTCAAGGGCAGAGTCGAGAGCGGTTCGGCACTCGCGCAATCGATGGCATCGTTTGACCTGCGGTTTGAGACGAACCGTTTTGCGGTATTACTGTTTCACATTGGCGACTATGCGGCTTTGTTTGCTGATAGCGGGACGCGCGATGCGGAGTCCAAATTGCAGTATGTCTATTATATCGTGACGAACATTACCGAAGAGCTGATTCGCAGAAAACATACGGTGTTCACGACCGAAGTGGACGGTATGATAGCTTTTCTGGTTAATATACAGAATGACGATGAAGTTCGGACGAAACAGGAATTGATTGAGATTGCGCAAGAGGCGCAGACGATCATTCAGGGTAAATTTTATATTCAGCTGACGATAGGCATTAGTGATATTCATCCACATTTGACCGGAATCTCGCATGGATTCGATGAGGCGCTGGAGGCGCTGGAATATAAATTCGTCATTGGACCGAGTCAAATTATCCCTTTTGATCGGATCAAACGACCGAAGAATGAGCTGTATTATCCGCTGGATATGGAGCGGCAGCTGATCAATCATATTCGAACGGGGCAGTACGAGGAGGCCATGGATGCTGTCAGCGAACTGATCGCAACGAATGTGTCGGACGGCACGCTATCGCTGCAGCTCGGCAAACTTCTCATGTTTGAACTGATTGGCACGATCTTGAAGGCTATTGAGCATTTAGATCAAGGACCTAATGAATTAGCAGTAGAGAAGCATGCGCTCATTAAACAATTGACCCAATGTGAGTCCTTTGTGGAAATTGAAGATGAAATTTATAAGTTTTTGAAAACCGTTTGTGACTACGTCGATTCCAAGAAGAAAAGCCACAATACGAATCTGAAGGATCAAGTGCTTAGCTATATTGATGAGCATTTGGCGGATATGGATTTGAGCCTGACGTCGCTGTCTTTGAAGTTTGAAGTGAATGCGCCGTATTTATCGCGGTTCATCAAGGAGCAGTCTGGGGAAACGTTTATTGATTACGTTAATAAACAGCGTGTTCAGCTGGCCAAGCAGTTGATGACGGAAACCGATGATACAATTACGGAGATTACGCAAAAGGTCGGCTTCTCGAACAGTAACACGTTCATCAGGGTGTTTAAACGCTATGAGGGGATTACGCCGGGGCAGTTTAGGAAAGGGGAATGAGGCCAAGAATGAAAGTGCCATTTTGTGTGCTGTGATACAGAATGTTGTCCGTTTATTAGTTATAATGAGTTGATTGAACTAACAAAAAACGACAAATTATTCTGGGAGCGTGTACAGCATGAAATGGAAACTTAACATTGTGGTCTCGATAGCAGTTCTGGGTAGTTTATTAAGTTCTGCGGTATATGCAGAGCCTAAGCATGATAAGGGTTCGGATCAATCTAGTTCGAGTTCGAGTTCGAGTGCAAGTTCGAGTACAAGTTCGAGTACAAGTTCGAGTACAAGTTCAAGTACGAGTTCTAAATCAAGTTCAAGTTCTAACGATCAAGTGGATGTGAAGCTGAAGGAGAAAAAGGAAAAGAAAGAAAAGAAGGTTTCAGGAGAACGTGAAACGGTGACTTCATCTACTTATGGTTCTCATGGACATATGGGGTATAGAGGGTTACAAAACGCGTACGAACATGTCAAAGATCGCCCTGCCGGTGCCATCATTTCCAAACTGCTGGAAAAGTACAATTTACAGTTACATGATACGACGAACATTGGCTCAGTTCTCTCCGATGCTGTCATTGAGGCAGAGAATAGCGGGGATTTGGACACCGCGGCGGATATTCAGAAAGAAGTCGTTAAAACCGACTCAGCGAACCTTGATGTATACAAAAAGCTGGGATCACTGAATAGCAAAAAAGGCAAGTTAGGTGTCAAAGCCTACGTTAACGGTCTAGAACCTAACTTTGAGGTCCCGCCATTTATTAAAGATGGGAACACGTTAGTCCCTTTCCGAGCGATTGCTGAAGCCTTGCAGGCTACGGTTACTTGGAATCCAGAAGATAACTCGGTTACCGTAGTGAAAGATGGTGTCACAGTGAAGCTTGTGATAGGTGTTCGTAAAGCCTTTATTAATGGACAAGCCGTTGATCTAGAAGTGGCTGGGGAAGTCTATAATGGGTCCACGATGGTGCCAGCTCGCTTCATTAGTGAAGCGCTCAAAGCCAATGTGCAGTGGGAACCAGAATCACAAAGCGTCGTGATTAACGAGGCTGAAGAACAAACGCCGGCACAAGACGCGGCACAGGAGTAAAATACGCGAGAACGCCCGCAAACTTCAAGGTTTGCGGGCGTTTTTATTGTGAAGGGGAACGGCGATACGCTATTTCGTGATAATCACGTTGAAAATAGGTTTAGCGGAACGTGGTGACGTTATTTAGTGAAAAAGGAAGATCCGGAGGCTAAATATAACAAAATAACGTCCTGTGGTTCCGCGTACCCTGGCATTCAAGTGGTTTTCGCCAATATAGCGACTCCTAGTTCCGCTAAAGTCCGAGCGGCTGCTACGTGGCATGATGCTTCGGCTTGAATTCACTTGGCGACTGGCCGGTCCAGCGCCGGAACTGCCGCGAGAAGTGGCTGGCCGAATGGAAGCCGAGTTTCTCCGCAATGTCGGTCATCGGCAAATTGGTTGTGACGAGCAGCTCTTTGGCTAGGTTCAGCTTTTGCCGGCTGACATACTGCCGCGGCGATAGCCCGTACACTTTGGAGAAGAGCTTGCTGCACTGACTGCGGCTCAGGTTCAGCTCTTTCGCGACTCCTGCGACAGACGCCTCCTCGCAGAGGCCGAGCGACAGCTTTTCTTCAATCGCATGGGCGACATCAGCGGTGAACAAAGAAGTGTCTTGGTCCATCGTTGGCGCATATTTTTGTTTGTGCGGTGAATCGTGTTCGCGCAGCAAATGAAGTACATCATGGATGATAAGCAGGGTGTAGGACTGAAGCAGCAACTTGTCCTCGAAGCGCAGGTACTGCAGTTCTTGCTTCGCGTCCTCTGTGCGATTGCGATGCATGATAGCCTCTAGTTCACTTACGTAGAACTGAAGCCTGCTTTGCTCCGCATCTTGATGATGGATGTGCTGATAAGGAGTAATCGATAGCAGGCTGCGTATTTCGGTATCATCGAGATCGAAATGCACATTAAAGTAGCCGTAATGTGTGGCAGCCAAATTCGAAGATTGATGTCTGACGCCGGATTTGATCAGCAGCCAGTCTCCTTGGCGCATGGTGATGGATTCGCGGTTCATTTCTTGCACAACTTCGCCTTCCGAGCAGTAAAGAAGTTCAAACAAATGATGATGATGCCGAAGGTAGTGCCATCCCGGGGGCTGCAAGCCAAAATGGCATCCTACTACTTGTAAGGTATTGATCATATTCGGAAAACGGTACAAATCATCCATGAAGGGATCCTTCCTCCTGTATGTCATCGTTGTACGTTCAATCATATCACTGAACTGGCACATTTGGTATAGAAAATGCTCCATTTGGAGATTGAGGGTTAACCACTTTTTCAGCGATGATTAAATCAGTAATACACTATCGCATTCATCAGTCGGAGGGATAACCGTGGCCATTTTACAAGCTCAAAATAAGCAGTTTCTTTTAGATGGAAAGCCTACTCAACTCATCTCTGGAGCCATCCATTATTTTCGCGTCGTGCCTGACTATTGGGAAGATCGTTTATTGAAGCTCAAAGCTTGCGGGTTTAATACCGTCGAGACGTATATTGCTTGGAATTTGCATGAACCGGAGGGAAATGTTTTTAATTTCGATGGAATAGCGAACATTGTGAGATTTGTGGAGCAGGCTGGCGAGCTAGGGCTGCATGTGATCGTACGGCCGAGTCCTTATATTTGTGCGGAGTGGGAGTTTGGCGGATTACCGGCATGGCTGTTGAAATATCCGGATATGCGGCTGCGCTGCATGGATCAGGCTTATCTGGAGAAAGTCGACCGTTACTATGACGAGCTGATTCCGCTATTAGTCCCGCTGCTTAGCACAAACGGTGGACCCATCATTGCAATGCAGATTGAAAATGAATATGGCAGCTACGGCAATGACACAGCATATTTAACGTATTTACGGGATGGGCTCATCAACCGCGGGGTAGATGTTATGCTGTTTACGTCTGATGGTCCGGAGGACGGCATGCTGCAAGGCGGGACGGTTCCAGGCACGCTTGCCACGGTGAATTTCGGTTCTAAACCGGAGGAAGCCTTTAATAAGTTTCGTGAATACCGTGTTGATGAGCCGCTCTTTTGCATGGAGTACTGGAACGGTTGGTTTGATCACTGGTTGAAGCCTCACCACACGCGTGAAGCGGGCGATGTTGCGGACGTATTCGACCGAATGCTCCGCGCTGGCGCCTCAGTGAATTTCTACATGTTCCACGGCGGGACGAATTTTGGCTTCTACAACGGAGCGAACTATCATGACAAATATGAAGCGACAATCACCAGCTACGACTATGATTCGCCTTTGTCCGAATGCGGAGATGTGACGGAGAAATATAGAGCTGTCCGCAGCGTGATTGCAGGATTTTTAGGCAAAGATGTAAAGGATTTCCCAGAAATACCGGTACCCATGAAGAAGAAAAGCTACGGTCAGATCACTTTGACTGAAAAAGCAGATATGCTTGACCATTTGTCACATCTCACTGAGCCCGTTAAGAGCACCTGTCCAGAGCCGATGGAGAAGCTCGGTCAAAGCTATGGATTCATCGTTTATTCCACGCACGTGTCCGGGCCGCGTACGGGTGAAAAGCTGCACCTGCAGGAGGTGCATGACCGTGCGCAAGTCTTCTTGGATGGTGTCTACCAAGGTACGGTGGAAAGATGGGATTCGCGTCCACTCCCGATAGACATCCCTGCTCAAGGCGCAAAGCTGGACATTGTGGTTGAGAATATGGGGCGAGTCAACTATGGTCCGAAATTAAAGGACTATAAAGGGATTACAGAGGGTGTACGGATGAACAATCAGTTCTTATTTGATTGGACAATATATCCACTCCCACTGGACGATCTGACGGCCATTCCATTTGAACGTTCTGCTGAGGTAAGTGAAAGGAATGATCGTCCTGCCTTTTACCGAGGGGAATTCACCGTGGAAGAAACGGGGGACACATTCGTTCGGTTGGACAACTGGTCGAAAGGCGTAGTCTGGATTAACGGGTTTAACTTGGGTCGTTATTGGGAGAAAGGGCCGCAGCAAACGTTGTATTTGCCGGCGCCTTTACTGCGAACTGGAAGCAATGAAATTATCGTATTCGAATTACATCATGCAGAGAAGCCGATCATCGAACTGACGGATGCACCGGATTTGGGATAACTTGTAATCGGAGGGATTGACAATGGCATCTACAATGGCAGTCAAAAGAGTCATCATTCTTGGCATAGATGGAGCGGGGGCGTTCGTCAACGAAGCTGATACGCCGTTTATTGATGTTCTCCTCCTGGGCGGAGCCAAAACGGATCATGCTCAGACCGTTTTTCCCTCCATTAGCGGGGAATGCTGGGGTTCTCTGCTGCATGGTGTAACGCCGGAAAGACATGAGTCCCATGTGAATATAAAAATGGAACGGAACTACCCGGCAGTCTCGGCAACGCCTTCCTTATTTCAAATCGTTAGTGAAGCCAAACCTAACAGCAAGATGGCTTCCTTCGTCTCATGGAAACCGATACAAACTGGAGTCATTGAAGAGAACGATGCGGTTTATAAATACGCTGCACCGGATGAAGAATTGGTTCCTGCCATTGCCGCGTATATTCGTAACAATCCGGATTTTGAGCTGCTGTTCGTTCAACTGGATGATGTGGATGCTGCCGGCCATCGGCATGGGTATGGAACCGAGGAGTACTTAAAGGCGATCTCACGTGCGGACAATCAAATCGGTGAGATCAGTAAAGCCATCTTAGATGCAGGAATGCTGGAAGACAGTCTGATTATAGTAACGACGGATCATGGCGGCGGAGGCTTGGATGCCTTCAATCATGGCAGCGATCATCCGAAAGACATGACGATTTTCTGGGGCTGCCGTGGCCCTGGTGTTCTCTCAGAGGCCGATTTGGCTGGACTAAATATTATGGATACGGCTGCCGTCGCGCTTTCTGCGCTGGGCTTACCATTCCCGGATGATTGGGATGCCAAGCTTCCGAGCGGGTTGCTGGTGAACCCGGGGCAGCGCTAAAGGGTGCAGCCTCTGCGACAGGAGCTAGTTAGACGCTGAATAAGAGCGAAGAGTCTGTCTCAAAATTATTGTATAGGAACCTCCAAATCCACTTGAAGTGGAATGGAGGTTTTTCTTTTATATAGAACTAAAGTGTGGGATTGGTGCTGAAGCGAAACGAGAGATCAAACATGCACTTTTCAGATACTCTGGGTAAAGTAGTATGCTGCGTCCTGAGAAGGCATAAAAGGGCGTCTCGGAGGCACGAATGCAGTGAAAGTGGTGTGAGACGTCTGAAAAGGACCTCTCAACAGCTGAGAGAAGGCTATCGTTCTAGAAGGGCTCGAATTCAAATTGGTATTCGAGACATTCGTTGTTTAGTTGCGAGTAAAGGGTATGTTTACTTAAGGTGAACTTGTTTCATTTTTGTGGGACGTCGGTGCCGGTTAGGCTGGCTGGGTTGTAGGGTTTCCGCTCCGTAATGATGTTTTTCATTGCTAAAGTTTGAACGAGGTAGAAATGTGCTCCGTTAACGATATAAAACAACCTTAAATGATGTGGAATCAAGCTAATTAGTCCGATTATCGCTCCATAGTGATGTTTTTCATTGCTAAAGCGTGTGCCAGAGGGGAATCTCCATATTTAACGATGATTAACATCGCTAAATACCTTGCTACGGGTGAGGTTATCTGACCAGTATTCAGAATTAACACTCGCACCCACGCTCGCACCCACGCCCGCACCCGCAACTGCCCCTGTGCCCGCGCCACCCGTACCGCACCCGTACTCGCCCCCCGCACCCGTGCTCGCACCTCCCCGCACCTGCACCAGTTCTCCCACCCAGCGCGGACTCCAAAGCCCAGCCTATTTTACAATCAACAACCCCTTTCATCGAATAATGTGCTCATGAGAGGAGGGAATGCGTTGGAGCAAATAAAGATTGCCGCTGTCGGAGATTTGTTGATGAAAAGTGAAATCATTGACTCTGCGAAGCAAGGAGATGGTTACTCGTTTGATTCTATTTTTGAACCCATTAAGCCTTATCTAAAGAACCACGATCTAACGATTGGAAACCTGGAAACGACCTTCTCTGGGAACAGGAAATTGGGCAGGATGGGAATCCGACCCAAATGCAACTGTCCAATGGAACGAAGGAACCCGAGAACTGGGTACCCCGTGTTCAATTGCCCGGATGCATTGGCAGCAACGTTGAAAAGCGTGGGGTTTCATGTAGTAACAACTTCCAATAACCATTGTATGGATGGTGGTTCAGCTGGCTTGAAGCGAACGTTGAAGGTGCTCGATAAACACGGGCTCAAGCATACGGGTACCGCTCGTACCCTTGATGAAGCTAATCAGCATTTGATCATGCGTGTGAAAGGGGTGAATATTGGCATTTTGGCCTATACCAAAGGGACGAATGCCATACATGTTCCTCGTCGATGGATGGTGAATCCATTTGATCGAAAAAAGATGATTGCAGATATTCGCCAGTTGAAAAAGAAAACTGAATTCATCATAGTCTGCTTACATTTTGGGAAAGAGTATCAGACGTATCCGAGCAGAGATCAGAAGCAATTGATGCAGTTCCTCTTTAAACAGGGCGTTAACGTAGTCATAGGAACACATCCACATGTGCTGCACCCGGTAACTCAGACTGTAATGAAAGACATCGATGGTAAGGTGCGCAATCGAGTCGCTGCTTCCTCTTTAGGTAACTTCGTATCGTCGAAGCTAACAAAAAGTGAGAATACGATTCGGGGAATGATTCTGTCATTGACTCTCACTAAAAATGAAAATGGCATCGTAGATGTCCTGAGAATTGACGAAATTCCAACGATAGTGAAGAAGAGGAAAGCAGATAAGACTACGTTTACAGTTGTTCCGGTTAGGTAAAATGAAAAGTGCCTCTCTCTGCGTATAATCACACGGGAAAGGCACTTTTGTTGCATTTGTTATAAAGTAACTGATTTTCATTCCTATCGTGAAAAGGGAAGGGACTGCTCGATGCGAATCGAGTATTCAATGATCACCCCGAAACGGTCATAGGTTCCACTCTCATCATTTTAATTTCGTCCAATCAAACAAAACCCCCATGGCAGAACTGCGGTTCTGCACCAATGAGTCGTACACCTGCGGGGCCTCGGATGGCGAATAACGATGGGTAATCAAAGAGGTCACATCCATTCGTCCTTGCGCGATGTAGCTTAAGAATAGAGCGGCCATTTGGGGATGATTCCAACCGTTGTAATTCATAAGGGCGTGGATGCCCAGAATGGAAACGGAATTGGACACAACATTTCGGCCCATTCCCTGCTCAGAAGGAGTTGCCGTATCTCCCAGCAAAATAACTCTTCCCAAAGGCTTGACGAGCCGAGTAGCTTGGGCTAAGACGGCCGGATGCCCGGTAATATCGAAGATAACGTCCAGCATGCTGCCATCTGTTTTATGCTTGATTTCTTCATGTGCTTTTCCCGCATCCATGGGCAGCAGCTGAATGCCTGGCCGTTGCCCAACCAGCTGCAAACGGCTCTCTGCAGGATCGATAGCGAAAATATCTTTGACCCCGGACAGATATAAATATTGGGTTACCAGCTGTCCGAGAAGTCCCAGACCGATGACGCCCACCGTTTCTCCTAACTGCAGTTCTGCTCTTCTTACACCAAGCTGTGTTGTTTTGGAAAGATTGATCCATACGCCTTGCTCGGTGCTAATATTATGCGGAAGAAGATAGGCATGCTTGGCATCTGTTTTAAAATATTGCGTATGTGAATTCTCGACAAACACACGATCGCCTTTGTGTATCCCCTTAACTTCTGAGCCAATTTCAAGCACTTCAGCCACCATGCAATAACCGGGATAGAAAGGATACTTAACCCAGTCCGACCAGTTGGTATCGGGGTCAAATACACCTCTAAGGCATTGAAGCTCTGTCCCTGTACTAATCAGGGAGCATAGAGCGGCACATAGAATTTCGGTCTGACCGAGTGCAGGATCGAACGTTTCATTCCGGACCTCAACCTTTTGTTTTTCTGTGAAAACGATACGCAGTGTTTCCATTTCCCTACCTCCTCGAACGGGTTCATTTCCCCTCGAGATTAGTGTATAGGTATCGGATTTACAAAAATAGAGCACAACTTTGCTAATGTTTAACACTTATACAGGTGGTGCAGCTGGAAATATTTTTAAATATTTTTTTCAAACAAACGCTTGTATTGAACGGGGGAAATGCCCGTGTATTTCTTGAAAAGGCGGGTAAAGGATTGAAGGTCGTTGAATCCGAGGGAGCTGCTGATTTCGGTAATGTTCATTTCCTGCATTTCCAAAAGCGATTTCGCTTTTGCGATTTTCATTTCCCGATGCAGCAGGATCGGCGATTTGCCGAACATCTCTTTGAAGTGATTGCTTACGTAGGTTGGATTCATATGTAAATCCTTGGCTAAATCCGATAATGAAAACGAAGCCTCGGGCTGGGTTACTATTTTCAATAAGATGGACAAAAAGCTGTGAGACGGCTGTCTCAAATCCGTGGCATTCACACTTCCCAAAGCATTGTCCAATAACAAATAAAGCAATTCAAGAGACTTTGCTTTTTGCAAAATGATGGTAGGGATATGGCCTTCCCTTGTGGTAGAGAGCACGAATTCGTCGAATACGGCCTCGAATTTTTTGTGATTTTTCAGCGGATAGATATAAGGGATCTGTAAAAACGGCAGCACATCAATCACATTCTGAATCTTGTAAGTAAAATGCCACCAGAGAAACTCGGTTTCCTCATCACTATCTTTATATTGGTCGTGTTCCAGAAAGGTAGGGATAAAAATGACGGATCCCGGTTCGATCACATAGATATTGTCTTGAACCCTAAGTTTGGCCGAGCCTTTTCTCACATAGGTCATCATGTAATACTCATGAAATACACGGTTCCGGTAGTTCATCTCGCGGCGGCGATGGATATCAAACTTTAACACTTTAAGCTCGGCTGTTTCCAGCAGAGAAGAGAGCATCGTATTCTTCATGCTAGTCAACCTCCATTTTAAAGTTGATTATATCATAATCACTGGTTCTTATTTGATACTTATATAAATCTATTTTGCTGAAAAAATGAAAGAAAATCGCTATAAAAAAGGTTTGACAGTCCTTTTGCGATCGCTTAACATGAATTATATGATCCAGATAAATACCAATAAGGAAAGGAGTGAAGAGATGAAAGCAGTAATCTCCTTGAAAGGCAAGGTTGAAGTCTTAGACATTGAAGAGCCTTCCATTGAAGCGAACCATGTACGTGTTGAAACCTGCTATTCCGCAATTAGTTCAGGCACAGAGCTTCTGCTGAAAAACCTGAAGACGGATACTCCCATTCAACTTGGTTACAGTGCGATGGGAATTGTGCGGGAAATCGGGGAAGGAGTCTCCCATGTGAAGGCAGGGCAGCGAGTCGCTTGTTACGGTTCTCCTTATGTTAAGCATGCGGAGTTCTTAGTGGTGCCTAAGCATTTGATTGTTCCGCTTCCGGATGAATGCAGCTCGAAAGAAGCATCCTTCGTCGGACTCGGTGCGATCGCCATTCATGCGCTGCGGCAAGCGGATTTGCGTTTTGGAGAATCGGTTGCCGTGGTTGGACTAGGTATACTGGGACAAATCGTATGTCGGATTGCAGACGTTTCCGGCAGCCGGGTAATCGGGCTTGACTTGTTGGCTGAACGCTGTGCCAAGCTTTCGGCAGCCAGTGCCGTGCATGTGTGTGACAATGTACAGGATGTCAACCGCACAATCGACTCGTTAGGGCAGCATGAAGGTGTTGATGCGGTCATCATCTGTGCCAATGGTGCCAATTCCGGCATGATTGATCAGGCCCTTCACTGGATTCGCGACAGAGGGAAAATCGTCATTGTCGGCGATGTGAAGATGGACTTCGATCGGGAGTTGATGTTTGCCAAAGAAGCGCAGGTGCTCATCTCGCGTGCTGGTGGTCCAGGGCGGTATCATGACAGCTACGAAAGCAAGGGCGTCGACTATCCGATCGGTTATGTACGTTGGACAGAAGGTCGCAACATGGCGGAATTTATCCGTTTACTTGCGGAACGACGGATTTCCATCCAAACACTTATCACGCATGAGATGGCTTTACCCTCTATGACAGTGGCTTACGAATTGCTTCGCGAATCCCCGCGAGACGTATTGGGCGTTCTCATTGATTATGGGAAGGAGCAAGGAAGTAGAGCTGAGAATCAACTAGGTGCGGTACCTATATCTTAATAGTAATTGTTGCATTCCGACTCCAAAAGGCGGTTTCGAGTGTCGTTCAACAGCTTTATGAATGGATTTGGGTATTGTGGCTGGATACCAATGTTGTATTTCCTACAACAATTCGCATGCATGAAAGCTATTTTGCAACTTGAAGTTGCAGTTCGTACAACATTTTGAGCCCATTTGCTGCAAAATCGACTGTATTGGGCTCAATTGATGTACATTATGCAACAACGAAGGGGGAGAGGTGAGATTTAAGCAGCAATTGTTGCACTTTTTACAACATCATTTAACAAGAGAAATACAACCACCCTTTTTCATTTAAAATAGCGTTGTCATGTTTCAGGACTGGTTAGGTTACTGACTTTTTCCCATTATTTATACTTAAAATGTAAGCGGTTTCGTTAATGCAATCCATCAATATCACCTATCACCACACACACTGCCGATCGGGTAGAATTTTGAAAAAAGGATGATGAGAATGCCTGTATCTATGGTTGGGAGAAGTACATTTTTCAAATGGTTGTTGGGATTTTTAGCATTGCTATGCTTAGCTCTTTACTTGCCCTCCAACGTACGAGCCGCTGAGGCAGCGGAGATCATTCCGGTACCCAACTCCGGATTCGAGCAAGATCTGGTATCAGGCAAAATTCCGAGTTGGGGTTATTTTTCTGCTGGTATACCTTCAGGACTCTCATTGTCAGAAACGACCAAATTCGCTGGGAATAGGAGCTTGAAGATGGAGAGAACGGGGGCAATAGCAGGTGCGCTTGGAGCGGAAAGCGCAAAGCTGGCCGTAACGCCCGGAAAATCTTATGAGGCAGCAGTCAAGTTGTATATCGAAAACTTTACAGGAACACCATCTCTTTGGATTCGCTGGCATGACGCAGCGGGGAAGCCGTTGAACAAACAGGCGACTTATAACCTCGCCGCCCCCCCGTTAAACAAATGGCTGGACATTCGAGCCCAAGGTATTGCTCCGGCGGATGCTGCCTTTGCGACGGTATTCGTGTATGCTTCATCGGGTACTACCATGACGGCCTATGTAGACGAGGCTCAGTTTTACCGCGTGGCTGATACGATTGCCGTGATCAATCCAGGGTTTGAAGATCCTACTTCCGGATCAACTATTCCTGGTTGGGATTTATTCGGAGGTACACCCGCTAGCTCTGTGTCGGTAACTAAGACGGAGCAGAACAGCGGGTTGTCCAGTTTGTTGATTGATGACACCAGCACAACATCCCCATCTGGACTCAACACCAAGCCGATCACTGTTCAAGCCGACGGCATTTATGAAGCGAAGGCCAGTGTTTACTTAGTATCCGGAGGAGCCGTAAACCTTTATATGAAATTTTATAATTCATCAGGTAGCGAAATTGGAACATCCTCCGTTTCATACGGTACACCGCTGAATACATGGAGCCAGCTCAAAATAGAGGGTATAGCTCCGGATAAAGCGGCCACAGCGAAGGTTTTATTGTATTCCGGTGTAGCGACTCTCAGCAAAGCCTATTTTGATGATGTTTCATTTTCTTATAAAGGTGATGCGCTTAAATTGCCGTTTAAGTATGGCGCACCCGTCAATTTAGGTAAAGCGACACTCACGGCGACTACCTTAGGAGGAGCGATAGGAAACGGAGAGCTCTATTTCGTAGCCAACGGCAATCCGGGGACTTTCTATGCCGTCGATGCTGCGACTGGAGTCATCAATCATTCGGAAGCGGTGCCCGGTACGACAGAAACTTGGGCGGTTACGGTTGGGGCGGATAAGAACGTCTATTTTGCTGCTACAGCCAACCGTAAGTTCTGGAAATACGATCCGATCCTCAGAAAGATCACGGAAGTAGGGAATAATCCGTCCAATAATTTCGTATGGGATTTGGATGCAAGTTCTAATGGCCTCATATACGGCTCTACTTATCCGAATGCCAAAGTCTTTACTTACGATACCAATACAAGCTTGTTTGCCGATCTGGGCAGCATGCATCCAACCGAACAATATGCTCGGGGAGCCGGGGTTACGGACCAGTACTTGTATGTCGGAATTGGTTCAAAAAAGCATTTGATACGAATGGACAGGAATAGCGGAGAAAAAATGGAGATCCCATTACCATTCACGGGCATGGATGATTTCATACACAACATATCACCTTACAACGGACTGCTTTACATTACACATGGTACATCTCTCGCCGTCGTGAACGAATCGACGTTCGAAGTGAAGAAGCAAATTGCCTATACGGCTCCGGAAGCATTTGATGGCAAAATCTCACCTCCGTCTCCTTATGACGCCAATCTGCTTTATTACCGGAATAAATCTTCAAACAGTCTGTGGACGTACAACGTCGCAGCCAATACGGTGCAGGCCGTGATGCCGGAGGTTGAACTCCCGGAGGTTGGGAGTAAAGCGTTTGATTGGATCACTTTGCCTACTGGTGCTAAAGTGTTGGCTACCCTTTACGAGAACGGCAAGTACACGCTCTATAACCCGCAGGATCATTCGATACAGACCATCCAGGTGCCTATAGCTAGGGATGGTGTCAATATACAAAGCCTCGCAGCAGGGCCGGACGGCAAGCTATATCTCGGCGGTTTCATTGATGGATTGAGTGTATTTGATCAGTCAACGCAGAAATATGAAGCTCAAATGTCTTCTCCATTCTCTCCCCATCAAGTTGAGGAGATCGGCTTTTTGAATGGCAAGACCTATTTCGGCGCTTATGGCGGAGCGCGCGTTTACCGCTATGACGCAAGTCTGCCCTACAATTATGGATCAACGCCATCGCATAATCCAGGGCTCGTTTACACGGTTCCGGGTGGTCAAGATCGGCCATATGCGATTGCTTCTGGCGACAACAAGCTATTTATCGGTACGATACCGGTCTACGGCAATATGGGCGGCAGCTTGACCATCTACAATGAAACGACGGATAAGTGGACGTCAACTCGCAACGTTGTACAAGATCAAAGTATCATTGCGCTTGCCTATAAAGACGGCGTTGTCTACGGTGGCACCTCCATCGATGGAGGTCTCGGCACAACGACGTCAACCACAGCGGTGGCCAAACTGTTCAAATGGGATGTAGCGTCAAATGCCAAACTTGATGAGTTTGTACCCGTCATTCCTGGATTGACGTCCCCAAGATTACTCGGCGGCTTGTCTTTCGCTCCTGATGGACTTTTATGGGGCGGCGCATGGGGGAAGGACGATCAAGGGGGGCAGATTTTTGCTATCTATGCGATGAATCCCAGCACCAATGCGGTTGTGAAAAGTAAGCTGATGTACCCGAATGCAAGCGGTGGCAGCACATGGCGTTCCTTTTATTTACGCTGGGGACAAGACGGACTGCTGTATACAACGATTGCTCGTTATGTGACAGCAATCGATCCCGTCACCATGAATGCACGTAAACTTGTAGATACCCAGACGAATCTGATGGATTCGGGTGTGGATGGCAGCATTTACTATACGTCGGGGACAATCTTATTCAAACTACCTGTTCCTTTGGCTCAAGCTTCTATATCCATGGCCAAGGTTACGTTGGATGAGGGGCAAAGTGAGCCGGTCAACAGTTCTGGCGTTCTGGTGAACGGACTGCCGGCCATCTTGGCAGGGGGTACCACTGCCTTCACAAGCAGCGACCCGACTGTTTTGTCCGTTGTGTATGGTCAGGTTAAAGCGCTCAAGGCAGGAACGGCGAACGTTTATGCCGATATCACTCTAGGTGGAACGACGATTAGGACGAACACGATCGGAGTTACAGTGACTCGCCCACTGGTTATTGATCCTACCTTTACAGCAGATAAAATATCTCCGACCAATACGGACGTCACCGTAACGATCGGCTATCCAACGAACGCTGCAGTGAAAGAATATAAACTGGGTGCAAGCGGTACATGGGATGCATACACAAGCCCTATCGCCGTTTCGGACAATAACACCTTATATGCAAGAGCAGCGGATGCCGCAGGCAACGTTTCGAATGAAACCAGTTATGTGGTAAGTAATATCGATAAAATAGCTCCAGTTACTACAGCAAGCGTATCGCCTTTACAACCGGATGGACCGAATGGGACGTACGCAAGTCCGGTCACGGTTACATTGAATAGCAGCGATAGCTCGTCGACTGTAACCAATACCGTGTACAGTCTAGACAACGGGACTACATGGCAGCTTTATACTTCACCGATTACATTTGATAAGCAAGGCCAAGTCAAAGTGAGTTATAAGTCAACGGATCAAGCAGGGAATGTGGAGTCTCCTCAAATGGTTAGTTTTACGTTGTCGACGACAGCTGTTAAGGTTCAACTCAAAGACAGCAGCGGAAATCCGCTCAGCGGGGGAGTAGTCAGTTATTACGACGGAGGATGGAAGGATTTTGGCACAACGGATGCCTCCGGATCCGTAAGTAAAGCATTGCCGAATAAAAGCTACACGTTCTCGATGAAATATGAAGGTACGATCAAGGAGAAGTTACAGAATACGGGGACTGACGCTGTGGTTGGGTTCCAGACGGTTAAAGTCAAGCTGCAACTGAAGGATAGTCAGGGGAATCCGCTGGATGTCGGCAGTGCGAGCTACTATGCAGGAAGCTGGCGGACTATCGGAACAACAAGCGGCGGTGAGATTAGCAAGGAATTGCTGCCTGGCTCTTATACATTTGACATGACTTATGAAGGAACACACAAGGAAAAGGTACAGGATACAGGAGCCGACGCCGTCATTGTGTTCCAGACAGTTAAAGTCAAGCTGCAATTGAAGGATAGCCAAGGGAATCCGCTGGATGTTGGCAGTGCGAGCTACTATGCAGGAATCTGGCGGGCCATCGGAACTACAAACAGTGGTGAGATCAGCAAGGAATTATTGCCTGGCTCCTATACCTTTGACATGACATATGAAGGAACACATAAGGAAAAGGTGCAGAATATAGGAATCGATCCATTGATTGTCTTCCAGACGGTTAACGTTAAGGTGCAGCTGAAGGATAGCCAAGGGAATCCAATCAATGGCGGCATGGTAAGCTATTATGCAGGAAGCTGGAGGCCCTTCGGAAATACAACCAGCGGAGAGATTAACAAGGAACTACTAGCTGGTTCCTATACCTTTAGCGTGACATATGGAGCAACTCGCAAGGAAAGTGTAAATAACATCGCAACAAATCCAACGATACTATTTCAGCTGTGAATAAGTCTTACGATAGCTGCCGAAGGTGGGTTCTCACCAATTAGGCTATGTAAAAATTAAAAATCGGCTAGGGGAGCGTTTGCTCCTCTACCCGATTTTTTTCTTTTAGGCTACGAGGTAAGCCGAGGCTTATCCCTTTGGTAATCACTATAGCCCATCTGCCCTCACGAAAGCTGAATGACTCTAAACTCACATTCTGGAGTTGTGCATACCAGTTTTGAATCAATCGACAGTCTCTGTTCTGCAACAATTTAGTCCTTTTCTATGCTATAGAGCAACTTGTCTATCCTAATGGGCGACTTCCAACCTGCGGCAAACCGTCTCGAAGTCGTCGAGCCGTGCCCAGTATAGCTTGAGAATATGACGCATGGTTTCCAGTTCGCGGAAAGTAACATTCATGTCGGTATAGAAACTAAACGTCGGGATGATGTCCCGGTACATGAAGAACCTTGAAGGACGTGCCAACGTCTCTTCTCCAGTCCACTCCGCCGCCGTTTTGACACTCGGGATGGTAAGGGTCGTTTTGCGAATATGCAGCTGCGCTTCGTTCGAAACGAGAAAATCGAGCATGGTCTGGGCTGCTTCCTTGTGCTTGCTCGACTTAATGACCGCAAGACCAATGATTAAGAGCTGAGTCTTTGCTTCGAGCGAATAGGGAAGCGGCGCGATATCATAATTGAATTCAGCATTACGCAAATGGTTCAAGCTGTAATAGCTGGTCACGATCATGGACGTTTTTTGCTGCATGAAAAACCGTTCAGCATCAGAGTCATTCTCCGACATATAGACGGTGTCCGGGTTCATTCCTTCAAACAGCCCAAGGCTTGTTTGCATAGCTTTCCGAAAGTTATCGTTGTTGAAAATCAGTTTACCCTGCTGATCGCGTTCAAAAACAACTTTGTTTTGCAGCAAAAAAAGCGGCCAACGATTGATGGATTGCAGGTGAAACAAGATCCCGATTCGGTCTTGCTTTTGCGTTAAGGCTAGCGCTGCTTGGTTTACATCGTTCCAATGCCAGCTGCTATCCGGCTCTGGCAATGCTGCTTCCTTGAAATGATCTCGGTTGTAACATAAGATGATCGGTGAAAAAATAAACGGCTGCACGTACAACTGATTGTCTTTGGTGAACGGTCCCGACAGAAAACTATATGTGCTATTCTTTCGTTCAAGTGGCTCCAGGATATCCGAGACGGCCTTATTTTCAGTAACCCTTTCGTAGCTTTGGTTATTTAAAGTGATAAGGTCCAACGCGTCTCTCTCCATGGCTTCTTTCGCGTTCTGAGTAAAGTACGATTGCGAAAGAGGAATCATCTGGACGACAATATGCGGATGCTGCTGTTGAAACTTTTCGACCAGTTCCAATAAATTAGCTTCTAGAGTGAGAGTAGGGTAATAACCGAATTTCAGGGTAAGCTTTTCGTTCCGGCCTGTCCCAACTACGCGCGTCCCGATTCGCGGCACTTTTTCGATCATTTCCTGATCGAGTAGTAGTTCCAGTCCTTTGCGAACGGAGTTTTTGCTCAGCTGAAACTGTTCTGCAAGTGTTAATTCGGAAGGTAAGAAGTCACCGGGCTGCAGTTTTCCGATTGCGATGTCGCTGCGTAATTTCGTGACCATCTCTTCCAGTCGGGTTCGGAAGGTGGATCGTTTGGGTTTACCCGCCATTTATTTGAGAACCTCCGGGCCATTCAATGTTGGTATCTATCTGGGTTATATTATAGTATGCCAAGATGATCGGACACAAGGTTCGTAATCTTCTGTCGGCGTTATTTTTCTAACCGAATGTCGGATTGCATAAGATTCCATAGTTTTTCATTTATCCTTTAAATGTGTTAATTTACATAACAAACAGTTTACATCAATAATGATTCATCGAAGGGGGGGTTCCATTGATCTCATTTCGTCAAGTAGAGAAGCATTACGGCGATTTTCATGTGCTCAAAGGAATTAATCTTCAGATCAAGCAGGGTGAGGTCGTTGTCGTAGTAGGTCCGTCAGGTTCGGGCAAGAGCACGCTGCTTAGGTGTATTAACCGACTGGAAACCATCACAAGCGGTGAGCTTATCGTGAATGAGTACAAGGTCAGCGATAAGAAGATGGATTTGAACAAGCTGCGCCGAGATATCGGTATGGTATTCCAACATTTCAATCTCTATCCGCATAAGAAAGTGATCGATAACATTACGCTTGCTCCGATGAAGGTGCATGGTATGGCTAAGAAAGAAGCCGACGAGATCGCGATGTATTTCCTGGATAAGGTTGGGATTCAGGATAAGGCACACAGTTTTCCTTCTCAGTTATCCGGGGGACAGCAGCAGCGTGTAGCCATTGCTAGGGGACTGGCGATGAAGCCGAAAATTATGTTGTTTGATGAGCCGACATCAGCCCTGGATCCGGAAATGGTTGGAGAGGTGCTTGATGTCATGAAGGCGCTTGCAAACGAAGGAATGACGATGGTTGTGGTTACGCACGAGATGGGCTTTGCCCGTGAAGTAGCCGATCGCGTTGTTTTTATGGACAAAGGTCAAATTGTAGAAGAGTCACCTCCAGAGGAATTCTTCGTCAACCCACGTGAAGAAAGAGCGAAATTATTTCTGAATCGGGTACTTAACCATTAATAAGGAGATGAATAAAACCATGATGTCAAAAAAGTGGAATTTCATGTTTATGTTAATTACGATATTCGCATTGGTGGGGTGTGCCTCTAACGGGACAAAAGGAGGCGCATCAAGCACTCCGGCTAGCTCTACGGCAGCAAGCAGCGCTCCAAGCACTGCCAAGCCGGCAGGTGGAGCGTCCGTTCTGGATGAGATTAAAAGCAGAGGCAAAATTGTCGTTGGTGTGAAATTTGATACCAAGCTATTCGGATTGAAGAACCCGACTGGCGGCGAAGTGGAAGGCTTCGACATCGACATCGCCAAAGCATTAGCGAAAGAAATTCTCGGCGATGAGAAGAAAATTGAGTTAAAAGAAGTAACGTCCAAGACGCGCATTCCGATGCTCGACAACAAAGAGATTGATTTGATTGTTGCGACGATGACGATTACTGAAGAGCGGAAGAAACAAGTTGAGTTTTCCAATGTTTATTTTAAAGCAGGACAGTCTTTGCTCGTTAAGAAAGGCAGCCCTATTAAGAGTATAGCGGATATTAAAAAAGGAACGAAAGTATTGGCTGTGAAAGGCTCTACTTCCGTTACGAATATTAAAGCCAAATCCCCAGATGCCACCATACTTGAGTTTGATAATTACCAAGATGCTTTTAGCGCCCTGAAAGCGGGTCAAGGGGACACATTGACCACAGATAACGCTATCCTCTATGGCATGATGGTACAAGATAAGAACTTCGAAGTAGTTGGCGAACCGTTCACGGATGAGCCTTATGGTATCGCAATCAAGAAAGGTGAGACTGCTCTTACAACTGCTGTGAACGATGGATTGAAGAAGTTGGAGTCCAGCGGTGAATACGCGAAAATCTACGAGAAATGGATTGGCAAAGCGCCAACCAAATAAGAGCAACAAGAATAAAAGAAGAGATGGGTGGCAGCTGCTGCCCATCTTCTGTCTATGAGGGGGGAGCGCATGCCGGATTTCTCGATTTTTACTGATTATTTTGATCTCTACATGAAGGGCTTCTTCAACACGATCATTGCCAGCGTTATTGCGCTTATTGGCAGCTTTGTGCTGGGTACGATTATTGCCATTTTTCGTATCGGATCGGTGAAACCGCTGCAATGGATAGGGACTGCCTATGTAGAGTTCATTCGAAACATACCGCTCTTGCTTGTTGTATTCGTGTTCTTCTACGGGCTGCCGTCTCTCGGCATTACCCTTAGCGGATTCGTATGCGGGACCTTAGGCCTTACTGTGTATACGGCAGCTTTTATCGCAGAAGCGATCCGTGCCGGTATTATGTCGGTGCCCAAAGGCCAATCTGAGGCGGCACAATCCTCGGGACTGACCTATGTCCAAACGATGTGGCATATCGTCCTTCCACAAGCCATCAAAATTGTCATACCGCCGCTCAGCAACCAATTTATTAACCTCGTTAAGAACTCGTCGGTACTTGGCGTATTCGCAGGTTTTGACCTTATGTATTTCGGTGATCAGGTCGCAAGCGAGACTTATGCTACGTTCGATACCTATATCTTCGTTGCTGTGCTTTATTTGATACTTACGCTACCGCTAAGTTACGTGGCCTTGCGATTAGAACGTAAATTAGCTCGTACGGACTGACTTTAGGGGGAGGTGAACGAATGGATATCATACATGCTTTCTCAGCTGATAATGTAAGGTTTGTATTTGAAGGTTTCTATATGACGCTTAAAGTCGCTGCGATCTCTATTGTATTTAGCTTTATCGTGGGATGTGTTGTCGGTACAATTCGGTATACGAAGCTGCCGGTTGTTTCACCCATTCTGGCTATAGCAGTTGAGCTTCTTCGCAATTTACCACTGCTGTTAATCATTTTTTTCTCGAGGTTCGCCTTACCGGATATCGGGATCAAACTCGGACCCATGAATGCGACGATTTTGGCATTAACATTATTTGAAGGTGCTATGATTGCGGAGATTGTGCGAAGCGGGCTGAATTCCATTGATAAAGGACAGATTGAAGCCGCTAGATCTTCAGGACTAGGCTATGTGCAAACACTTTGGCATATCGTTCTACCACAGGGGCTGCGCCGAATGATGCCGCCACTCGTGAGTCAATTTATATCCCTGCTAAAAGATACTTCACTTGCCATTGTTATTTCCTTGCCTGAACTGATGCACCATGCGAAAATAGTAATTGGACAAAACTACAGTTATACCATTCCTATTCTATTTTTAGTGGCTATCCTGTATTTCGCTGTGAATTATGCGCTATCATTAGCAGCCCGCAGGATGGAATCAAGATTGGTATAAAAGGAATTTAACATCCAGAAGGAGTCTTAGCATCATGTTACATGTAAGTTGGGAAATGATGATATTCATCATCATCGGTGGTTTTGTGGCGGCGTATGTAGATTCTGTCGTTGGTGGAGGGGGGCTAATTGCTCTTCCGGTTCTGCTGGCAACGGGGTTACCCCCGGCTGTCGCGTTAGGAACGAACAAATTGGCGGGTACCATGTCTTCTCTGACGAGTACGATTTCTTTCATGCGGTCTGGGAATGTCGATCTGAAAGCCGTACGCGGTTTGTTCTTTTTGTCTCTCTTAGGAGCTGTATGCGGAACGATGGTGCTGCGGCAAATTCCATCTGATTTCTTAAGACCGCTAGTTATCGTTATGCTTATATTGATCACCATCTATACCATTTTTCGCAAAAATTGGGGGGATCTTTCTACCTTCCGCCAATTCTCAACGAAAACAGCGATGTTAATGGGCTTCGCAGCATTCGGTTTGGGCTTCTATGATGGTTTCTTCGGACCGGGGACCGGTTCCTTTCTTATTTTCGTATTTCTGATGTTAGGATTCGATTTCGTCAAAGCGGCTGGTAATTCCAAGGTACTTAATTTCGGGAGCAACGTGGCTAGCTTGGCTACTTTCATGGTCCTGGGATCCATTAATTACGGGATAGGCATTCCGATGGGAATAGCCATGGTTTGTGGATCTTTGTTGGGCTCACGCATGGCGATCCGCAAAGGCTCGGCGTACGTTCGACCGCTATTTCTTACTGTTTGTATAATCCTCATTGGTAAACAGATATGGGATATCTTATAGGGGGTGAAAGGCTGGGACGCTTAAAGAACGAAGGGCTGCAAATGATTTTCGTCGCAATTGTGACGGCCATAGCCGGAGAGTTTAAGATCACACCTTTCAGTGGCGAAGTGTTTCGGATTGGACTTGGCAGCAGCGCCTTTCTACTCTGTTTGCTTTTGATGAGGCATCTGCCTTATGTCTATACGGGTATCATTACTGGAATTACTGTTCTGCTTTTTCGGACTTTGGAGGATGGTATCCTTACTCAGGGGGCCATGTCTTACAGCGCGAGCGCGCAAACGCATTTATCAGCCGCATTTTATTATATGGCTTTTGCGATTGCCATGAGCTTGATTAAACGGGAATGGGATCAATTTCACCCATTTGTTCTGGGGTTGTTCTTTGCGGTTATTGATCTTATGTCCAATGAGATTGAATTGTTGGCGCGCAGCTTGATTTTTCATTCACCGTACATGTTTTACGAACAATTAGTATATATCACAGTTACCGCTGTCGTGCGGAGCTACTTCGTGGTTGGTATCTACAACAGCGTGACCATTAATCAGATGCGAGTCGTGCATAATGAGCAGCAGAAGCGTATGGAACAGATGTTAAATACGAATAGCGGTTTATATGGCGAAGTCTTTTACTTGCGGAAGTCGATGGACACGATTGAGCAAATAACAGCCAAGAGCCACAATTTATATGAAAAAATCAATGGCGCGGGGTTAAAAAGCTACGCTCGTACCATTTTGGAAATTACCCAGCAAATTCATGAGGTCAAAAAAGATTCGCAACGCATCCTAGCCGGGTTGTTGAAGCTGTTCGATCGCGATTTCGCTTCCGTTATGAGGCTGGCCGAAGTCGTGGAGTTCGCTATCAAATCTAATCTGGGTTACAGTGCGATGCTTGGAAAAAATATTCAATTCAAAAGCGGCATTCAAACGGACTATTGTTCGGATCAATATCTTCCCCTTTTAACCGTCATCAATAATCTCGTGTCTAATGCCGTAGAAGCAATTGAAGATCAAGGATCGATTCTCGTTAGTGCTTATGAGCAAGGTGCTGAGACCATCATAATCGTTGCCGACACCGGTGATGGCATTTCTGAGCAGGATAGAGATATGATTTTTGCACCTGGGTTTACGACCAAATTTAATCAGGAGGGCTTTGCCGCGACAGGGATTGGACTCTCTCATGTTCGAGATATTGTTCATTCTTTAGGTGGAGACATTCATTTGCGCTCTGACGAGCCGGGTTTTCAGACCACTTTTGTGATTACGATATTGACCGATACGTTGAAAAAAGGAGCGTAGAGATCATGCTGTCATTTGGGATTGTTGACGATGATGCGGTAAGTAGACGGATGCTGCAAAAGATCATTGAAAAAGGCGGTTTAGGCGAAGTCGTCGGTACGGCTGGCAGCGGAAGCGAAGGGGAAAAGGTCCTTCTGGAAACCACACCTGATGTTGTGGTCATTGATTTATTAATGCCGGATCAGGATGGCATTGAGACGATTATTCGATTGAAGGAGCAAGGTTATCAAGGGAAATATGTGATGATTTCGCAAATTGAAAATAAAGAAATGATTGGCAAGGCCTATCAAGCTGGTGTTGAATTCTATATTCAAAAGCCAATTAATAAAATTGAAGTGGAAGCGGTGCTATCCAAGGTTAACGAGCAGTGGAACATTAGCCGCTCCTTGCGGGAGATTAAAGAATCTTTAACCAAGCTAAGTTTACTGCACACAGGCCCTGAGAATATTCGTAAAAAGCGCAGTGTCCGCGAGATTATGCAGCCCATTCTCATGGATATGGGGATCGTGGGGGACACCGGCAGTCGCGACTTGATGGACATTATGGAACATCTTACACGTCATCATAAAGCGGAAGGAATTCCGCCGCTCAAGGAGCTTTATGAAACCGTTTCTAGATGCCACAAGATGAAAGAAGCGGATGTTGAAAAAGAAGGCAAAGCCGTCGAACAACGGATTCGCCGTACTGTTATGGCGGCATTAGCCCATATCGCCAGTATTGGCTTGACGGATTACAGCAATCCAAAATTTGAGCATTATGCGCCTCTGTATTTTGAGTTCCAGGATGTGCGTATGAAGATGAAAGAAATCGATGAGAACTCGAAGCCGGAGAAGGGTAAGGTCAATATTAAGAAATTTCTCCAAGTTCTCTATCTTGAGGTTACGGATAAGATGCGCAGCGAATATTCGGGGTAGGGCAGATAAGAACAATAACTCGGCCAGTTTCTGGTTGCGAATTGACCGGTGGTTATGGTATTATTTTGAAATAGTGACGAAGAAGGAGGTGAAGGTAGGATGAATCGAGAGTTCGTGAACAACCGTGTGAGCCAGTTACCCATTGCGATGGCTGGCATCGTTCATGCAGCATTCAAAGACGCGAGAAGTCTGTCCATTTATGCTCATACGGAATTACAACTCACGAAAAGACACCTACCTTAACCCTCAAACGGATCAATCCGAAAGGTCGTAGGAATTTTCCTGCGGCCTTTTTTGTGTTCAACGGTGCGATGGATAGGGTCTTTCACAAACTAGGAGGATCCTTCATTATGTTAATAATTAACGGTCAAAATATAAAGAAATACCATGGTGCCCAGCTCGTTCTTGAGGATGTTACTTTTGAAATTCATCAGGGAGAAAGAATAGGACTTGTGGGACGCAATGGCAGCGGTAAATCGACCCTTCTGCGCCTTATATCCAAGATGGAGAAGCCCGACGAAGGGCAATTAACGGTGCGAAAAGATACGCGGATTGGCTATTTAGCACAAATCTGGGCGGAGTGGGAGAGCGGTACGGTGTATGATGTGCTGGCGTCCAGCTTTCAAGAGATACTTGAATGCCGCGCCAACATGACGGAGCTTGAGCAGCGAATGTCCAGCCCGGAAGTCATGAGCGATGAGAAGCAGTTAGATCAACTGCTTAAGCGGTACGCACAGCTGCAAGAACGTTTCGAACGGGAAGGTGGCTACGAGCTGGATGCAAGAATCGACCAAGTGGCGAACGGACTTCGCATTGAACGGGAGTTTTACGAGCGAAGCTTTGCCTCGCTGTCTGGAGGAGAGAAGACGAAGATTGCTCTCGCATCCCAGCTGATCGGCAAGCCAGACTTGCTGCTGCTGGATGAGCCGACAAATCATCTAGATTTGTTTGGCGTGGAGTGGTTGGAGGACTATCTCACCCATTATGATGGTGCGTGCTTCATTGTTTCTCATGATCGTTATTTTCTGGATCGGGTCGTTACGAAGATCGTTGAGTTGGAAGATGGCGAGTCTACGACCTATCTGACTTCCTATTCAGGATATGTGAAGGAGAAAGAAGTCCGACTGCTGCAGCAGTTTGCTGAGTATCAGGAGCAGCAGAAGGTCATCAAGAAGATGAAAGAGACGATCAAGCAGCTGACGGAGTGGGGCCGAGTAGGAGGGAACGAGAAATTTTTCCGCCGGGCAGCTTCTATGCAGAAAGCGCTGGATCGGATGGAGAAGCTCAAACGGCCAGTTCTTGATCCGAAGGCAGCAGAATTCGGGCTGAAGCTTGACGACCGTTCAGGTCGGAGAGTGATTCGCTTCGAAGATGTGAATAAACGATATGGGGATAAGGTGCTGCTGCAGCGGGCAAGCGGATTGTTGGAATATGGCGAGAAAGTGATGCTCGTCGGGTCTAACGGTTCGGGCAAAACGACGCTGCTGAGGATGATTCTAGGTGAAGAGCAGCCTGACCAAGGGGAGCTCGAGCTTGGAGCGCGGGTCGATATTGGTTATCTGGCTCAACAAGAGTATCCAGAGGACCATAAGAAGTCGGTCCTAACTTACTTCTGTGAGGAAGCGAAACTGGAAGAAGGAGAGGCTAGGGGCCGACTTGCTGCTTATTTATTTTATGGCGCAGATGTATTCAAGTCGGTTAGTTCTCTCTCGGGAGGTGAGTGGACTAGATTGCGGCTAGCACTGCTTGTGCTGCGTAAGCCTAATTTACTTATTCTCGATGAACCCACGAATCATATGGACATTGCTTCAAGGGAAGCGTTGGAAGAGGCGCTTGAAGAGTTTCCGGGCACCGTGCTGGCTGTGACGCATGATCGTTATTTTATGAATCGGCTGTCTCGGAAAATATGGGAGCTGGATCAGGGGCGAATTACTGCTTACTTGGGTAATTTTGATGACTATAAAGAGAAAAGCGCTCAAAGGCGTGATAATCGAACGAGTGGCAACATAGACGTTGGGGCGCGGAAGGCACTTGCTGCAAATGATGATCCGAGACGCGCTACGGATGCTGCTTTGGCGGTTGGAGCTAAGTCTAAGACGAGGTCTGCGCCGAGAGATTCTGGGGGAGCAGCGACAAAAGATGCTAGGAGTACTGCTGCGCTAGGAGATTCAAGGATTGCTAAGGCTAAAAATAGTGCTGATGTGGCGCCACGAGGGAAGTCTAGAAGCTCGTCCGTGTTCGCACGGGAGAAGCTAGAGAAACAGATTGCGGATGGCGAAGTGCAGTTGAGCCATCTGGACCAGCGGCTGGAGAATCCGGCGGCAGATGAACTTAGCCAACTGTGGGCCGAAAGAGAAGCTGCGCAGGAGCTGTTGGATAGGCTCTATGAGCAGTGGATGCAGATAGAGGAGCAGGAATAGAAAAAGGGGAGCGGAAGCTCCCTTTTTGGTTTGGGTGGGCGGAGGCCCCTGCTTTTGGATTGGGTAGGGGCGGAGGCCCCCGTTTTTAGTTTAGGGTGAGCGAGTCTCACCCTTTTTTTGTTCCCGTGGATTCCGAGACGGCGAAATCGATGAGATTGCATCGCGTCGCGGAACGACGATCCGCTATTTGAAGGAAATAGCGCCAAATGGGCATGCCGCGGAACGTGAGGACTCTATTTGTTGGAAATCGCGTGATTTAGAGGACGAAACAAGGAAATAGAGGCACTACGTTCCGCGAAAGCATGAAACAGCCGAATTCCTCACAAATAACGCATCTACGTTCCGCGTAAGCATGAGAATGTACTTTCATCAATAAAGTAGATACACTTTTAAGCACGATCCGACGCTGCTCTTGAGAGCTTGGCTTACGTGTAAGCCATTTGTAATATCCGCTTCTTGATACGTGTAATACGGAGCACATCTTCTCGACCCGGTGCTGGAAGCGGTGATTAAAAACAAACGAATAAATCAGCGCGGGTCCTTTGTGAAGAAGTGCCTCGCCTTTTTTAAAATTTCATTTTCCTCCTGTAACTCCAGGTTGAGTTGTTCCAATTTCTTCAATCGCTCATAGTCGACAAACACTTGGGTTTGTGTCTCCGCAGCACCACTTCCATACTGTATAATCCAACGTTTTAAGGTACTTTCAGGGATATTTAGTTCTCTGGCAATCTCAATGGGTCTCTTATTCTCTGTTTCCATGCGTTCAACTGTTTTTCGTTTAAATTCCTCATCATGACTTTCGCGTTTGTTTCCCATGCCACACCTCGACCTTGCATTTATATATCTATTAGTATAATAGGGACTTAAACCTGAATCCACTGCACAGGTACTTCAATGCGCTGCGGAATATACTGCCCGTTGAACTGCTCAAGCAGCAACTTAACAGCAGATAAGGCCATTTGCTCTTCATCCTGTAAAATGTGCGAGATTCCCGGAATCTCAGGATCATCGAAGGAAACCAACTCGATCCTCGGGTTCAAGCCTTCTTCCTGATGCAGAGCATGATGCGTGAGCCTTGCCATCTCAGCGGTTAAAGCAAAAACTGCCGTAATGTTAGGATGCTGATGCAGGAATTTAACAATATAAGCTGAAGTATCGCCATTTCTAAGGATGTCGATGGGGACATGACACCATAAGCTTTTATCAATCAAAATGTTGCCATCAATATAAGCTTTCTCAAAGCCATGAGTCCGGTCTTCAACGGTTGTATTCGTATTATCGGGGGAGATGAGCGCGATTTGCTGATGGCCTTTGTTTAAAAGGTGGGTAACCGTCTCATAAGTGCCTCCCCAATTATCGGATGTAATCCGGTAGGTTTCGATATTTCGTAAATAGCGGTCAATAAACACAAATGGATACTTATCTAGGGATAAACGGAGCAAGGATTCATTATAGCGCTCATCCTCCGTAGGGAAAACAATGATGCCGCGGACGCCTGGGGTGTTGGTCAGTTCCTGGACCGAACGGGATTCTTCGATGGAAGATTCACGTGTGATATGCAGGACAAGCTGATACCCGGCCTCCTTGACGTAATATTCGATATAGTCGACAAGTCTCTGGATGACTTTCGTCTTCATGGTAGGGATAATCAAACCAATGTAGCTTGGAGAAGAAGACGTTGAAGAACGATGATGTTTAGAATCCACAGTGATTGAGCCCGGGGTGACTGACACGAATGTTCCCTTACCTTGAATACGATTGACAAGTCCCTCGTCAACCAATACAGCCAGGGCATTCTTCACGGTTATTTTACTGACCATAAATTCATCCATAAATTCTTGCTCCGAAGGTACACGATCTTTGGGACGAAGTTCTCCGGATAGAATCTTTTCTTTAATGGATTGGTAGATTTGTTTATAGAGAGGAATTTTATTCATTCGTGCATCACCTGATTCTTCATAGTCTTAGGTTCATTGTACTCAGTAAATGGGTAAAAGGGAATACATAAAAGTCAGAAAAGTATATTTATAATGTTTTAATGAAGATTTATAACCAATTGTATATATAAATAGTTTATATCTAATCATTCAACTGTCATCAACTCTGTTTTTCAAAATAAACCATTTAAATTTGGATTTCAAAAAATATTTCGCCATTAAATTTTATGTCGATAAATATAATAAACATAATTTTATACTCAATTGATTATATAATTATAGGTTTTTATGTACTATAATTCGATTTGTAAAGCGCTTACACATTAACCGACCATTTGTACGATAGTTTTTATGACAATCAAAATTTCTATTTAGGGGGATTAATTGTATGAAGAGAAAGCTACAAATGACTTCTGCTGCCATCTTGGCATCCATGCTTCTACTGTCTGCTTGCACATCAAACTCGGGTACGGGTAGTGAGGGAACAGCTACGGCAAATCCAGCAGCTACATCCAAAACTGATGGCGCAACCAAATCAGGTACTCCTGTTAAGTTGAGCTTCTGGACGTTCAATGAGCTGCATCAGAAATTTTTTGAAAGCATGGCAACATCGTGGAATAAAGCACATCCGGAGCAGCCGATCCAAGTGGAAGCAACGACTTTCCCTTATGACGATAACCACAATAAATTGTTAGTGGCACTGCAATCAGGAACTGGCGCTCCCGACATGGCTGATATTGAAATCAGTAAAATCGGTAATTTCCTGAAAGGCGATGTCCAGCTAGCAGCCCTGAACGATATTGTTGAGCCGGAGAAGGCCAACCTCGTTATGTCCCGACTCGATAATTATGCGAAGGACGGCAAATATTACGGAATTGATTACCACGTTGGGGCAGAAGTCATCTATTACAACAAAGAAATTCTCGATAAAGCAGGCGTGAACGCGGACGATATTAAGACTTGGGACGATTATGAAAAAGCGGGTAAGCAGGTTCTTGAGAAAACCGGCAAGCCGATGACGACGGTCGAAACGACGGACCAATGGAGCTTATGGCCGCTCGTTGTCCAACATGGATCGGACTTCCTTGATAAGAACGGTAACGTAACGCTTGGAGATCAAACGAATACAGAAGTGTTGACTTACCTGCAGAAGCTTGTGAAGGAAAAAGTGGCGGTTACAGCTCCGGGTGGCTTTCATCATGCGGAGGAATATTACGGCTTCATGAATAAAGGCGGCGCAGCTTCCGTCTGGATGCCGATGTGGTACATGGGTCGCTTTACGGACTACATGCCTGATTTGAAAGGCAAAGTCATCATTAAACCGATGCCGGTATTTAAACAAGGTGAGATGCGTTCTTCCGGTATGGGTGGTACGGGTACGGTTATTACGAAGCAATCGAAGAATCAAGACGTAGCGAAGAAATTCCTTTCCTATGCAAAATTGTCCAAAGAGGGCAACATTCAGATCTGGTCACAACTTGGATTTGACCCGATTCGTTCTGATGTTTGGAACGATCCGGCGCTGAAAGCGGACAATAAGTTCACGGCTTATTTTGGCAAAAATCTGTGGGACGTTTTGATTTCTGTGAAGAGCGAAATCGCGCCTACGAATATCAAGGAGAAAACGCCGGCTGTCTCCGACTATATTAAGACGAAAGCCATCTTCCAAGCGCTTAATGATTTGAAAGATCCGAAGCAAGTTCTTGATGATGCCGTGAAAAATATTAAGTAAATTGAACGCCCCGCGTTCCGTTGCTGGCTTTGCCCTAGGGACGTCCCTTTGGCAAAGCTTGCAGCGTTCTAGAGAGGAGTGGTGATTAACGATATGAATAAATTTCTATATTCCTCCCGGGTAGCTCCTTATGTCTTTGTTCTGCCGTTTGTGTTATCGTTCCTTATTTTCTTTGCTTATCCGGTTATGACCACGATTGTCATGAGCTTCCAGGAAGTTCTGCCCGGCCAAACCCATTTCATTGGGTTAGCGAATTACCGAAATTTATGGAGCGAGTCGTTTTTCACCGCGTTGAAAAATAGCAGTCGGTATACGTTCTGGACCCTGCTGGTGCTTATTCCATTGCCACTTGTACTAGCTGTATTCCTAAATGCGAAGCTGACCAAGGCGAGTGCGTTCTTCCGTTCCGCTTTGTTTATCCCCTCCCTCACTTCGGTTGTGGTGGCGGGAACGATATTCCGGCTTGTTTTTGGCAGCTTGGATGATTCGGTGATGAATGCTTTCCGTCATATGCTGGGTATGCCGACGATTAACTGGCTGGCTAACTCGACGACGGGAATGCTCGTAATGGTCATTTTGGCGACTTGGCGGTTTACCGGCGTTAACATTATTTATTTCTTATCCGCGCTGCAGAGCATTCCGCATGAATTATATGAATCAGCAGAAATAGACGGTGCTAACAAGTGGGAGCAATTCTGGCGAATTACACTGCCATTATTGAAGCCGGTAGCGATCTACGTCATTACGATTTCCATCTATGGAGGCTATTCGATGTTTACGGAGAGCTTCATTCTCTGGAATGGTAATCGTTCCCCAAATGACATTGGTCTGACGATGATCGGTCTGCTTTATCGCGAAGGCATCGAACGTAATAATTTGGGCTTCGGATCTGCGATTGGGATCACATTGCTAGGCATAACCATGATCTTAAATGTCATTCAATTGAAATTCTTCGGTTTGTTCAGAAAGGAGGACTAGGACATGCAGATACAACGAAATAAGTTCCTTCAAACCTCCTTACTGCTCTTACTGTTTGCGGTACTTGCTGCATTGGCGCTATTCCCGTTCTATAGTCTCACATTGGCTTCGTTTAAGCCTTCCAAGGAGATGCTGCGCTACGGGCTCAATGTGAAGCTGCAGCCGGAGTTATTGTCCTTTCATAACTATGCCTTCCTATTTTCTGCATCCGCGAAGAAGTATGTGATCTGGTATAAGAACAGCGTAGTTATCTCCATTGTTTATACAGCTTGCTGCCTGCTTTTATCCTCGATGGTGGGCTATGGACTCGCCATGTACCGATTTGTCGGAAGGAATCTTATTTTCCTCTTTGTGCTTCTGGTCATGATGGTGCCTGTGGAAATTATTATGCTGCCGCTTTACAAGCAAATGATTGCTTTCCACTTGATCGATACTTACAGCGGTGTCATTTTACCTTTCGTCGTTGCACCGCTGCCGATCTTCTTCTTCCGGCAATATGCTGCCGGGCTGCCCAAGGATTTCCTTGATGCAGGGAGAATTGACGGCTGTTCGGAGTATGGTATCTTTTTCAAAATTATGATGCCATTGATGGCTCCGGCCTTTGGGGCGATGGCGATATTGCAGGCCCTAGCTAGCTGGAACAGCTTTGTTTGGCCGCTGATTGTACTCAAAACAGGCGATAAGCTGACCCTGCCGATTGGTTTATCCAGTCTTGTAACGCCTTATGGCAATAACTACGATATTCTCATTGCCGGTTCCGTGCTTGCGATCGTGCCCATCCTGATCGTCTTCATCTTCTTCCAACGATTCTTTGTTTCGGGCCTTACGGTTGGCGGTGTGAAAGGTTAATGGCCGTCTCGCGGATGAAGAAAAGGCTGATGCTCACACTCGGATGCGCGCTTACAGCTGTGGCTGTTGGGGTTTCCATTCTACAATTCGGGAATTCAAGTACCGCCTATCTCGCGTTTCCGAAGAAACCTGTTCAGTACCCGATGTATGACACAGGAAGCACGAATACGGAATCAGGCTGGCACACGATGAATACGCACGACCCCTCTATTTATAAAGATGGAGATACGTATTATGTGTTTTCTACAGATATAAAGGTTGGCGCCAATAAGGAGCCGCTGCGGCCGGGGATCATGGTGAGACGATCCAAAGATTTGATCAGATGGGATTGGGTAGGCTATGCGCTGGATGGGATACCGAAGGAAGCCGAATCATGGACACGAGCAACGAATCTATGGGCACCAGACGTGTTCAAAATGGGAGATACCTACTATTTGTACTATGCGGCATCGACCTTCGGAAGCAATCAGTCCATGATTGGACTAGCAACCTCCAAATCGATTACCGGTCCATGGACGGATCAAGGCGTCGTCGTGAAGACGGCTAAGGGAGATGTGGCGAACGCGATTGATCCTAATCCAGTGTTTGATGCAGATGGAAAACCCTGGCAAGTGTATGGATCCTTCTTTGGCGGCATTTATCTTGTAAGACTTGATGAGCACATCGGCAAAGTAAAGCAAGGGGAGCAGCCTACGCTGCTTGCTCGAAGAGACAGCCGAACAGTTGCAGGTGCTGTCGAGGCGCCGTATATCATCTATCAGCCGGATCAGAAAAAGTACTACTTATTCGTATCCTACGACTCTTTATCATCCGATTACAGTGTTAGAGTGGGCAGATCTTCCTCAATTACGGGGCCTTATGAGGATTTCAATGGACATCAGCTTACGGATACGGAGTTTTCGCCGCAGACGAATGTAGGAAATAAGCTGATTGGCAGCTATGCGTTTAGTGGGAAAGAAGGATGGATCGCGCCTGGCCATAACTCGATTCTGAAAGATGGCAATCGGACGTTTATGGTTCACCATGCCCGGGGCGAAAAAGATAAAAATTGGTCTTACCTCCATATTCGCGAGCTTTTTTGGACACGTGACGGATGGCCGGTTGCTTCGCCTGAACGCTATGCGGGAGAGAAGCCACAGTCTCTATCATCGAAGCTGCTTGCAGGACATTGGGATCGATTGCCGATACCAATGGCATGGACGGGAACAGAACGTTCTGAACCAATGACATTGCAGCCAAATGGAAAGATCGAATCGGCACATGGTTCCGGCAAGTGGACATTTCAAAAACCAAACGAGCTCACCTTGCAATGGACTTCTTTGGATACTAATGAGGGTGTCCCGACGACAGAGAAGGTGCTTGTCTCGCCTGCATGGGATTGGGAGAAAGACAAGCCTACGCTTGTATTTACAGGCATGAACGAAAAAGGCATCAACATATGGGGAAAATACGCAGATAGCATCAAAGGAGAATAACGATGGGAAACTTAGAAACCGGCTATATCAAACCACTTTTGGAGCAGCGTGCTGATCCATGGATCTATAAACATACAGATGGATATTATTATTTTACCGCATCGGTTCCGGAATACGATCGTATTGAACTACGGCGTTCTGCCACGATTGCCGGATTGAATGAGGCGCAACCTGTCGTAGCTTGGCGCAAGTATGCTGAAGGTCCGTTAAGTGCTAATATTTGGGCGCCGGAGCTGCATTTTGTTGCAGGCAAGTGGTATATCTATTTTGCTGCGGCCAGAACGACCGAAACGAAGGAAGGCCTTTTTGATCATCGCATGTTTGTATTGGAAAATAGTTCGGCCAATCCGCTTGAAGGGGAATGGGAAGAGAAGGGGCAGCTGCGCACCGAGTGGGAGAGCTTTGCCCTGGATGCAACTTCTTTCGAGCATCGCGGCCAGCGATATCTCGTCTGGGCGCAAAAAGATTTGAATATACCAGGCAATTCCAATCTATATATTTCCGAAATGAGCAGCCCATGGACGCTTCGCGGTAAGCAGGTCATGATTACGACGCCGGAGTATGATTGGGAAATCATCGGCTTTAAAGTCAATGAAGGAGCCGCGGTGTTGAAGCGGAACGGGCGCATCTTCATCAGCTTCTCAGCTAGCGCAACAGACTTCAATTATTGCATGGGTCTGCTGACGGCTTCGGAAGATGCTGATCTGCTGGATCCGCAATCATGGACGAAATCCACGTCGCCTGTTCTGACGACAGATGAGAGCATTCGTCTTTTTGGACCCGGACACAATAGTTTCACCGTATCGGAGGACGGCACACAAGATATCTTCGTTTTCCACGCGAGAAATTATAAAGAAATTGTGGGCGACCCGCTCTACGATCCGAATCGGCACACCTTTGTGCGTGTACTGAAGTGGCACGCGGATGGCACGCCGGATTTTGTTGGCTCCGTATTAGCTGCCCAGAACAGTTAAATTAGTCTAAACCCTCTACCTCATGTTAATGAGAGATGAGGGTTTTTGACGTCTGGGAGATCTTTCCGCCACCGTTCCGACATGGAAGTCGGTAGTCCATATATGATAAGCTATACGTATTAAAGAGGAGGCGATTGCTGTGATACAAGTTTTCCCTGCGCATACGCGTAATTCAACCGATCTGGGCTGGCTAAAGAGCCATAAAAATTTCTCGTTCGGCGATTATTTTGATGAGGATAATGTAGGTTTCGGAGTTATGCGTGTTTGTAATGACGATGATATTGCTGCCGGTCGGGGCTTCGGTCCGCATCCCCATAGCGACATGGAGATTGTCAGCATCGTTCTCAGCGGAGCCATTAAACACGAAGATAGCTTGGGGCATGTTGCGGTAACGGGAGTGAATGGCGTGCAGCGGATGTCAGCTGGAAGCGGCGTTATCCATGCCGAGTACAATGCGTCGGATACGGAACCGATGAGTCTTTTTCAGCTTTGGTTCATGCCGTCTAAGCGGGGCTTGGAGCCGTCCTTTGAGAATGTTACCTATGATCCTGAAGCATTGGTCAACGCACTGCTGCCTGTAGTTACGCCTGAGGGAGGAGAGCATGCAGCCAAAATACATCAGGATATGAGCATTTACCTAAGCAAGCTGGAAGCAGGCAAAGAGCTTGTGTTTAAGCAAGGAGAGAATCGACGCATTTTTCTAATGCTTATAAGCGGGAAGTTATCTGCTAATGATGCTGTTTTGGAAACGAAGGATAGTGCTCGTATGGAAGCGGAACAAACGGTTGCAATTCGCGCGATAGAGGATACACATTTCATGCTAATCGATCTGCCATAATGGATGATGAAGGAGGGCTATACGAATGAAGGAAGTCTTTTTAATTAAACATGCAGTAGGCGGTCGAGCGTTCGTAGATACAGGGAAACATCCGATCCCCTACACGTTGGAGCAGGTTGGAGACCAATGGGTCTTTACTGTGCAGATAGAGAAGAAGGAAGATATTGCTGAGCTTTTGAAATGGAAAGAGGAACTCAATGTTTTCTTATTTCAGGAGTTTGAGAATGAGCCAACAAAGAAATTATGGTTTTATGTAGGCGATGATTCCGTTCATTATTCCGAGGAAAAAGGCGAGTTAACCATAGCAGCAAAGTCTCAAATCGTATACATTCCTGATCAGTTTAGTGCGCAATTGTAACTCAACATAGGGAGAGCTTTGCAGGCGTCAAATGCTTGTGGGGCTCCCCTTTACCGGATTGGAGTCACACCTATGAAAGTGCAGGATCAATTACTAGAGAAAGCTATCCCTTTTATCAAGGAATGTTATAGTGAACTAGGCCAAAGCTCGGGCGAAATCGAGGCTCGTCTTGCCCAAATTACCGAAACCATTAGGTACAAAGGTTACTACGAACATACCCGTCAAGAACTTGAGCACGGGGCCAAAATGGCTTGGCGCAACAGCAACCGTTGTATCGGGCGATTGTTCTGGGAAACACTGACGGTACACGATGCTCGTTATATAGAAACCGAAGAACAGATGGCTGAAGCCCTATTTCGTCATATAGAAACGGCAACCAATGGCGGCAAAATCCGCCCAGTGATTACGATTTTCCCACCTACGAACAATTCGGCTCAGAGAGCCTTTATTCATAATGACCAACTGATCCGTTACGCGGGCTATGAAAATGACAATGGGATTCTCGGTGACCCAGCTTCTCTTCAAATAACGGCGTTATGCCAATCGCTTGGATGGCAGGGGGCCGGAACGCCTTATGATGTGCTGCCGCTTGTTGTTCAACTGGGAGACCGGAAACCGAAGCTGTTTGAGATTCCTGCTGAGCTCGTCCTGGAAGTAGATATTACACATCCGGATATAGCCGCGTTCGATGATTTGCATCTCAAATGGTATGCCGTACCGATCGTCTCGAATATGTACCTTGAAATTGGAGGGATTCACTACCCCGCTGCGCCATTCAATGGATGGTACATGGGCACTGAAATCGGGGCGCGAAACTTCGCAGATGAAGCTAGATATGACATGCTGCCGCGTATAGCATCTGTCATGGGTCTGGATACTCGGCGTGATGCCTCTCTTTGGAAAGATAGAGCACTTGTTGAGTTAAATGTGGCGGTGCTTCATTCGTTTCAACAGCAGGGTGTAGCTATAGTGGATCATCATACGGCGGCGAGGCAATTTAGGAATTTTGAGGAGAAAGAGCAGAAGGTCGGTCGTGATGTCACGGGTGATTGGTCGTGGCTGATCCCGCCAGTATCTCCGGCGACGACACATATTTTTCATCAGCATTACTCAAATGAAGTGAAGCTGCCTAATTTTTTTTACCGGCATGAGGGTTGAGCAATTGATTACGTCTCCGTTCAAGGATAGTTCATTCAATCGCGTAGCCGGATCCTTTAGAATCCCCGTAAACCGGGGATATATTACCGCATAAGTAAGTACAACCTACATCTAAACGCGGGCGTTCCTCCTTGAATGGCCCCGTTAGAAGTTTCTTCATTCACGAATTAACCACCGGACAAATTGCTAGATTCATAGAATGTGTTACTAGAAATTGAAAAGAGGATTTTATATGAAAAAAGGGCTTTTGTACGCCATTCTTGCCTATACGGCATGGGGCTTGCTCCCTATTTATTGGCGGTCTTTTGAGTCTCTGCTCGCGGGTGAAATATTGTCCCACCGTGTTATCTGGTCATTTGTATTTATGGCCGTTCTCATACTGATAGGGAAAAGTCGCTGGACTGAATTTCGTAAGATGGTTACGAACCGGAAAGTGCTGCTTATGATCGGAGTCAGCAGCATCTTAATCAGCTCCAATTGGCTGATATTCATTTGGGCTGTCAATAACGGTCATGTTATCGAGACAAGTCTGGGGTATTATATTACCCCGTTGATAAACATCATGCTAGCGGTTCTGTTTCTACGCGAAAAACCAAGCCGCAGCCAGTGGGTGGCCGTTGCTTTGGCGGGAGCCGGCGTTTTGCTGGCAACCATCGATTATGGCAGATTCCCATGGGTTTCTCTCTCACTAGCGTTCTCTTTCGGGCTGTATAGTCTTGTCAAAAAGAGAGTTTCCTACGATGCCTCGCTCGGGTTGGCAGGGGAAACTGTCATTGTCTTCCCTATAGCAGTCGCGTATATTGCCTACTTACACTTTGCGCATCATGATGCCGCATGGGCATTACCGCCTGTCTCTTTAGCGCTGCTATTATTGTCAGGTGTGGCAACCGCTTTGCCTCTGCTATGGTTTACTAAAGCAGCTGCTCGGCTGCCACTTTCCATGCTGGGATTCATTCAGTATATTGGTCCGTCCATTACGCTGCTGTTAAGCGTGTTCGTATTTAAAGAGAAGTTCTCTCCCGTGCTTTTCATCAGTTTCTCCTTGATTTGGACGGCGTTGATCGTTTACGCCTTCGCGTCGATGCGAGTAGCGAGGACCGCTGTAGCGAAGTAGGCGTAGATAGAAAAACCGTTCGAGACATAGTCTCGGACGGTTTTGTTTTGGTTAGGTCCTGTAAGTACCGCCAATGGAACTGCTAGAACCGTAATAGAGTAATGACGAAGCTCTTTTCGCCGCTGAGAAGTGAGAAAGGCGAAGAGTTACCTGGTTATAACTGATTTAGAGGAACGAGGAGCCTCTAGTTTAGGAAATAAGTGTTAAAAATGAAAATGGCGGAACGTGAGGGCCTTATTTGCTCAATAAATGCGATTCGGTGGCAAATATAACGAAATAGCGCATCGTCGTTCCGTTTGCTTTGGATTTCGACCTTTTTCACCCAAATAGCGGAACGACGTTCCGTTAAAGGGCGGAGAACATGAATGTCAGGTCGGAATTTTATGTCTAGCTGTCCTTCCCGTATGTTAAAATGTGCCCATTAGCAAGTGAAGGACTCGAGGCAGACGCGTGTAAAAAGAACTACGTGAAGTACTGAGGCAGTGACGCCTGTAAAAAGAACTACGTGAAGGATTAGAAGCAGCGACGTGTCTAAAAAGAACTCACTAGTACATGAAGGACTCGAGGCGGCGCCTCTTATTTGGTAGAGCTGACCTGAAGCAGGTGAGCTTCTTTGGTTTTGTTGAAATGCGTAAAGGTGAAGATGAAATCACCTTTATAGTAGCTGTTCGTGTAGGTACCAGCCCCGGCACCTACCTGAAGTTCCATGACGATGTAGCCGGCATCGTTGGGTTCTCCGCGCTTTTTGATGGTCTCGATGGCTGGCTGCAGCAGCGCCAAAGGCTTCGAGCCCCAAATGCTGAGGGAGGTGACAACGGCCTCCTTCGGGTTGCCCTTGGACGGCTCTACCAGCAGCGACATCTGGTAGGCCGGATAGTTCATCAGCAGCTTAACGCCTGCTGCTGAAGCCGGATCGGCCGCGCCAGCGCCCGCGGCCGGAGCTCCCGCGGCGGCGTCGCCCGCAGCCGCCGTCTCTGCGGAGGCGGCCGCTGGCGCCTCCTGGCCCGCGAGCATGACGCTGGCATCCTGCAGCGTCACCTCGGCCGGTTTGCCCAGCAAGTCTTCGACTTTCTTGCTGGACAAACCGATGAAGCTCTGCAGGCTGGCCTGGCCGCCTGCAAAAAAGCTCCGCAGCAGCGGCGCACCGTCTGCGTCAAACAACGTGCCAAGGCCGTCATAGACGCCGGCCTTGAAATCGCCCTTGTAGACGAGTTTGCCTAACTCGTCATATGCTTCCCCGGCGCCGCTAAGGACGCCGCTCTGGAACGTGCCTTTGAAGCGCGGCACGCCCTTCTCATCGAAGGCGGTGCCTTCACCGCCATACGCGCCGGCGAGGAATTGGCCTTTATATTTGATCAGTCCATTCGAATAAAACTCGGTGCCATCTCCGGAATAGCTGCCGTTCTTAAAGCCGCCTTCATAGATGAGGTGGCCCTTCGCATCAAAAAGCTTACCAGCTCCGTTATATTGACCGGCAGCAAATTCACCCTCATACTGGGCGATTCCGCCTGATGAGAACAGCTTGCCGGCCCCATTATAAAGGCCGCCGTTAAACAAGCCTTCATACAAAAGATCTCCGCTTGGCGCGAACAATTTCCCAGCCCCGCCGTATTTTCCATTTTGAAATTCGCCGATATATTGCACTTTTTGCTGGGAGTCGTATTGGGTTCCCGCCCCGTTAAAGGCATCTCCGGCAAAGGCCCCTTTATATTGCAGGTTGCCGTTTTCGTCATAAAGGGAGCCGTTGCCTGACTTTTGCCCCTTTTCAAAATCACCTTCATAAGCGGGCTTGCCATTGCTGTGGAATAGTTTGCCTTTTCCGGCATATTTGCCGTCAACCAGATCTCCTACATAGAGAGAATCCTTTTGGGCACCCACGACGTTGCCATTGCCTGAAAAGCTCGTCAGTTTAGGAGTATCCTGCTGAAGAACAGGAACGCGATTCAACCACTTATTCACGATCGCAGGAGGGCGGATGAAGATAAAAAAGATCAAAACGAGTAGGAACAACGTGAGGAAAAGAAGCAATCTTTTGGAGACATAATAGGAGCCGATCAAAACGTAATTTTTCAGCGACGTTTCGCGCGTCTGCAGCATGACCCTAAGAATCTGTTGAAACTTAATGATCGCTAGTTTGGGCAGCCTTCCGACCGTTCCTATGGCTTTCATGATTTGCCCAATGAATGGTGCAACGACAGGCTTTAGCACTTTTTCAAGGGTTTTGACCGGCTGGATCTCCAAATCTTCTCACTCCTAGATGGAATTATGATAATGAGTTATTTTAAAAATGAGTTAAGGCACCTGAATGGTCATTTGCCCTGGTTGTTGAATTTGAATGACACCGCCCCAGTTGCACATGCATTTGGACGTATTGTTCAGAGCAGGCATGTTCGCGACGAGCACAGTCGGTGATCCAGGAGCCCAAGGAGCAGCGGTTACAGGCACACAGGGCATGGGGGTCAGAGCGCCAAATGCAGCCGCCGTTGCCGCAGCAACCATCGGATTCGCCATAGAATTGCACATCCCAAACGGCATAATGTTCACCATCGGCTTATTATCCATAATGTTGGCAATGGGCATAGCGGTCATCACCATGTTCGCTGGAAGCACCATTAATGTACCAGGTGCAGCACCAAACGAGCATTGCAGCATCGCTCCACCGCAAACGAGGTTTCCCATGTGAATGTCTCCTTTTCCGTCAAATCTCGCTGTTTTCCATTACTTTTATACTACTAGATAAGTATGTGAGCAGTCTATTACTATATTCGATCGTTTTCACTATTTTTCTCCAAAAGATGGGTGCGGGATTGGGGGGAGATATTGTACTATAAGAGAAGATGGTTGAGCGGAGGGATTTATAGTGATAGGGGTAAAATTAATGAAGTTGGGGCTTGTGCTGCTGTTAGGAGCATCGTCTATGGTGGCAGCGGGTTCGGGAGTCGAAGCTGCGACGGTGAAGTCTTTGACCATGCGGGAAGCCATCGATCAGGGTTTGAAAATAAGTCCTCTATTGCGGGATGCCAAGACGGATATTTTGAAGAAAAAAATAGAGCTGGAGCAAGCGCAGCATGCGGTTAAAAATGAGGAAGCTAAGGCTTCCGGACTATTTGCCAAGCCTCGCAATTTAGGTCAGGAATTGACGACTCATTTGAAGGTGCCTGAAGCACGCAAGCAGCTTTATATCGCGCAGGAGACGCTGCGGCAGTCGATGAATACGGCCCGATTTGATGTGCAGAAGGCTTATTTAGCAGCCTATCAAGATGCAGTGGCAGAAGAAAATGCACGTAAGAAAGCGGAAGAAGCTAAGACTTCAGTGGAAACGATGAAAAAGAAGCTGAAATTCGGTCTTGCAGATAGTGCCGAGCAGGAGAAGGCAAATAAGGCATTGGAGAAGGCGTTGTCTGAATATAAACAGGCACAGTTAACGGCGAAATCCAGTCGTCTGGCGCTGGGCAAGCTGTTGAATTTGGACATGGAAAATAAAGTTCAGCTTTCGTTTGAACCGGATTACGCGGATTTGAATCAGAAACAGCTGCCTGCCTATATCGCAAGGGCTCAAAAGTCGACGCTGAGTTTGCTTAAGGACACGGAGGACCGGCGTTTAGCAGATGAGAAGCTGAATACGACGCGTGATTTGTACAGCTCTAAGTTTGGTTCGGCGCGAATGAAGGTCATGGACGGGATGTATAAAGCCAAAGATGTGGATATGGAGCTGTTCCTAGCTAGCTATGAAACGACACTTTCACAAGTGAAGAAGGACTGGGAAGGCTTTTTCATGCTGCTTGGATTCATTCCTATTCCCAAATCGCTGCTGCAAGGGGAGTTTGACGGGCTGCGCTATTTGGACGATCTCCGGGATGCGCTTCCGATCGCGACCATGGAGCAGAATAAGGCGCTGCTTCAAGAGAAGGAAAGTCGGAATGCGGTCATTGCTGCGGTGCGGCAGTCGTTTTTGGAAGCAAAAGGGGCCGAAGAAGGTTATGCGCAGGCTTTGCGGGATAAAGACAATGCAGTAACCAATCTGGATAAAGCGAACCAGAAGCTGAAGCTAAGTCTAATGAAAACGGATGAGCTCCAAGCCTATAAGGATGCTGTCATTCAAGCTGATCAACAAATTCTATCTGCCCAAATGGGCTATAAAATGGCGCTTGGCAAGCTGGATATGGATACCGGCGGTGCGGTTGAACGAACGATAAAGAAAGGTATTTTGCCTTATCGTAGCCTCGATGATGGGCTAGCAGCTGTAAAGCCGCAAAAGCCGAAAGCTCCAATAGGAACTTGGAAACTGAAGCCTGCGGTCGGTGCGTTGCTTAGCGATTTCAGTGTGAAAGTTAATAAAAAGCTAGGTGCTACCGAGTACGCAGTGTTTACGAAAGAAGGCCGCGCGATTGGTAAGCGGACGAAAATAAATAAGCCTGTGCGTAATCTAACGCTCAAGTTTAGTTCAATCGATCAACTGAAGGTCGTGCTATACCGCAAAGGGAAAAAGATTGATGAACTGCCTCTGGAGGGAAAAGGGAATTCAGGGCAATTAGTAGCTGTAACTACCGAAGATGGAGCGGCTAGCGGAAATTCAGGCAGCAACAATTCTGGTGGAAGCAAAGGGGACGGAAGCAGCAGCACAGGAGAAAACGGCTCAGGTGCTGAGGGGGGGCTAGGAACCGTCATCATCGGTTCCTACAAAGTGCAGCTGGACGCGCTAACCCCAGCGGCCTATAACGCTGCAGCGGCTACGATGACGAAGTCGGGGCAAGGAATTTTTTATCAATCGGATGAGCCTGGGGCGGCTTGGATCGGCATGGATAATGCCGTAGACCCTAGCGCGCTAACCGATCCAAGCAGTTCTGCTGCGCTGACGAAGGAAGCAGCGGCTGCTTTGAAGGTTACCGTCGAGATCACGAAGCCGGGAGCTATTGCTTCCTTGGAAACACCCGCACAGCTGCAGCAGCAGATCGATACGCTGAAGAAAGATATTGTGAAGCTGGAAGCAGCCAAAGAAGCGGCTGTAACGGACTTGAAGCTGAGTGACATCGCTGATCTGGCGGTGCAGCTGAAGGATGCGCAGGCCCAGCTTGGGATGCTGGAGGCGCTGCTGAAAGGCGACAGCGGTGCAGCTCTCAAGCAGATGGAGCTGGTGAACAACCCGGACGCGCTGATCGCAGCGCTGGCCGAGGAGGCCGCACCGCCGGTCGAACCGGGCGGTGGAGAAACCCCAGGCAGCACCGCGCCTGGGAATAACGAGGCCAGCGAGGATCAGCTGGCCGATCAAGCCGAGCTCCAGCAGCAGAAGCTGGAGCAAGCCCTCGCCGCCGGCGACGCCACAGCGGCAGCAGCTCAGCTGCAGCCGCTTCTGGCGACGCAGGCGCAGCTCGCGGATGCGCAGGCTGGCGCATCCAAGGGTCTGGCTTCGCTCAAAGAGGCGAAGCAGAAACTCCAAGCTGCGCTTAGCGCAGCGCAGCAGGATCCTGAGCGGGTCGCGACGCTGACCCGCTCAATCGAAGCCGTCGACGAAGCGATGCAGTCGCTGCAGAAGGACGCGCTGTTCGCGCAGCTTGACGCTGTACAGGAGCTGCTGGCAGCGCTGCTGCCAGCTTCGGCCGTGCAGCCGCAGCTGGAACAGCAAATAACCAAGCTGCTGGAGCAGCTCCAGCAGCAAGAGAAAGCCAAGTACACGCCAGAGGAGCTGCAAGCTCTGGCTGAGATCTCAACCACCTTGGCTAACATCACAATGGTAGACACAAGCACTGCGTCTGGTTCTGACGGTTCCGCTGGTTCTTCGCTTGATTCTGCGTCTGAATCCTCTTCTGACCCGGAATCCAGCCTAGTTCCCGTCAGCATTCAACCGATTTCGGCAGAAAACGTACTCTCTTCCAATATTTTCATCAAGTTTGACGTTCCGCCTGTTATAATAAACGGGCAGGCCTATTTACCTATAAGGTCCGTATCCGAATCGTTCGGTGCGGCCGTTGATTGGGATCAAGAAAGTCTAACCGTAACGGTTAGCACGGAATATGCAACCATCACTAGCCGTATTAATAATACTACGGCCTATATAGACGGCGAGCCCACCCAGATCGATGGACCCTCTTTGCTGCTCGCAGGAAGAACCTATGTGCCATTAAGGTTCATGTCCGAATCCCTAGGTCTTCAGGTCGACTGGCATGCACCTACTCAAATCATTCAGATTTCTAATTAAGAGGAGATTAAAGAGCGATGAAGAAATCGATTGCGGCATTGCTGCTCGTACTGCTGCTTCTGGGTGCTGCCGGTACTTATCTTAGTCTAAACCGGGATAGCTTCTCGCTATGGCCCTTTAACCAAAGCATGCCTTTTGATGGTTTATCGAAGGCTGTCTCTGATCGTCAAAACAATTTGTTCGTCATCGACAATGCCAAAAAAACCATTCACAAGCTGAACAGTCAAGGTGTTCTACAATTCTCCATTACAAGTGAGACGGGGAAGAACGGTGAAGTGTATCGCTTTAATGATATGGCTGTCGATGACCAAGGCTATCTCTATACCATTCGTACGTTACTAGATCCGTATGGTATCGCAGTCAAATCCGAGCAGATTGTTCGTTATAGACCTGACGGACAGTTTGATCGCAGCCTGTTTACAGAAGAATATGATTCACAAACGAAACGATATAGACTGGGCTCCTTACGAAATGTCCAAGTTCGTGAAGGTGTGGTGTACTTTTTCAACGATGAAGTACATCAATTAACCTTATATCAGGCTCCAATTGGAGATACTTCTTCCTCCGAGCCGAAGTCCATTTACACGATCAAGCTTCCGGAGAATAAATATGTGTCTGAGGCAGATGGTTATAAGCCAGGGGAGATTTATTATTCAACGCGCAGCGGAGAAATTTACCGCGCTTTTGGTGATGGACGCTCGGAGCTGGTTTATCCGCTTCCGGGTCTTGACCGTACAAGGCGCAATTTTCCGGAGAGCTTGCATCTGGATAATCAGGGACGGCTCGTTTTCATCGATTTCAACAGCAAATCGATCTCCAGACTTGATCCCAAGCAGCCCTACATCATCGAAGGTCTTGTGAATGAGGATAAAGCCAAAGCTAGCGGTGTAGAGCTTGCTTTCGATGCAACGAATAGCAGTATCGGCCAAGATGGCAGCCTCATCATTGTAGAAACGGCTCAAATTAATCGCCGTCTTCCGGATGGAACCATTACCCCTTCCATGGTTGAGGCACAGTTTAGTGAAGCTATGAAGACAAAGGCCATTCTACTTTGGTCAATTGCAATTGCGGGAATCCTGCTTGTGCTGTATGCCACCAAATTAGTTTTCTTCAACTTGCTGCAGCGGCGTCTGCCGCTTATGATGAAGCAAATTTTCATTTTAGTGCCGGTCATCGCGGTTTCGATGATTCTTCTATCTACCGTTATTTACACGAGCTTCTCTAAGAAAATGGAAGAAGAAACCTTCAGTGAGCTTACTTTACTGGCCAAAAACGGTGGTCAAAACCTGATTGACGGCGATAAACTGGAAAGTCTAACCTCGCCGCTGGATTATAATGGGACTATATATCAATCGTTTCGTAAAAAGATTCAATCCGTCTTTGATAATAACGATCAAGATGATAATCAAGGATTTTACAAAGCGGTTTATAAATATGAGAATGGCGTCATTTATCGCATTTTAGAAGATGATGACGGGATGCATATGTTCAATCCGTTTCTGCCAACACCCGAGAATCAGCAAGTCGTGCTGCAAGGCAAGCCGGCGACAGGCCAATGGCAGGATTTCTCCGGTGAGTGGCGATATGCGATTGCTCCTATTTTTAACTCAGCAGGTAAAATTGTTGGTGTTTTCGAAACTAGTAAAAACTTGGACGGTATCCTTAAGCATCGCCAATTAGTACTTCAATCGATCATTCGAAATATTGCTTTTATATCGATAGGTTTACTGCTTGTTCTCTTTCTAATGACCTATGTGCTGCTCTCTTCGATTCGGAAGCTTCGCAATAGCGTTGGAGAGATTGCCAAGGGGAACTGGGATGCGGTTGTTACGATAAATACTAGGGATGAAGTGTCAGACCTGGGCGACAGTGTCAATACGATGGCTGCTCGCATTCGAGACTATATCACCAAGGTAGAAAACTTCAGCCAATCCTACTATCGCTTCGTACCGCAGCAATTTTTGCGTTTTCTGAACAAAGAAAGCATTCTGGATGTTGAGCTCGGTGATCAGGTGGAGCAAAATATGTCCATCTTAATTTTCAATATTCGAGGTTTTTATCAACTGTCCAAAAGGCTCTCGCCGGAAGAGAACTTCAACTTCGTCAACTCATTTCTGAAAAGATTCGGGCCTTATGTACGCAATCATCAAGGTCTCATGAATAAGTATCTGGGCGCGGGCTTCATGGCGTTATTCCCGAATCAAGCAGACGAAGCGCTGCGAGCCTGTATAGAGATGCGCAAAGAACTGGACATCTATAATTCTCATCGAGCCAAAGTGGGTTATAAGCCGGTTGATTTCGGCATTGGTTTGCATAAAGGACCGCTCCGACTAGGGATCATTGGTGAGGAGCAGCGTTTGGAAGGCAATGTGATTTCCGACGGAGTTAATTTGGCAACGATGCTGGAGAAAATGACGGAACCGCTAGGGGCATCGATTCTCATTACCGATTATGTGGTTCAATCATTGGAACAGCCTGAAGGCTTCCTCTACCGTAATCTGGGATTGATTCAGGTAGAAGGGGTGAAAGAGCCGCTTCATCTGTTCGATGTGTATCAGGGTGATCCGGATACGATCCGAACGCTGAAGGATAAAACCAAAGCTTTGTTCGAGCAAGCTGTTACGTACTACCAAGTAGGGCGTTTCTATGATGCGCGTGAAGCGTTCTTGATGGTCATAAAGCAAAATCGTCAAGATAAAGCAGCACAGCTGTATTTCTATATTTGTGATGAATACTTCCAGAACGGTACAACAGCAGAGTGGAATGGGACATTATCTGTTTCTTAATGTGAAAGAGGCGATCTTGGCATGTATGTACACGAATTAACAACGGAAAAGGACGCATTGCGCATTACAGATTTTTATTTGTCTTCGGAATCTTTTGATGACCAGCGGCATACACCGGGAGAACTAGAGCATTTCCGCAATGCCCCCCGACTTAGTTTAACGCAGCGCAATCACCGGCATTGGTTTATTGAGAACGAATCAGGTGAGATTATTGCCGTTACCAGCTGCAAAGAAAATGAGCATCAATCCGGAGGATTTCTGTGGGATTACTTAGCTGTACACCGCGATTACCGCAGACATGGCTTTGCGAAGATATTATTCCAAGCGTTGGAGACGTTCGCCAGATCAGCGGAGGGTCGATATATCCTTACATATACCTGTGATTTGCCAGAGTATCAGCCTATCCAAAAAATGTTTAGAACGAATGGTTTTGAATTAATCGGCACTTATCCGAATTACTATTATGAAGGTGAAGCCAGGCTGGCTTTTTACAAACCGCTGTTAAACAACAAATGAAATAATAGATTGGACCTGATGATATGCAAGGAAGCTTAACCAGATGGATGGGACTGCGCACAGAAGATATTCGGAAGCTATGGATGATGCTGCCGATCTTTTATTTTAGCGGGATTGCTGAATCCTTGAACTATACCGCGTTCATGGCGCTTTTTAACCAAAGATTCGGTGTGCAGTATCTGCCTTATATCTATATCGTAGAAGCGGCAATCATGCCTCTAGAGGGCTGGCTCTTAGCAAAGCTGGCGAATCGGCTGCCTAAGGCCAAAATGATGACTACGCTCTACCTAATTATGATGGGATTGCTTCTCCTCAATGGTGCGGTGCTGCTTGGATTTAAGCTGGGCGGCATTGATTTCAGGTATTACTACCCGATTCTGTTCTTGTCTTCCAACTTTGTCGTGAGACAGCTGACGCTGCTGCTTTGGAGTACGGCCTTTGATCTGTGTCCCACCCAGCAGGCCAAAAGGTTAATGCCGGTGTTCATCGCTTCGACGACGACCGGCGGTATTACGGCAGGCTTGATCGCCCACCAAATCGGTAAGCTGCTTGGTACCGAAGCGGTGTACGCGCTCGCTCCCGTGTTGATGGTGTTCGGCTTCATCTTTTTCCGCAAAGCGTTGGCAAGGTATTTGGTGCCTTTGACTTTGAAAGAAGACAACCGGTTGAAGACCCAGGGCACTTCTGGCACGGCGGAAGAGGAGCAGCAGCCTGCTGGCTATTATGTGAAGCAAATGCTGCGCAGCCCGTTCCTGCTATGCGCCATTGCTTTGATGACACTTATGCCCGCGGTCTATTTTATGATCGAGTATCAGTACTTCACGGCTGCTGAAAGCAGGTTCCCGATAGAAGGCGATCTAACCTCATTTTATGGATTAATTACCGCTATTCAATTCACGATCTGCTTGCTTCTACAAACGGTGTCTACCCGCTTAATGAACTGGCTGGGCGCGAGTAATATGCTGCTGGCGATTACGGTTATTTTCCTTGGCGGCTTTGGACTTACGGCTTTGTTTGTCAATCAATCGCTGGGACTCGTAATCGTATCTGGCTCTTATGCCATTTTTTATATCCTCCTGTATTACATTGCGGAGCCGTGCTATCAGCTCTTCTTCAAAATGATGCCTATCGGAAAGCGCGACGGCTATCGTTATTTTGCTCAGGGTGTGGCTGCTTCGGGCGGGATCTTAATCGGTTCGCTGCTATCCTTGCTGCATTCGTTTGGTCTCATTCAGCTGTCCCCCCTTGCTTGGGTAGGTGTCGTTGTAGCGGCTATTCTCGTCGTGGTGGCTTGGTACGGAAGGAATCTGTACATTCGTGAACTGGTCAAAAGTGTGCAGTCCTTGCATGCGGATCTATCGGATATTGCAGGCTCCTTTATCGGGGGCATTCGCAGCTCCAAAGCTTTATCCTCCATGCTCGGCTATCTGAAGCATCCAAATGATTATGTGCGAGAGCTGGCTCTCGAAGTGATTGGTAAAGCGAAGGACTCCGCTTTCCTGCCGCAGTTGATCGGAATGATCGGTGAGGAAAGCTCGCGAATCCGCATTGCTGTGCTGCGGGCTATGAATTTGCAAGGGGCAACGATTCAGGATCTCGTGCAGGTCGCTTCGTTCCTGGAAGATGAAGATCCTGAGGTACGTGCGGAGAGTGTGAAGTTGATTTCAAAGGCAACACACCTCAAAAGCCAATCGCATTTCTTCATTCGTGTTAAGCTGCTAGACAACCATCCGAAGGTCGTGCACGAAGGCGTTAAGGCGCTTTATGCGCTGGAAAGTGAAGAAAGCTATCAAGCCTGTGACGAGGCGATTATTAAAATGCTCGATAACGGTGGTGAATGGGCCGTATATGGCTGTCACACCGTAGCGGATCTGAAGCTGGATTCCTATTCCGCATGGGTGTTGTCGCTGCTCGACGATCATCGTCCTGCCGTTAAAGTTGCGGCTGCGCGCTGTATTGGCAAACTTGAGCATGTGGATGCAATTCCGCATCTCTTGTCGATGGTGCCACTGGCAGATCAGGAGCTGCGCAAGGCCATTCTCGAGGCTTTCGTAGATATGGGGGCTAAGGCGCTGCCAGCCTTGCTGAACGGTGTGAATCATGCGAATCCGTTTATTTGGAATTCGGCAGTTACAGCGCTAGCTGAGCTGCTGGATGAAAGTAAATTGCGATCAGAGTTAGTTGATCGCTGTGTAAGTCGAATGCTTGCTTCCACGCAGGAACGCGCACTGCCGGCTGCTCTGCAAGAGCTTGGGATGCAGGGGCTTGCCGAGCTTGCCAACCAGCGCTGCGGGGAGCTGCACAATGCGCTTGTAGGCGGAGCGTGGGCAGTAATGGCCAAGTTCGTAGATGAGCGTGTAGTTACGACACTCCGTGAAGCGACTCAGGACGAGAGTGACGAGGTTCGTGATAATGCCTTGGAAGTTCTTGCTGAGGGGCTCGGCGATCGCAGATTGGCCTTGGCTCTGTTGGAATTATTAAAGAAAGAGAATGGAAGAAGCAGTGTAGCGATGACGGAGCCGCTGCTCATTTTGCAAGAAGCTAAGATTTGGTCGGATGATTGGCTTCGAGATATTGCTGTTTATGCACTAAGTTCACTGGAGCGTGCCGATATGAAGGAAGATCGCAAGTTTTTAACGATGCTGGATAAAGTTATTTTCTTGAAGCAGGTTTCCCTATTCGCGGACCTATCTGTGGATGAATTAGGTTTAATTGCAGGGATTGCAACGGAAGAAGTACACGAGGATCTGACTTATCTATTGCGCCGTGGTGAGAAGAATGCAGCCATGTATCTCATTATTGAGGGTAACGTAGAGTTGAGCAATGAGACGGGGATTGGAGAGACCGTAACCATTGGTGTACTGGGACCGAAGCAAGCCTTCGGCGAAACGACGGCATTAGACGGATCGCCTTCCTCGATTACCGCTCAAGCGATTTTCGATGAGGTGCGAGTGCTCACTTTGCAAGGGGAAAGCTTGTCTCGGTTAGTGAGATTGTATCCAGAGATCGGAATTGGGCTGCTCCATGCTTCTAGTGCCAGAGTGCGGCTGCTCGAAAATATGCTTTTGAAAATGGCTTAAATAGGTTATTCCGCTATAGCTAGTGGCTTCAGTACTTAGTATCCGGGAGTGTGAATGTCGTGTCATCAGAGTCCATCATTTTGAGCAATGATCTGAAGGAACTGGAACGGCTAGGTGTATTCTTGCGAGGCTTGTCGGGGACGATGGGCATGGATGACCATACGTTGTACCAAGTGAATTTAGTCTGCGACGAGCTGGTGACGAACATCATTCTCTATGGCTATCCGCCTGATGAAAACCGTATGCATACGATCCGCATTGATTTGGGGCTTGTCCCTGGGGGCTGGGAGCTTCGAATGACAGATCGCGGAGTGGCATTCAATCCGCTGCTGAAGTCAGCTCCATGCACGGATCTTAGCATAGAGGAACGGGGGATCGGCGGGCTTGGCATCCACTTTGTGAAGCAGGTAATGGATGACATCGCGTATGAACGCTTGAACGAGGAGAATGTTCTAATGATGAAAAAATGGCGAATCAAGGAGGAGGGAATATCATGATGATAACCGAGCAAATGCAAGGCGATATCGTGCTGCTGAGCTTAAACGGCCGATTGGATGCGAATACATCCGCGAGTTTGGAAGCGGCTTTTGCAAAACTAGTCGAGCAAGGGAATGGCAAGTTTGTGTTTGATCTTCAAGGACTTGATTATGTCAGCAGTGCAGGGCTGAGAAGCTTACTTGCAGCAGCTAAAATGATTAAGGTGATTCAAGGGAAGTTGGCGCTGGCTCGAATGAATGAGCAGGTGAAGGATGTTTTCGACATGTCGGGATTTAGTCGTATTTTCTCGATTTATGAGACGGAAGCGGATGCTGTCCATGCTATTTCTTAGTATGAAGGCCAGGAATCTATGTAAGGCGAATAATAGGGGGCACGCTGGATGAATATGGTTGTAGCTGTGCTTCTTATTGTATGTCTTGTGGTCGTCATCGTTTGGCAGCTGAGCGAGCGAAAGCGTAGATCCGTAGAGCTGGAGCTTCAGAGAACTATGCAGCTATTCGATGTAAGTTTGGAAGTGAATTCAACGATTCGCAAGCAGGATTTGCTTGTGAAAATCATGGAAACCTCTTCTCGCATTATGAATGCGGAGGCTTCGTCGGTTATTTTGGTCGATGAGGAAAAAGGGGAGCTGTTCTTTGACCTCGCGCTGGGTGAAAAAGGCGATGAGGTTCGTGAAATTCGCCTCAAAATAGGTGAAGGCATCGCAGGCTGGGTGGCTCAGACCGGCGAATCGGTCAAGGTTGATGATGCTGGACAGGATAAGCGGTGGTCGTCGAAGGTAGCGAAACGAGTTGATTATCCAACGCGCAGCCTACTCTGCGTGCCACTAGTCAGCAAGGGGAAAATCATCGGAGTGCTGCAGGTGTTGAACAAGCGGGATGGCGCTCATTTCTCTGACCGCGATTTACAGCTGCTTGAGTCCATCGCATCGCCAACGGCGGTATCCTTGGAAAATGCCATGCTGTATGAAGCACTGGAGAAGTCTATCCATGCGTTGAAAACGACAACGGCTGCTAAGGAACGGATGGAGAGCGAGCTGCGTATTGCCACCGACATCCAGATGGGATTCCTGCCTCGCGGAAGTTTGTGTATAAGCAGTGGCGGTGTTGAAGGTGATACGAGCAGCTCATCTGAAGTGGATGGTCACGAAAGTGCTGCCGCAGTCACCGTGGAGACACTGGCCATTATTCGCCCAGCTCGTGAGGTGGGCGGAGACTTCTACGACTACTTCTGCATCGGCGCGGATCGCTTATTCTTCGTTCTTGGCGATGTTTCCGACAAGGGAATCCCTGCCGCTTTGTTCATGGCCGTAACGATGACATTGCTCAAAGGGAAGATGACCTCAGAGATGACTCCCGGTGAGCTGTTGACGGCAGTCAATCAGGAGCTTTATAAGGATGACTCGACGATGTTTGCCACGATTTTCTGCGGGGTTTTGAATGTCGCGACAGGTCTACTCCTGTATAGTGATGGCGGTCATTGTCCTCCTTACATCGTGAGAGATGGCGGTGAAGTTGAGCTTTTGAAGGGGGAAAAAGGTCTTCCACTTGGCGTCATGGACGACATGGTGTATATGAATAATGAGGTCATGCTAGGTCTAGGAGATCGCATAATCGTGTATACGGATGGCATTACAGAGGCTGAGGACCGACTTCAAGAACAATACGGCTTTTCCCGCCTCAAGGATGTATTAGTGAAGGAACAATCGAGTGCGCCTGAGCAATTGCTTGGTCAGATGGTGATGGATGTGGATCTATTCGCAGATGGTGCAGTGCAATCCGATGATATTGCCGTGCTCATTGTGGATCGCAGCCCTATCAAAATTGTAAACTCCGCTATATAGCGTTGTGATATAGTAAGTAGACAGACTTCTTGCACTCAAGGACAGAATTGTTGATGTACAACTATGATTCAATGAATGCTCCATCAAAAGCTCAATAGGAGGGTTATGCCATGCAAAAATCCCATATTAACCGGCAACCAGATTCTTCTTTGCATACGAATAAAATCAATAAACCGAATTCTTCTTCTGTTTCATCCGATTTGATGAATATTCAACGAACAATAGGCAATCGCGCCGTGGGCAATATGTTGACCGTTCAGACGAAAATGACCGTTGGACCAGCTGGTGATGCTTATGAGCAAGAAGCCGATCAAATGGGTAAACAAGCGGCTGACCATATTGCTGCATCTGAAAGTAGTGGAGCATCTAAGCCAGATGTTCAGCGCTCGGAAGGCGGAGAGTCTGAGGAAGAAGAGCTGCAGATGAAGCCATCATCAGAGTCGATTCAGCGCTCAGAGGGCGGAGAGTCTGAAGAAGAAGAGCTGCAGATGAAGCCATCATCAGAGTCGATTCAGCGCTCGGAAGGCGGAGAGTCTGAGGAAGAAGAGCTGCAGATGAAGCCATCATCAGAGTCGATTCAGCGCTCAGAGGGCGGAGAGTCTGAGGAAGAAGAGCTGCAGATGAAGCCATCATCAGAGTCGATTCAGCGCTCCGAAGGCGGAGAGTCTGAAGAAGAAGAGCTGCAGATGAAGCCATCGTCGGAAGGTGGCTTTGAAGCAGGTGCAGGGATTGAGTCGCAGATTAAAGCAAAGCAAGGAAGCGGGAGCAGAATGGATGCCAGCATTCAAGCGAAGATGGAATCGGCGTTCGGTACTGATTTTAGCAACGTAAATATACATAATGATTCAGAATCATCAAAGATTAACCGATCCTTAGGTGCAGAAGCTTTTGCTACGGGGAATGATGTGTTTTTCCGCGAAGGCAGATACAACCCAGATACACGCGAGGGGCAAGAACTGCTTGGTCACGAATTAACGCATGTTGTTCAACAACGAGGCGGCAAGTAGAGTAGCTATACAAGCGCAATTTTATCCCATAAAGGAGATATGTACGGATGCCTCAAGGAAGACAGTCCCTTACCAAAAAGCCGAGCACTTCGCATCAGCATGCACAGCAGTCGCCAATGTCACAGCCAAGTACTTCTACTTCACAAATGTCACCTGGGACCAATATCTTCATGCAGATGCAGCGTACGGTGGGTAATCGTGCTACGCAAGCTTACGCGAATCAGCTCATCCAGCGTACAGTCTCGGGAACGCAGCCTGTGCTGACTGTGCCAGCGCCTACGCAGACATCAGCGCCAGCGCCTACCGTGGCGCCGACGGTGGCTTTCCACCGCCGCAGGTCAGGCACAGCAGCACCGTCACAACCTTTGGCATCTACCGTAGCGCCAACCCAGACGTCCACCGTGGCACAGACCCCAGCGCCGACTACAGCAACAACATCACAGTCAACGACTACGGCACAAACGCATGCGCCAACAGCTGTGACAACGCCACAACCTGGTACAGTACAAACGCCAGCACCCACTGTGGTAACGCCAGTGGTACCTTCTGCCTCTACATTGCATCCTACGGGTGACGATACCAAAGACAATGCGGATATGACATCAGGTGTCACCTCTACTTTTAGTGATAGTTTCGGCAAACGTTCGGATGATTTGAAAGAGTCCTACGATAAAACGAAGGATGCTGGCACAGCGCAGCAGTCAGCTACTATGGGGGCAGTCGCCTCCACAGCAGATCTCGTTGGCGGGCCGTTCCAAATCATGAGTGCGATTAGAGAAACGCTTGCTGCTTCTCGCGAGCGCAAGGGACATGATAAACGTTTTCAGTATGCAGGTACAGGCTCGACTATGATCGAGGCAAGCGGTAAAATGGTCAGCGGCTCAGCTGGTATTGTTGATAAGGCAGCTAAATCAACTGGCCATAAGGATGGTGTCGGAGGCTCCTCGTCCGTCAGTGACTACACAGGGACGGTAGCGGAAGCAATCTCCGCAGTTAAGAATACGATTATGGCCGTTAAAGCGATTTACGATATGTATAAAAAGCATTCGGACAATGGCGGTCTGAATCATGCAGAAAAAGCAAGAGGCGTTATCGAGATCATTAGCAATGCGATTCAGGCTGCGCAATCTGGCATCAAAGTGGCCAAAGGCATCATGGATATCATGGAGTCAAGTACAGCTAGCTTGACGGCTGTTATTCCGGGCGTAAGTATTGCTGTTAGTGGTGTGAAAATTGCGATCAAAACCGTAGATGTGATCAAAGCCGGCTTAAATCGTAGCGCCATGACAACATTGAAACGTGACTTCAAAGGCAAAGCAGGGAATGCCGACGTACTCAAAGAAAAGCGCTGGTACACGCGAAATGCTGGTGTCGACAAAGCGAAGCTAGCAAAGAAAAAGCAGGATCTCGAAGTGCTTAAAGCGAGTGGAGATGCATCAGCAGCTGAACAACTGGACGAAATTGCCAAATATGAATTAGCGAAAGAAATGAAAAAAATTAACGTGAAGCGAACAGACCGTGGAGCTATTCAAATCGGACTTGAGCTCACGAAGATTGCTGCCGACATCGCTACGCTTACAGGGGTAGGAGCTCAGGTAGGAACGCCGCTGAAAATCGTTGCCACAGGTATTGGCGCAGCGATGCCAATTGCCAGATCCTTGAAGCAAGCTGGACGTGACCGCGCATCGAAAGCAGGCGCTTGGGGTATTACTAAAGCGATATTTAACGCTGATAAATCAACAGAGAAAAAGAAAGAAAAACGAGCCCATGACACAGAACTTATTTTTGATATGTTCGAGAAGCTCCCACTTTACAATGAACAGGATGCAGCGTGCGTCGCACGCTACAAACAAGTTGAGAGCTTCGTAGAAGCAGCTGGTGTAAGTCTTCAAGCTTTGTATAAGTTCGATGGCGATGCAGAGAATCTGAAAAAAGCCATTATTGAAGCGATGGGCAAGAGAGAATAGGAGATTGAAGAGATATGTTAACAGAACTTGCGCATGCGCGTCATTTGGCACAATTAGGGCATTTGAAAGAGATTTTGGATGAAGCAGAGCTTGCCACGAATTTATTAGAGAAATCCGAAGCTATTCCGCTGCATGTGCTAATGGCAGGGTTTCAAGAGGATAGTAAGGGACGAGATCGATTCCTTCACTTTAGTTTTTTACCGTTGAATGATGAGGAAATAGTCGCTATTCAACTGCTGCAAATCTACAGTACGCTGCCGTTTCATCTTCAAGCAGGTGCTCGCGAAGAGGTAGCCGCACTTTTATTGGAAGTTAATACTCGCTTACCCATAGGTCACTTTGGTGTGAATGAGGAGGGCGAGATCCATTATCGCTATGTGTATAGCCAATCGGCTTCGCGTACGTTCGATAGTGATGAAGTGTTAGAAATCCTTACCCTATTCGTGTATATGTGTGATATGTTCGGAGAGCACATCGAGCAGGTTGCCAGCGGTGAAGCAAAAGCAGAGCAGGTCATTCAGACCTTAAGATCATAAGAGTGAACCAGAAAGACCTCCAAACCCACATAGTGGTTGGAGGTCTTTCTCGGATTGTCATTTCCTCGGAAATATTCGACTTATTTCACCTTGTTTTGCAGCAGTTCGATCAGCTGCTTACCAGGATCTCTCATTTGGCCGCCAGCAGGACGATTTCCATTGCCTTTCTTGCCGCCGGTTTGATCGGGTGCGTCAGCGTTTGGTTGTGCAGAAGCATCTGGTTTATTTTCTGTATTTCCAGATTGACCATTTCGATTACCTTTGCCATTACCGGTGTTTCCGTTATTCCCGGGACCATTTGCACCGCCGTTTCCTCTATTACCCATACGCGCAGCTGAATCTTCTATAAATTTCTTCTGGGCATCTGTTAGCTTTTCGAACAGCTTGGTCTTGTTTTCATCACTAAGTTCAGCTTTTGTGACGATTTCTTGAGCAACGGGCAGCATGGCTTGAGCTTGTTCCTTCGTAATGGTAAGTCCATCAGCTTTGTCTAGCATGAGCAGGGTCTGAAACGTACTGAACATTTGTCTTTGCGCCGCACTCATGACAGGTCGGTCTTGAGCATTTTGCTTGCCGTCTGCCTGTGATTGTCCGTTTGATTGTTGTTGCTGCGGTTGCGCTGAGCTTGCTGCAGCAGGTTGTGAGGAAGACGCATTCCCACAACCGCTTAGTAAAACGGGGATAAGGATGCATAAGCCCGCTATTTTTGTCATTTTCATCAATGTTATGTATCGCTCCTTTCGATCATCTTCTTCACAATCGTACACGACAATTATGAAAAATCTGAGAAGAGAAGCTGAATGATACATAAAAGTTAGCTTAAAATGGGCTGAGGGAAAGGAGTTTTAGCCTAATATCACACAAATGATTCGTAATCGATCTGATTGCGCCGCGGCAAACATAATCTGCTGATAAGGGCATCCAGCTAATGGGGGTCCTTCATGTTAAAATAAATTCCAAAGTGATCGCCAGCAGAACAAGAACTGGAAGAATCAGAATGAGCAAAATTTTATAACTGGGAGGTGCTATTAATGAAGGAGCTTGTTGGGGAGTGCAAGGAATGCAAAAAGCAAATTTTCTGCCATGATGGATTTATTGACGGCGTAGTGTTAGACGATAACACGTTACTATGTTTTGAATGTTTCGACGGAGAGAGCGAAAACAACAGCTAGCAAAACAAAAAAAGAGCTGCCCGGGCAGCTCCCAAACTAAACTTGTTTCACACTATTGGCCGTTAAGTTAGGAATATCATGTTTCAGAGCGTAGCGTCTGTTCAACAGATAGCCGAAAAGCGAGGCCAACGATTGCTGGAACAGCATGCCTAGTACAACGGGGACAGCCACGAGAGGCGGGAAGTAGGCAACGGCGAGTACTGCGCCAGCACTTATATTACGCATCCCACTGTTAAACGTAAGTGCGACGACAACGTCTTGTTCCCACCGCAGGAGCTTGGCGACCAGCCATCCTAGGATGTATCCAAGTGAGGCTATGAAGAGTACAAATCCAGCTAAGCCTAGTAATTTAGTATTAAAGTCACGTAGATAAGGGGCGATTACGGAGCTGTTGATAGCGACAACGATGCCCATGGTTATTTTCGAAAAAGGACCTAGACGGCCACTCCATTGTTCCTTAATTTTGCCGCGTGTCCATTGATTCAGCAGCATGCCAATGATAGAAGGTAGAACGATCATGAGGAACAGGCCCTTCATCATCGCGAACGAGTCCATCTGTACTTTGGTACCAATTAACGCAGATAGCGTGTAGGGAACGACGAAGGGTGAAAGAATGGTGTCCATGAGAATAATCGATAACGTGAGCACGATATTTCCGCGATAAATGGCTACCCAGACGAAACTTGTAATGCCAGTAGGTATAGCTGCTGCTAAGATGAGGCCAGTTATAGTCATGGGCTCATGGCTATATACGACATGCCCGAGACCCATAGCAATCAGCGGCATCGCGACATGTAGAATCAACAGTGTGATGATGAGCGGAAGTGGCTGAACGACCACCTTGACGAATTCTTTGAAGCTGGAGCTTATGCTGCCTGCAAAGGTCATAAAGGCAAACAACCAAGGGGATAAAAAGGTGTATCCGGATAAATGACTGCCTAGTAAAACACCGATGAGAACACTGACTGGTGTGATTAGCGGCAAGATTTTTTCTAATTGACGATTCAATTGAGACAGCATTTAGGTGAACTCCTTCTTTTAAACTTCATGGGCAGCTTTGTCTCCCTATTATATGAGTTGGAAGGGGGAGTGACTAGCCCTACATCGTTATGGATGGAAATTGGGCGAGCCTTTTATGCCGCTGGAGAATGGTTAAAAGGGTCATTAAACTAATGAAAACGTTTGCAATGAATTTAGCAATTGGATATAATTGGAGTGAACTCAAAGGGTTTACACTGTGTAAATAGGCGATATTTTATGCATAGCTTGTATCAAGGAGTGTTTGTATGAAAAGCAAGTGGGAACAGGAATTAGAGGAGCATAGAGATAAACGGCGACAGGACATTGTTCTGGCTGCTCAGGAGCTTTTTTTGGAAAAAGATTTGCCAGGTGTAACGATGAAAGATATCGGACATCAATTGGGGATCAGCCGTGTCACACTTTATAAATATTATAATTCGATTGATGAGCTGGCGTTTGAAGTTCAGATGAAGGTTTTAGACGATTTATTTCGATTTGTCGATTCTCACAAAGTCGGTGAAAGAGCCGATGAGAAAATGCGGAACTTATTAGCAGCATGGCAGGATTTTACCCAGACTAGACCTAGCCATTTGCGTTTTATCGGACTGTTTGATCACTATTATCGGGAAAACTATCCAACCCGCGAATTGGAGGAGAAGTATCGAATATTCATCCAAAATGTCTTTCCATCACCTGTTCAGCTTATTCTCGAAGGCATTCAAGATGGCTCGATCCGTTCTGATCTCGATCCAGCCCAATCTTCAGCCATGATTGCAAACACGATGATGAGCATGACGCAGCGAATGGCATCTAGGGGGAATATTCTTCGTGTAGAACAAGCGATTGATCCAGGCGAGATGATGCGGCAGTTAATTGACATGATCATGGCCTATCTGAAACCCGAAGCACATTCAATTTGATCGAGTTAGCATTCATGAGAAGGGAGGTCTATCAGCCGTGCAAATTCGTACGCTGCCTCTATTCAAATCACTTCGCTTTCAGTTGGTAGTTGGGTTGCTAATTATTGTCATCCCCATCGTGGCTTTCATGATCTACAACAATTTATATGCCATCAAGGTTGTTCGGAATCAAGTGGCTCAATCGAATAAAAATTTAATCAGCTTATATATGGGGCAGATCGACCGTAATTTGGATGAGGTAGACAAGTATTTATTCAACTTCGCTGCGCAAGACACTGGACTGCTTGTACTTGACGCGCTGCGAGATCAAAATGCCGATCGGTACTCTTTTACGAAAATTCAATTAAACAATAAGCTGTTAAAAGACCTCCCTAGTTATAAACCAATGGACATGTTCTTTGTTTATTCGGAGCCGAATCAAGATTTATTGACAGTTATGAGTGATCAAGTTTCTTACACCAGACAGGTAGCCGTTGAAAATAACATTATGACCATTTTTCAGGACCAACGCGAGGGTGCAAATCAGACAAGCCTGAAAGAGTGGTTCATACAAAAGCTCGGAGATCAATATTTTTTGACCCGTGTAATTAAATATGGGAATGTCTATATCGGGGCGTGGGCAGATGCGAATAAATTAATGGTGCCGCTGAACTTAGTCGATTTGGGCAACAACGGCAGGGCGCTGCTGGTTACGGACGAGTTCGAGGCCATGTCTAACCAAGCTTTTGTACAAGAAAATCAAATTAATTTGAACGATGTTGGAACGGAGTACAAACTCACGGGAAAAGACGAGAAATTTCTAGTCGTAAGTGAAAAATCCGCGAAAGGTTGGTTCAGCTTAGTTGCTGTCATCCCAGACAGCATCATTCTGGAGAATCTTCCTTTCCTTCGCCGAATTGTCTCTTTTATTCTGATGGGATCACTGATTCTGTTTCCTTTCATTTTATTTCTTTTAAGGAAAATCATCTTAGTTCCGATAAATCGGATCATGATGGCTATGAGAAGAATCGAAGACGGGAATTTGGACGTCCGCATCACTTACCGTCCTTCCGTTCTGGAATTTGACAAGATGAACCAATCTTTCAATCGCATGATTTCGCAGATTCAGGAATTGAAAATTAATGTCTTGAAAGAAAAATTAAATCATCAGAAGGCCGAACTCAAGCATTTACAGCTTCAAATTAATCCGCACTTTTTTCTAAATTCGTTGAACATTATTTATAATTTGGCGCAGGTGAAAGACTTTACATTGATTCAGGAAATGGCGCTTAGTCTCGTAGAATATTTTCGCTTTATGTTTCGGAGCAACATGGCATTCGTCGCTTTGAGGGATGAGGTTCAGCATACACTTAATTACTTTCGTATCCAGGAGATGCGGTTTCCCCAAAATTTGACCTATGATCTATCCGTTCCGGACAATCTGATGGATATAGCGGTTCCTCCGCTTGTTATTCAAACCTTTGTGGAAAATACGATCAAACATGCCGTTAGCATGGACAAGCAGGTTCATATTGGTGTAACCATTGAAGCCAGGGAAGGTAACAGAATCAATATTCGGGTTCAGGATACTGGAAAAGGATTTCCTGAAGATGTTTTGGCTCGGCTACAGATGGAGATGGATATCGGTAACGGAGAAGGTCATTATATCGGGATATGGAATGTGCAGCGTCGATTGCGCCTGCTGTATCAAGATCAAGCCCAAATCGCATTTTCAAATTGTGATGGCCACGGCGCAGTCATTGAAATTCTCATCCCATTTCATGAGAAGGAAAGAGGCGAAGTCTATGCTTCAATTGCTAGTCGTGGACGATGAAATTCATGCCGTACGAGGGATCAAAGCGGGTGTCGCGTGGGACCAAGTTGGATTTTCGAGGGTTCATGAAGCTTTTAACATACGGCAGGCGAAGGAAATCATTTTAACCCAAAAAATTGATATTCTGCTTTGCGACATTGAAATGCCGGAAGGTGATGGATTTCAACTGTTAGCTTGGGTCAAAGAACACTCTCCGGATACCGAATCCATCTTCTTAACCTGTCATGCTGATTTCGAATTCGCGCAGAAAGCGATTCAATTGGGAAGTCTGGATTATATGCTCAAACCTGTCCGCTTTCCGGAATTGGAGAAAGCCGTTCGCAAAGCGATCGACCAATTGGAAAAGAAAAGAGGATTAGTCCAATTTAATGAAACCTATAAGCATTATTATAAGTTATGGGAATCGTATCAACCGATGGTTGTTGAGCGCTTTTGGCAGGATTTAATTCAGAGGTCTATCCCTTCGAATAAGCTTCAAATCAAAGAAATTATGGTGAAGCAAAATATACCTTATTCCGATACAGCCTTATTCGTGCCGGTATGGATCAGAGTTCAGCGCTGGCATAAAAAACTGACGCTTCGTGAAGAAAAAATAATGGAATACGCCTTGCGCAACTCTTTGGAGGAATTAGCTGTACGGAAGGAGTCCAACGGTCAAATCGTTCAGGTCAAAAGCGGAGGGTTACTGGCCATCCTCCCGGTCGACCCGGGCAGCAAGATCGATAAAGAGAATCTAAAGAGCGAATTACAGGGTTATATCGATGCTTGTAATCATTACTTTTTCTGTGATCTTTGTTGTTATATCGGTGCTCCCGTACATACGGAGGGAATGCTGGAGATGTTCGAATCCCTAGTCGCGATGGAATCCTACAATGTTACACAAACGAATAAAATATTCTTCCAGAGTGAACAACGGTGCAGCTGCTACGATACTTTTCAGCTGCCTAAAATGAACGGATGGGCGGAAATGCTCAAATGTGGATGCAAAGGGAAACTGATGAAAGAGATCGATCATAGTTTGAATGCGATGAAACAAATGGAGAGACTCGATGCCAAATTCCTGCGCGGATTTTATGAGGACTTTCTCCAGATGATTCATCACGTCTTGCATAATAAAGGTCTGAGGGCGCATCAAGTTTTTTCAGAGGAACTCCTGTCTATGCAAGCATCGACTGTTTCCCGTTCCATAGCTGATCTTAGACAATGGATAAATACGATGATCGAAGAAACTGTGAGTCGAATTTATTCGGTGGATGAAAGCCAAACCGTTGTTGAAAAAGCGAAACAATATATTGCTCTGCGCATCAACGAAGATGTTTCGCGGGAGGATATCGCCAGCCATGTGAATATGAATCCGGACTACCTGACAAGAATTTTCAAGAAAGAAACCAGCTTGACGATTTCTGATTATATTCTTCAGGAACGGGTCGAATTGGCTAAAGAAATGCTGGTGAAGACAGATCTTCCGATTGGCAGCATCGCCGCTTCGGTGGGCTACAATAATTTTTCCCATTTCTCAAAAATGTTCAAGAAAATGGCGGCCATCAATCCACAGGATTACCGCAAATTGTATGAAACTTAAGCAAATAAGGTTCCTGATACATGAGATCGTTCCCTTCTCGGGTTCGGTCTTTTTTTTCAAAAGAAGTCGGAAATGCTATAACAGGAAGTCGGGAAACAGGTAGAGTGCATAGTGGCAGAACTATATGATGAGAGTATAACGGATGAGGGGGGAACGACGTGGGGACAACGACAACAACTAGGACAAATACAGCGACCACGACAGCTGCTGGGATTACGACAACAAAATCAATTACTAGCAAAAAACTGAGAAAACTTTGGAGGTATGCCCCGCTGCTTGTGATGGTTATACCCGAAATTGTTTATCTGATCATCAACAACTACTTGCCGATGTTTGGTTTAGTCATCGCCTTCAAAGACGTCAACTTTACAAAAGGTATTTGGGCCAGCGATTGGGTGGGATTTAAAAATTTCGAATACCTGTTTAAAACCTCTGACGCTATGCTGATTACTCGAAATACGATTCTATATAACACGGCATTTATTATCATAAATTTGATCATCGCCGTCGGCGTAGCTATTTTGCTGAATGAAGTGAAAAAGAAATTATTCGCCCGGTTTTACCAAAGTGTCATTCTCATCCCCTATTTGATTTCTATGGTTATTGTCGGTTATTTGGTGCTTGCCATGCTAAGCGGAGAAACCGGTTACATTAATAAACAGGTGCTGCCTATGCTTGGAATGGATCCCATCTCATGGTATAGCGAAGCCAAATATTGGCCGTATATCTTGACCTTTGTGAACATTTGGAAGCATGTTGGCTACTTATGTGTCATCTATTTAGCGGCGATTATCGGAATCGACACGGAATATTACGAGGCGGCCAGGATTGACGGAGCGAGTAAATGGCAGCAGATCACGAACATTACGATCCCTTTAATCACCCCGGTTATCGTGATTATGACGCTGCTGCAAATCGGCCGCATATTTTACTCGGAGTTTGGATTGTTCTATCAAGTACCGCTTGATACGGGCGCGCTCTTTCCGACAACCAACGTTATCGATACGTATGTTTATCGGGCTTTACTAAGATTGGGAGACATCGGCATGTCTTCGGCAGCGGGCTTATATCAATCCGTTGTGGGATTCATTCTCGTCCTTATCTCGAATTACGTGGTGAGCAAGCGAAACAGCGATAACGCTTTGTTTTAATAAGGAGGGGACCCCATTGAAAGTAAAAAGCCAACTGTTCCAAGCTTTCATTCATGTTTTCTTTATTGGCATTGTTTGTCTCTGTCTTCTTCCGTTTTTTCTGCTCTTGATCACATCTTTTACGGATGAAATGACCATTGTGTCAGAAGGGTATTCTTTCTTTCCGAGCAAATTAAGCCTTGCAGCGTACGAATTCTTGTGGAATGATTCCGCTAACATATTTCGTGCTTACGGTATAACCATTCTCGTGACGGTAGTTGGTACGTTTGTGGGGTTGTCGATTACGGCCCTATGCGCCTATCCATTATCCAGAAAGGATATGCTGATTCGCAAGCCGCTCGCGTTTTTCGTGTTTTTCACACTGTTGTTTAATGGGGGCCTAGTCCCCACCTACCTGGTATATACACAAGTGTTTGATATGAAAAACACACTGCTTGCCTTAATCATTCCCGGTTTATTATCCAACGGATTTTACGTGCTGATTATGCGAACCTTTTTTATGACTTCAATCCCAACCCCGGTTATTGAATCAGCATCCATTGACGGGGCGGGGGAATTTAAAATCTTTTTCCGGATCGTGCTTCCGCTCTCTCTTCCCATTCTGGCTACGGTCGGATTGATGCAAACGATCGGCTATTGGAACGACTGGTTCAACGGATTAGTCTATGTGACCGACAGTAAGCTGTTCAGTTTGCAGAACTTGTTAAACCGGATTTTATTAAACGCGCAATTTTTGTCAAGCAATGCGAGCAGCAGCACAACGGAACTTGCCGCAAGCAGCAACATTCCGATGGAATCTGTACGGATGGCTATGGCGGTTATTGGGACTATACCTCTACTGTGCGCGTATCCTTTTTTTCAAAAATATTTCGTCAAAGGTCTCGTTATTGGAGCAGTTAAAGGCTAGGCTATACTCGGCATCAGCCGATTAGCATATATGCTAGGTAAATATAGGGAGGCTGCGAAATGAAAGGTAATCGGAAGCGTGTTCAAACCATGTTAGCGGGAATGATGATGGTTTCTCTTCTACTAACTGCATGCAGCAGTGGTAATGGAGGTTCTACGGCTACAAATGCAACAAGTACATCAAGTGCTTCAGGTGAAACAGGAAAGGCGAAATCGAACTTAAAACCTTATGAACTAACCGTGGCCTACTATAAAATTGGTAACAACAAGGATCTGCAGGAGGTCCAGGATGCCGTTAATAAACTGACCAAAGAGAAAATTAATGCAACGGTTAAATTTGTGCCTATTGATCCTGCTGCGTATCAGCAACAAATCAATCTGATGCTTGCGAGCAATGAAAATTTGGACTTGCTAGTCACTTTGACGGCACTTGGCTACGGTACGCAAGCGGCAAAAGGACAGCTTGTTCCTTTAGAGGATCTGCTTAAGAAATATGGACCGGATATTGCCAAGGTCGTCACACCGGAGATTCAAAAAGCAACGATGGCCAGCGGTAAACTTTATGGCATACCTAGCGTACGCGACTGGGCAGCCGACTACGGCATCCTGATGCGCAAAGATATTGTTGATAAATACAAGATTGATTTGAGCAAGATCAAGACCTTTGATGATTTGGATGCCGTATTCAAGGTCGTCAAAGATAACGAGCCAAATATGGCGGCTATAGTTCCGGAAGGCGGGGGTACATCCTATATCGCGTCCATTGCACCTGGCTTTATGGACCCTTTGAATGATGATAACGGCGTGCTGCCGGACCATGATAATAACCTGAAGGTAGTCAATTGGTTCGAATCGAAGCAATATGCGGATTTATTGAAAATGGTCAGAAGATGGTATTTGGACGGCTATATCCCTAAGGATATCGCTACAAACAAAATTCGCCCTGAAGACCTTGTGAAGGCAGGCAAAGCTTTTTCCTTTACAGTGCATATGAAGCCTGGCTATGAAACGAAGGAAGCCATCTTGACAGGCACACCGATGGTTGCAGCACGCATTATCCCACCTGTCACTTCTACGTCGTCGATTGCAAACGTCATGTTCAGTATCGCGAAAAACTCGAAGGATCCGGAGAGAGCCATGATGTTCCTCAACTTGCTTTATTCCGACAAAGAGTTGATCAACTTGATCGACTATGGCATTGAAGGAAAGCACTACGTCAAAAAGGGTGACTTGATAAGCTTCCCGAATGGCATCGATACGCAGAATGCCACCTATAGCCCGAATCATGGCTGGGAGTGGGGCAATCAATTCCTTTCCTACATCTGGGAAACGGATCCTATTACTCTTTGGAAAGATCAAGCTGATTTCAATAAATCGTCCAAAAAATCGAAAGCGCTCGGTTTCAGCTTCACTGTCGATCCAGTTAAAACGGAAGTGGCCGCTGTTCAAAGCGTGAAGGACCAGTTCAAATTAGGTCTGGAAACCGGTACGCTGGATCCGGACAAAAATTTGCCTGAATTTATAAGCAAAATGAAAGCTTCAGGCATGGATAAAATTATTGCTGAGAAGCAAAAACAGCTGGATGAATGGGCGAAAACGAATAAGTAGTGTTTTGCGAGGAGAAGCTGCATGTCCCCTAGAGAGATAAAGGAGAGAAACTTATCGTTTGTACCGGTAATGACTGCGATTTTCTTTGGATCCGTTCTTGCGACACTCGGAATGAGTTCGATCAGCGTCGCGGTCCCTGTTTTGATGGAACAGTTCCATACCGATTTGACGGCTATGCAGTGGACGATGACGGGCTATTTACTGGCAACCGGAGTGGTAGCTCCCATCACTGGGTATCTTGGGGATAAGTACAGTACGAAGTACCTGTATATCGCTGCGCTTATTGGCTATACGCTGATTTCAGGGCTTAGCGCTTTCGCTTGGAATATTGAATCGTTAATTGCGTTTCGTATCCTGCAGGGTATTTTTGGCGGGATGATCTTGCCAGCCACGATGACGATCCTTTATCAGGTGATTCCTCGCGAAAAGCAGGCGTTTGCGCTCAGCATGTGGACTTTGTCAACGATGCTTTCGCCCACGTTCGGGCCACTATTGGCGGGCTGGCTGATCGGAAAGTTCGAATGGAAATGGCTGTTCTTCATGGACATTCCGTTCGGCATTGCGGCAGTTGCAGTCGCTTGGCGGCTTATCCCTTATTACAAACTGAATACACCGAAAACGTTCGATTTGCCCGGCTTGGTTACCGTCATTCTGAGCAGCGGCTCCCTCCTGATCGCCTTCAGCGAAGTGCATGCTTGGGGATGGAGCTCATGGAGAATGCTGTCGCTGCTTGCTTTCGGCATCCTCATGCTCGGGTGCTTTATTCGAAGAGAATTGATGATACCCGAACCGCTCCTGAATTTGAAGGTATTTGTTAATGTGAAATATACGGTTAGCCTTGCCGTGTTGGCCGTTATTACACTCAACATGTATTCCGGCGCCTTCTTGATACCGGTGTTCCTGCAGAACGTACAAGAGGTATCCGCATTGGAGGTCGGTTTGATCTTATTTCCGGCCACACTTGCGATGGCGGGGGTGATGCCGCTCGTCGGCAAGCTGTATATGAGAGTAGCCCCGCAGTGGCTGATCGTTTCCGGGATTCTCTTGATCGCGATTGGAACGTTTGCGATAGGACGGCTAAATGTGAATGTATCCCACGGGTACATCGTGATGTGGCTAACGATTCGCTACATTGGGCTTTCCTTAACGATCATGCCGCTTACCAACGTTGGTATGGAGGCCATCCCGCGCGAGCTATCCGGTCACGCTTCATCGGTGAATAACTGGATCCGCCAAGTTTTCGGTTCGTTTTCAATCGCGTTGTTTACTTCACTTATCGCATCACGGTTGACCGTACATAACCAGGCACTTGATTTAGATGGGGCTGCGGAAACTGGGCGCAAGTTGCTGAAGGCGGAGGCCTTTACGTTGAGCTCCAATGATGTATACATCGTGGCGACGATGATCGTATTAGTCGGATTTCCTCTCGTATGGACGCTGTTTAGAGGCAAACCTCGAACTGAAAGGGTAGCGGGTCATAAACTTCGGCCCATCCAAAATTTAACACAAAAGGAGCAGTTAAAATGAGCATTTCAATTGGCGTGAATTTATTTTCAGTCTTTCAAGCACTAAACAACGACTACTTTGGCACCCTTGAGAGGGTAGCTGCTGCAGGCTATACCAATGTGGAGTTAATCACCACCAATTTTATGACAGGCGTCCGATACAGTGATTCATTCCCTCTGCAAACCATCAAAAATAAGCTGGAAGATTTAGGGCTTAACCCCATAGCATCCCATGAAAGATTGGATCAAGATGCCCAGAATTGGGATCAGTTAATCAAAGAAAATAGTGAGCTTGGATGTAAAGCGATTGTATTGCCGTCTGCCTGGATCAAAAATCGCGAAGATACACTGCAAACCGCAGAACAATTGAATGCGATCGGGAAAAAATGCAAGGAAAACGGTTTGCAATTTTACTTTCATAATCACTTCCATGAATTCAAAAGATGGGGGGATACGACCTTATACGATATTTTAGTTGAAAATACCGACCCGTCCTATGTCAAATTTGAGTTGGATTTGGTCTGGGTTATGCGCGCAGGCCTTGATCCCATGGCCGTTCTTGAGAAATTAGGCAGCCGATGTGATATCGTCCATCAGAAAGATTTGAATAAAGAAGTCCTCCATCTAAACGTATTTGACGCACTTCAGCCAGGTGACGAAGATTTGGATATGATGCAGCTATATCGGGGGAGGGGATACATCCAAGCAGGTGACTTTGTGGATCTAGGAACCGGTGTAATAGACTTCAAAGCCACTTACGACAAAATAAAAGAAATGGGCACCATCCAATATGCCTTTATAGAAAATGAGGGTATAAGCGATGATAAATTTACGAGTATAGAGAATGATTTAAAGGTTTTGCAAAAGGTTATATAGGGCCGCCAAATGGCGTATTAGCTTATAAGGAGTGTTCGATCATGTCAACAGCTAAATTGAAAATCGGAATTATAGGCTGCGGCGGCATTGCCAACCAAAAACATATGCCTTCTTTAGCGAAACTCACCCATTTAGGCGAAATGGTCGCTTTCTGTGACGTCGTTGAAGAGCGTGCTGTGAAAGCTGCAAAGGAATTTGGAACAGAGCAGGCGAGAGTTTACGTTGACTACTGGGACTTATTGCAAGACGAATCTATTGACGTTATTCATGTGTTGACTCCCAACCTTCAGCATTCCTTCATAACGGTGGCTGCACTGGAAGCGGGTAAGCATGTCATGTGCGAAAAGCCGATGGCCATCAATTCGATTGAAGCTAAAAAGATGCTAGAGGCAAGTAAGAAGACAGGAAGGAAATTGACCATTGGTTATCAAAATAGGTTCAGAGACGATTCACAGGTATTGTACAAAGCATGCCGCCAAGGTGAGTTCGGCGATATTTATCTGGCCAAAGCCCATGCTCTTCGCAGACGCGGCGTTCCGACCTGGGGCGTTTTTACAGACAAAGAGCAGCAAGGTGGCGGACCGTTGATCGACATTGGCACGCATGCGCTGGATTTATCTCTTTGGTTCATGGACAACTACAAGCCGAAATCGGTGACAGGATCGGTATTCCACAAATTGGCGGATAAGTCCGAAGGCAACATGTTCGGTCCATGGGATCCGAAAAGCTACGAGGTTGAAGATTCGGCTTTCGGATTTATCAAAATGGAGAATGGTGCAACCATATTCTTGGAATGCGCTTGGGCGCTGAATATAACCGATACCAGAGAAGCCATGACGACCCTGTGCGGAACAGAGGGTGGAGCGGAAATGAAAGGCAGTCCTGCTATCGGCAAAGGCGAATTGGTTTTCAACAGCGCTAAGTATGGAAAATTAGTGGAAACCAAGGCTACGACAGGCGGAGGCATCGCATATTTCGACACAGGTGCCGAAGATCCAGGCGTGAAAGAGGCTAGGCAATGGCTGGAAAGTATTCTTAATGACACGGAACCTCTTGTCAAACCTGAGCAAGCCTTCGTTGTTACCCAGATTTTGGAGGCTATTTATGAATCGGCAAAAACGGGGAAAACGATTGAATTTTGATCCACAAAAATTTCTATTTCCAAGCGTTTGATGACGTGCTATGATATTTAACAATTGCATACGAATGAATCCCTAGGGGCGCCGCAAGGCTGAGACAGAGCAATCTGAACCCTTTGAACCTGAACTGGGTCATACCAGCGGAGGAAAGTGGAACGATCATTGAGGCCATCTTTGTATGCTTATTAGGCGGCAACCTACAACCACTTTTCTTTGGAAAAGTGGTTTTTTTCATGTCTGAAATAGGTTATTTGGGGGCTGGGCCTGGGAGTTTGTGAGTAACGAGCAGCTTTAGGGGTGTTTAATGACGTTAAAGTTGGAATATATGAGATAGCTGGTGGGTTAGTGATGTTTTTCAGCGTTAAAGTAGCTGATTGCTCGTTGTGAGCGAGTATCGAGCAGCTTTGGCTCCATTTTTCATTGCTAAAGTGTATGTGAAGGGGAAAAGTGACTCCGCAGTGATGAACATGCTTAAAAACCAGAAAGTGAAGCTAAATAAGGAAAATTCTCGTTTTGTAGTGTTTTTCTGTTTTAAGGCAAAGAGCAGGAAAGGAGTTGAGTCTCTTAATGACTGGATATGAACTGCATGTCATTTCCAATGGTAAGTTACCTTGGACAGAGTTGGCGGCGATTGCAACTCAGATTCATCCCTATGTTACAGCCATCCATATACGTGAAAAGACGAAATCATTAGACGAGATCTTCCTAGGTGTTCAGTTTTTGCTCGAAACAGGTATTCCGGCGAAAAGCCTATATATCAATGGCTACCCGTCCATTGTCACGGCTGCGGGACTAGGTGGATTACAGCTTCAGGGCAGCACCCCGCCACTTGTAACCCTAAGAGAATTCTGTCAGGGAGTGCAGAGGACTGGCGTATCGATACATAGTGCGGAGGAAGCTAAGCAGCGAGAGCAGGAGGGTGCGGATTATGTGATGTTTGGTCATATTTTTGCTTCGAATTCTAAGGTGGGTATCCCGCCTAAAGGGTTGGAGTCGCTCAAAGATGTGGCAGCCCAAGTATCAATTCCGATTATTGCGATCGGAGGCATAAGGCCTGAGCGGGTAAGTTCAGTTTTGGAGGCAGGAGCTTCCGGAATAGCTGTGATGAGTGGGATATGGGAAGCGAAGGATCCGTTAGCCGCAGTGAAGGCTTACGCCAATGAGTTAGAGCGAAAGGAGGTGGGATAAATGAAACATACGAACGATGTGATCATCGTCGGCGGCGGAGTTATTGGCTCCTCGATCGCCTATAACTTGGCAAAGCGAGGCCAGTCCGTCCTGCTCCTCGAGCGCGGAAGGCTTGGCATGGAAGCCTCGGCAGCGGCAGGGGGCATGCTTGGAGCACAATCCGAGATGGAGGACACGGGAGCGCTTTTCCAGTGGGCCCGGCAAAGCCGAGCGATGTTCCCCCAACTGAGCGAGGAACTGAAAGCTCTCACGGGCATCGACATCGGTCTCGTCCGTGAAGGTCTGCTGAACGTGGCGCTCAGCGACGTTCAAGAGCAGGAGCTTCGCGCGAGAGAGAAGCTCCAACGCGCAGCGGGCGAGCAGGCGGAGTGGCTGAGCGCAGCTGCAGCCGCCAAGCTCGAGCCCGCCTTGAGCGGGGCGACGCGCGGAGCCTTATACCTGCCGGGTGATGGGCAGGTAGAGGCGCCGCTGCTGGCGGCGGCGTTCGCGCAGGCAGCCCGGGTACTGGGGGCGAAGGTGCAAGAATTCGCCCAGGTACAAGGGCTGCTGACGGAGCGAGGCCGAGCCGTCGGCGTTATGACGAGCGAAGGTCCGCTCTATAGCGATCACGTCATTGTGGCGGCTGGTACGTGGAGCGGACAGCTGATGGCCGGTATCGGCGTCGACTTGCCGGTGTATCCCGTGAAGGGCGAGTGCTTCTCTGTCTTTACTGCGAAGCCGTTGTTGAAGAAGACCTTGTTCACGACAGGGTGTTATATCGTCCCGAAAGCCGGAGGACGACTACTGGTCGGGGCGACGGTAGTGCCGAACAGCTACGACCGCAAGGTGTCGCTGGCTGGGCTGGCTGAGCTGATGGATCGCGCGAGGCTGCTCATGCCCGCGATTGGCGAAGCCGAGTGGGAGAAAGCTTGGTCGGGTCTGCGACCGCAGACGACAGACGGGCTGCCGTACATCGGCAAAGTGCCGGCGTACGAAGGTTTATATGCCGCTTGCGGGCATTACCGCAATGGGATTTTGCTTAGTCCGATTACGGGTAAGGTGATCGCGGATTTCGTTTTGGGCGGGGGAGAGGAGAACTTTCAGCTAGAGCTTGAGCTGGGATTTGAGGCAGGATCAGGGACTGGGTCAGGGTCAGAGATAAGATCAGGAATAGGAACAGAGACAGGACCTGAGACAAGATCCGAGGCAGGAACACAGACCTGTTCGGCTGTGGAATCGTTGCTCGATGCTTTTAGCCCAGATCTATCTGAGCAATCGAAGCGGATTGGGCGGCGTGAAGGGAACCTATTTTCAGCCACAGGAAAGGAGCTGCACGGCATTGAAGCTGCACATTAATGGGCAAAACGTAGACATTCCAGATTCGATCCGAACCATTGAAGAGCTGCTCGCTCATTTTGATTTGAGTGAGAAGATGCTCGTCGTGGAGCATAATGAAAACATTTTACAAAAAGAAGATCACGCGAAAGTTGAGCTTTCTGAAGGACATAAAATCGAAATCGTTCATTTTGTTGGAGGGGGATAATTCTTATGTTGAAAATTGGTCCTTACGAGTTTCGTTCACGGTTATTGCTAGGCACGGGGAAATTTCCGGATTTCGATATTCAGAAGCAGGCGGTTGATGTTAGTGAATCTCAGATTTTGACGTTTGCGGTGCGACGTATGAATATTTTTGAAGCGAGTCAGCCTAATTTCTTGTCGATGCTGGAAGTGTCGAATTTCACCTTGCTGCCGAATACGGCAGGCGCCAAAAATGCTGAAGAAGCTGTACGTATCGCGAAACTAGCGAAGGCTTCCGGACTATGCGACATGATTAAAGTCGAAGTTATTGGAGACGAAATGACGCTGCTGCCTGACCCGGTTGAAACGTTGAAAGCCTCGGAAATGCTGCTAGAGGAGGGCTTTATTGTGCTGCCATACACATCAGATGATGTTCTTTTAGCCAAACGTTTGCAAGCCCTCGGTGTTCATGCCATTATGCCTGGCGCATCCCCAATCGGAACAGGTCAAGGGATCATTAATCCGCTGAACCTGAGCTTCATTATCGAGCAAGCAACTGTGCCTGTCATTGTCGATGCCGGCATTGGCGCTCCTTCAGACGCGGCGCTTGCTATGGAGATGGGAGCCGATGGTGTGCTGCTCAACACCGCTGTGTCGGGTGCCAAGGATCCGGTTAAAATGGCTTACGCCATGAAATTGGCGATCGAAGCCGGACGTGCCGGATTCGAAGCGGGCCGTATTCCGAAGAAGCGATATGCATCGGCCAGTAGTCCGATGGAGGGTTTTAGTCGCGTTTAGTTGGGGGAGAGGTGAGAGGTCACTAAAGGTCTTCTCAGCAAATGTTACCCGGCTGAAGCAAGGATATGGGTCTGAGAGAGCGGACATGTAGAGGTTGAAGCTGAAAGGAGGAGTAAGATGTCTGTTTACAAAGCATTAACGATCGCGGGCTCGGATAGCGGAGGTGGTGCGGGGATTCAAGCAGATCTGAAGACGTTCCAAGAACTCGGCGTTTATGGGATGTCGGTCATTACCGCAGTAACTGCGCAGAATACGCTGGGTGTTCAAGGGGTTTATCCGATGAGCGCTGAGGCGATCGAGCAGCAGTTAGCCTCTATTGGGGATGATTTACCTCCCGATGCACTCAAAACGGGGATGTTATTCAGCGGTGACATTATACGAATTGTAGCGGCTGCGATACAAACCTATAAATGGGAGCGAGTCGTGGTTGACCCAGTGATGATAGCTAAAGGCGGGGCCTCCTTGCTTCAGCAAGAGGCTTTTGATGCGATGATTCACTCGTTATTGCCGCTGGCCGATGTGGTTACACCGAACATACCTGAGGCTGAAGCGCTTAGCGGGATGCAAATAACGGACAGCGAGTCGCGTCAGCTGGCTGCGAAGCGGATACATCTCTATGGCTGCAAGAACGTGATGATTAAAGGCGGTCATGAACTGAATACGGAGCATGCAACTGATTTGCTGTATGACGGGAAATCTTTCACGGAGTTTTCTTCCAGACGCTTGGTTACCAAGCATACGCACGGTACAGGATGCACGTTTGCTGCGGCGGTCACTTCGGGACTTGCGCAGGGATTAACGACGAAAGAAGCCATCCAACTGGCAAAAAGATTCATCCAAGCTGCAATTGCGGAGCCGTTAAACATAGGAAGCGGTCATGGTCCTACGAACCATTGGGCTTATCAACGAAGTGTCAGAGCGACTAATGCTCATGATTCAGTGGCAAAAGCGGAAGCTGATACGATCATAATCAACGAGAATGTTCACATTCGAGGTGCACGATGAATAGCGAGCAGCTGCGCAAAGCGCTGCGTTTGTACTTGGTCATGGGCAGCCCAAACTGCGGCGGGGCTGACCCGGCTGTGGTGCTTGAGGCCGCGATTGCCGGCGGCATCACGATGTTTCAGTTCCGCGAGAAGGGCGCCGGAGCCCTGCAAGGGGCGGCGAAGCTCGAGCTAGGCGCGCGGCTGCGCCGCCTGTGCGCGCAGCACGCGATCCCCTTCATCGTCAACGATGATGAAGGGCTCGCTCTAGAGCTTGAGGCCGATGGTATTCACATCGGCCAAGAAGACGCCCCAGCCGCCGACATACGGCAGCGGCTGAAAAATATGATCGTGGGCGTCTCGGCCCACGATCTCGCAGAAGCCCGGTCGGCGCTCGCCGAAGGCGCCGACTATCTGGGCGTAGGCCCCCAATACGCCACACGCACCAAGCTGGATGCGCGTGAGGTCCAGGGGCCAGCCGTCATCCAGCGGATTCGCGCAGGCGGCATCCGACTGCCGCTCGTTGGCATCGGAGGCATCGATGCCACGAATGCATCCCACGTCATCCGCGCAGGGGCGGATGGCGTAGCCGTAGTCAGCGCGATTGCAAGCGCGCACTCACCACGTGAAGCAGTAGCTGATCTGCTTAGAAACATCAAATAGAGGAGGAATTCGTATGACAACGACAAATAGTAGTTCCGTGAAGGACGTCCAAATTTCGACATTTCCAGGCAGTAAGAAAGTGTATGTTCAAGGTTCAAGACCAGATATTCAAGTACCAATGAGAGAAATTTCGTTGGGAACCTCCACGAATATACACGGAGAGGAAGTAGCTAATGATCCCGTGCAGGTTTATGACACAAGTGGTGTTTATACCGATACAGAACTGAAAACGGATATCCGTCAAGGTCTTCCTGCCAATCGCTTACCATGGATCGAAGAGCGCGGCGATGTTGAATCTTACGTTGGACGTGAAGTAAAGCCGGAGGATAACGGGCTTACATCACCTGATGCAAGAGGGGCTGCTGAAATGTTCCCAGGCTTACAACGCAGGCCGCTCCGAGCTAAAGAAGGTTGTAACGTGACACAAATGCATTATGCACGCCAAGGCATCGTGACACCAGAAATGGAGTACATTGCGATTCGAGAGAATCTCGATGCTGAATTCGTTCGTAAAGAAGTAGCAATAGGTCGTGCCATCATTCCTTCTAATATTAATCATCCCGAAAGCGAGCCGATGATCATCGGACGCAACTTCCTTGTGAAAATTAATGCCAATATCGGAAATTCCGCCGTCGCTTCTTCCATTGAGGAAGAGGTCGAGAAGATGACGTGGGCCACCCGTTGGGGCGCGGACACGATTATGGATTTATCGACGGGCAAAAACATACATACAACACGCGAGTGGATCATCCGCAACTCCCCGGTTCCTGTTGGAACGGTGCCGCTATACCAAGCACTCGAAAAAGTGAACGGCAAAGCAGAGGACCTCACTTGGGAAGTGTACCGTGACACGTTGATTGAGCAAGCAGAACAAGGTGTTAGCTACTTCACAATCCATGCGGGCGTACTGCTGCGTTACATCCCTATGACAGCTAAGCGCGTAACGGGTATCGTCTCCCGCGGTGGATCCATTATGGCCGCATGGTGCCTTGCTCACCACCAAGAGAACTTTCTCTATACGCATTTCGAGGATATTTGCGAAATTATGAAAGCTTACGACGTCGCTTTCTCCCTTGGTGACGGACTGCGCCCTGGTTCGATCGCGGACGCGAACGATGAAGCCCAATTCGCCGAACTGGAAACTCTTGGCGAGTTGACGAAAATCGCTTGGAAGCATGACGTCCAAGTCATGGTTGAAGGACCAGGCCACGTGCCGATGCACTTGGTCAAAGAAAACATGGACCGTCAGCTGGAAGTCTGCGAAGAAGCGCCATTCTACACGCTTGGACCGCTGACGACCGACATTGCGCCAGGCTACGACCATATCACCTCTGCCATTGGGGCAGCGATGATCGGTTGGTTCGGCACGGCGATGCTGTGCTATGTGACGCCGAAGGAGCATCTCGGCTTGCCGAATAAAGAGGACGTACGCGTAGGGGTTATCACGTACAAAATCGCTGCGCACGCCGCCGATCTGGCTAAGGGCCATCCGGGAGCGCAAATTCGCGACAACGCGCTGTCGAAGGCGCGCTTCGAGTTCCGCTGGCGCGATCAGTTCAATCTTTCACTCGACCCGGAACGCGCCATCGAGTATCACGATGAAACGCTGCCGGCCGAAGGCGCGAAAACGGCGCACTTCTGCTCCATGTGTGGACCGAAGTTTTGCAGTATGCGAATTACGCAAGATATAAGGCAGTACGCACACGCACAAGGGCTCGACGAAGAGTCCGCACGAAACAGCGGTATGGAAGAGAAGTCCAAAGAATTCCGGGAAGCAGGAAGTCAAATTTATCGATAAAATTGAGGGACGTTTCCACCATTAAAGGGTGACAGAAACGTCCCTTTTTGCTACCATAGAGAAAAGCTTAGCTTCGTTAATCCTTTAAAGCGTTGAAACGGTCAAAAAAGAGGACATTCATGCTTGCTGAGACTGCAATTGACATGAAATCCATTTCGCATTATGATACGGTTAAAAAGATTTGACCGTCGTTTAATTAATCTCATTAAGAGATTAAGCGTTGACCAAAAAGCGCATGTTTAAGGGCTAGATTGGTACAATAGAGGGAGGTCGAGTCCATATGAAGCTGCAACCGGTTTTTATTATTGAAGAACTCGAGCAATTAAAAACGATAAGCGATCCACTTCGCGCAAAGGTGTTACTTTATTTAATAGAGAAAGCTTACACTGGTCAGCAGTTGGCTAAAATGCTGGGTATGGCGCGTGCAAAAGTGCATTATCATTTGAATGAGCTTGAGAAGCATGGCTTGATTTCGGTCGTTCGTACGGAACTCAAGAATGGTATTTTGCAAAAGTTTTATCGTGCAGTAGCCCGCGGCTTCGTCCCTAGTGAAAAACTGCTGCCTTACGTTTCAGAGGTAGAGAATTACTATCGTGAGAGGACGCTTAGCGTACTTGGACGTGCCAGACGCAGAGCGATTAATGCCCCTGAAGAGGCGTTTCAAATTCCTTCTTCTGATCGTACACAATGGCCGATTATCATGACTCAGGTCGAAGTTAAAATGAGCAAAGAGAAGTATGCAGAATGGCTGAGAAAGTTTCGTGCTCTTATCTTTGAGCTCGATGCGTCACAGGAAGAAAATGGGGAGTGGTTTTATTTGACTACGGTCGGCTTTCAAACGAATGAGCCGTCTTTTGACCCTGTTGTAGAAGAAGAGGAGAGATAAAGGATGCTGGATCCAAGACTAACGAAGCTCGCAGATGTGCTTGTGAATTATTCGGTTAAAGCGCAGCCTGGCGAAAATATTTTGATAGAAGCGTATGGCATTGATTCTGCTCTTGTGAAAGAGATCGTGAAAAAGGTTCACGCAGCTGGCGCGCACCCTTACGTCAATGTAAGAGATCATGTAATTATGCGTCAGCTTATCATGAACGGTACGGAAGCTCAAATGCAAACATGGGCAGATGCCGATGCTTTCCAAATGAAACAAATGCAAGGCTACATAGGTGTACGCGGCGGAGCTAATATCTATGAATTGTCGGATATTCCGGCAGATCGGATGAAGCTGTATAATTCGATTTATTATCAGCAGGTTCATTTTGATGTCCGCATTAAAGATACGAGATGGGTTGTTCTTCGTTACCCGACGTCTTCTATGGCACAGCTTGCCAGCATGAGTACGGATGAGTTCGAGGAGTTCTACTTCAACGTATGTACGATGGATTATGGCAAAATGTCCAAAGCCATGGATGCTTTGAAGGAACTCATGGATCGCACAGATAAAGTGCGTCTTGTGGGTCCAGGCACGGATTTGACGTTCTCAATTAAAGGGATCGGCGGCGTTAAATGCGATGGGGAGCTCAACATCCCGGATGGTGAGGTTTACTCCGCACCGGTTCGTGAGTCGGTGAATGGTATCATTTCCTACAATACACCAACGCCTCATGATGGCTTCATTTTCGAGAATATCGTACTTGAATTCGAAAATGGTAAGATCATCAAAGCGACAGCCAATGATACGGATCGCATCAATGAAATTTTCGATATGGATGAAGGCGCACGTTATATAGGAGAATTCGCGATTGGTGTGAATCCTTACATTCAAGAACCGATGAAAGACACGCTTTTCGATGAGAAAATCGACGGCAGCTTCCACTTCACACCAGGTAATTGCTACGATGATGCTTATAACGGCAACAAATCCTCCTTGCACTGGGATATCGTGAATATCCAACGTCCGGAATACGGCGGCGGCGAAATTTGGTTTGACGATGTGCTCATTCGTAAGGACGGTATTTTCGTACTGCCTGAGCTGTTGCAGCTGAATCCGGAAAACTTGAAGTAGAGTAGGCAAGGTTTTCGGTAATCAGGTAGCTACTAGGTATCTCCTCGATTCAGTTAGATGTATTTTGTGCAGCAAATTTGGCTCTAAAGCTCTTATATCCATGATTTAACTGCAAAAAGTGCAGTTAATTTCGGCGATCAGGCTGTTATTTACTCAGAATTGGGAAAATAGATGCACTTTCTTCAGCAAGTCAACTCGCATCGGAGAATACTCACGAATTTGATGTACTTTCTGCAGCTACTAAGCATCAGAGTTAGCGTTCGCCTAGTCTGCGGATTTCATCCTGGTCTGATTACTGCTCTAAGTCCAAACAAAAAAAGGTTGTCCAAAGTCACGATGACTTGGGCGACCTTTTTCTGTTTGGAACCTTTTTCAATGGCACTTTCTCTAATTTGTCTAGCTTCCTGTTCCATTTGCAGTTTCCCGATCAAACCCGCCGCTGCTGGGCCTGATACTGCCGAGGAGGCAGGCCGACAGCCTTCTTAAAAGTTCGGATAAAGTTGGAGTAGTCGTTGAAGCCTGCTAGCTGGCACGTATCTGTGACTGTAGAGCCCTCACGCAGCAGTTGTTTCGCCTTGGCGATGCGCTTGAACAAAATATGCTCATGAATGGTGCTGCCTGTGTGTTTTTTGAACAGCCTGCATAGGTACGAACGATTCATGAATACGACGTGTTCTAGGACCTCGAGCGACAGATCCTGGTCTAAATTTTCGTCAATGTAGGTGAATAAAGAGGAGAGCTTGTCGGGAATCATGATCTGTTCCTCTTGTTTGCCTTGATTTTGAAAAATTCGATTGATAAACACGAGCAGCTCGATAAAGGCTGAAACAAAGAGAATTTCCGAGCCTGGGAGGGCTTGAGGTCGCTTATGCGTTTCCATACGCTCATAAAGCTTCATTATGTCATCAATTTGCGGTGGAGTTAACCGCATCCGATTTTGCTCACCAAATATACGATTATTGAAGCAATCGAGCAAGTTAAACTGAGGGGAATTAAACATCTCCACCAGCTTAGGATTAAAATGGATCACAACGTTCTCATAACGCTGCTTTTTGGATTGGAAATTAGGTCTGTGCAATTCATTACTGTGCATGATCAATAGATCCCCATACTGTAGGGGGTACACCTGTTTTTCAATGAAGTAGTGTACATCTCCGGTAAGAAAGAAATAAATTTCATATTGGTCCTGGTGCTGGTGGAAGTCCAATGGAATCGGATCATGAGTCACGGAATGTCTGAAATTGATCATGCGATGTAGATTCTGGTAAAGTTCCTGCATGTGAGGCTCTCCTCTATATGTAGCTGGAGTCAATATTAGCAAACTTTTGCCCAATTATTGCAATGAATACGTTTTTATTATACTGCAAAATAAGGAATAGTTAAACATTCAACCAGCTCTTGTTAAAAGCGAGACTTTAAGCTGCGCTCAAAGATCCCTGCAAAAGGGGGCCCCAAATGAAATTAGGAGGCATATTCAAATGAAATTATCCGTGTTTACTGTAGCGACACCTGACCTGACACCAGAAGAACTAGCCAAGGCGGCCGTCGCTGCCGGGATTGAAGGCATTGAATGGCGTTTTAAAGAAAATCCTGCTGAGGTTATAAATGAGAAGCCGTCTTTCTGGAGAAATAACCTTTGTTCTATTGATCCAAATGGGTCGGATGAAGAATTGGAACGTTTCCGACTTGCTGCTGTTAACAACAACTTGGTGAACTTAAGCGTCACCCCGTACTTAAACGCTTGTAATGTGGCAGAGACCGAACATGTTTTCAAAGCTGCGCAAAAAATAGGAGCTTCCTTCATTCGTGTTGGTGTTCCTGTCTATGACAGAAGCAAAAATTATAATGACTTGTTTGCAGCTGCTGTGGACTATTTGCACCATGTGCAGGAATTTGCTCAGCAGTATGGTGTTAAAGCCTTAACTGAAATCCACCATAATACGATCACACCAAGTGCTGGATTGGCACATCGGCTGGTTTCGGGCTTCAACCCGGATTACGTTGGGGTTCTGCATGATGCCGGCAACATGGTGCATGAAGGATTTGAGAATTATCGAATGGGTCTTGAACTGCTCGGACCTTACTTAGCGCATGTTCATGTTAAAAATGCAAGATGGTTGCCAACCGGCGAAGAGCAAGATGGTATCAAGCTCTGGAAAAGCGAGTGGGCACCACTAAATGAAGGGGTCGTCAATTGGAAGCAACTGCTGAGTGACCTAAAAGCGGTTGGCTACGATGGTTACCTTGGCATTGAAGATTTCAGCGGTCAATATGGCTCGCAGGAGATGCTGAACAACTTTGCTTCGAAAGTGAAGCAATGGTTGGCATAAATGCTTGTATGTTCGTAGGAGTCTCACTCGTCTTCAGCGGGTGGGGCTTTTTTTCATTTGACAGCCAAAAGGTTGATATTTAGCCCTTGCTTTGTGTAAGATTGAACCCAAGAACTCTGGGCAAGGGAGGGGAGCCATGGCGCGCTCGAAGTCGCTCTGGTTACTATTGTTATGGTTTATAATCGCTGTCGCGGGTCTGCTCGTTTTGAAATGGACCGGTGTATGGGAGCGCTTGGATCTAGATTGGCTGACTGATTGGCTGCGTGACTTAGGTCCACTTGGCGGGCTGCTATATATTATTGTTTATACGCTTCGTCCATTGGTGTTGTTTCCGGCGACACCGTTGACCCTGTATGGGGGCTATGTATTTGGCGCTTTCTGGGGGACTATCTATGATATTATTGGGGCTGGCGCCGGGGCGATGCTTTCTTTCTATATTACGCGCAAATGGGGTCGCAACAGCTTTCAGCGGATTTTGCGAAATAAGAAGCTGCAGTCTTTCGATCAGAAGGCCGAAGACAAAGGCTTTATGGTCGTCCTGTATATGCGGCTAATGCCTTTCTTCCCTTTCGATGGCGTGAGTTATGGGGCAGGACTGTCCAAAATTCGCTTCTGGGACTATACGTGGGGAACGCTGATTGGTATAATTCCGGGAGCCGTTGTTTATAACGTTTTCGGCGCATCACTGCAAAATATTGGATCGGGTAAGTTTTATGCCGCAGTGGGAATGTACATCGCGTTTGCGTTAATACCGCTGCTTCTGAAAAAGACACAGGCTCTAAGGACTCGCAATCGGGCATAGCGCACATACAAAAGGGCCGTCAGGATTCTCCTGACGGCTTTTTGGATTAAGGCAAGCTGGGAACTCTAGGATGGTTAGCCTTAGAGCGGCAAGTTTGAGTGGTTTTCAGAAAATTAGTTAGGTTTGAAAAAGAACCATTTGGTGACCGGTCAGGCTGACAGAAACGGAAGTATATCCTTCATCGTTCGTCATATGAGGGATCATCGTCATCTCAGGCAGCAGCATGACTTGTTTAACCGCCTCGTCCAATTTGATCTGCACGGAGATGTCCTTTAAAGTCAGTATATCTTCGATGACCTGGGTATCTCCACGCAAGATGGGAACGGCATAGAGCAAATGCAGCACGTAATCAGTCCCATTGGATTGACGGGTTAGGTTTACTTTGCCAGCGGAAGGCAGATCGGTTTTCACTGTTGGTGCTGAGATAAACTGCTTAACACACGCAAGGAATAAGTCTCTATACAGCTGCACGCCGTGTTTCCGATACAACCTGAATAGAGGTTGAGCGATATAGATGATATTGCCGTGTTTAATAACAGCCGGATAATCCGCTTCTTCTTTGGCCGGAGCATGGAGATGCGAACAGAAATGCCCGTATCTGCGGTTGAAATAAGGCCTGTAGGACTGGGCTAAGACTTCAGCTTTGTTCACCTGAACTTGATAACCCGATTCATAATTGAGAAAAGGGGATCTCACAAGCGAACCGGTTAGTTGATCCGTGACTGAGGTGTAATCCACATCCCACTCTGATTTCCCTTTAAATTCAACGCCTAGATCCAGCGCGAATTCAGGGCGGTCAACCCGAAGTCCGCTTTCTGCGCTCAAAATCACGTTTCCGCCGCTAGCTAGATAATCTTCAAGTTTACTCTGTAAGGTATCAGATACTCGAATACAGTCGGGCAGTACGATAATGCGATAGACAGAGAAGTCCATCGAGTCATCAATGATATCGAACAAATAGTGGCCCTCTTCCAGCATCATATAAGCACCCATGTCACTTGTTCGGCTATCGTCGGCATCCATGAGTGCATTGGCTGAAAGGATGGCAATTTCGGCTAAGCTGGTCGTATCCTTACACCAGGGTTCTTTGGCCGCAATGCCATCGAAAGCTTCCCCAATAATCCGGTAGGTTTCTTCGTCCATTCGTCCATCTGGGTGGAGCTGATCCCCAATACAAATTCTTGCGCCGAAAGCTAGCATTTGCTGGCATTCATACTTCAGAGCAGCCGGATTTTTGAATCCGCCGAATTCTCCCCACGATTTGTGGAATTTCCCTGTCATTCCAAGATACTGGAAGTCTTGTTTGCGAATGTACCGAACCATGCTGGTGAAGTAATCATAACCCCATCCGCCTGTCGGCAGCGATTCAATGTCGTAATGCGAATAGTAAGGGTAGTATTGTTTTTCGCCCATTTTTTCCGTGCAGCAGTTATGATACAGTCTGGTTTCCGGGTTAAGGGACCAGATGAGTTCGGAGGTCTTCTGCAAGTAATTCAAGTACACTTGCTTGGCCAATTGCTTGCGGTGATCCGCGTTGTTTGCATCAAGACCCATTTCTTTGAGGCTAGCTCGGCAGTAAGAACATACGCAAGGATATTCTCCTACAATATCGTAAAAGATGCCAACGGGCTGGAATCTCACCATAACTTCCTTCGTATAGTCGAGGAGATACTGTAAGTACGGTGTATTCAGACACAGCATATGCCAACCGTCAAAGCCAGTCGAACGGGGGTCCTCTGGATCCGATTTCGGTGGACCGTAAGGGTCATCACCTTCGGGAGCGATCGCCACCCAATCAGGGTGCTCGCGGGCAGAAAGCTCGTTAAATCCGACCGTCATATAGATCGGAGCTTCGATGTCATTTTTGCTGCAAGCATCCAGCATGCGCGGTAACAAATTCGTTTCCAAATGAGGATGAGGCTTCCCGACCTTCGTGTCAAAATAACTCCAACCGTGATGGCACATAGCGAAGACGTTGATGGTATCTACTTGAGCACTTTGCAAAACAGAGATGAATTGTTCTTCATCGAAATGTCTGCCAACGCCGGTAATGTGCTCGGACGTATGGAAGTCCAGATGGACTTGACGGTAACGAATTGATTTGAATGATTTCATAGATTCACATTCTTTCTACGTGTATTGTTATTCCTTGTGAACCATCAATCTGGATGGAAACTCACATTTAGAATAACAAAAGCGCTATGAACTGTCTTTGAAGGAATGTGCCCTATTTGTACAAAACTATCCTAATCTTTTTAATATCCCTCCCTTAATCGTTTGCGATAAGCCGAGGGTGACTCGCCAAAATTTTGCGTAAATAATCGTGAGAAGTAATGTATGGAACCAAAACCAAGGTCTTCCGTGATATCAGTGATCGACAGATTGGTCTCGCGCAGAATCTTTTTGGCTCTCTCCAGCTTGCATTTAATCGCATAAGAATGCGGGCTCATACCTATTTCCTGGATAAATAACTTATGCAGATACGATGTGCTTATCCCTAGTTGCGAAGCCCACTTCTCTATAGAAATATTATGTTGAGGAAATTCCTTCATCTGCTTCATGATCGATTGCATTCTTCTGTCACTTTTAAGGGTGGGATTCCGCCAGAGGTTCGCCAATTCTGAAACAAATTGCTCAAAAGCAGCCCTTCTGAAGAGCTTGGCATCTTCCTGTGTCTGCTCGATATTTTCGATGACATGCAGATATAATTCCATCCATCTCATCTGCTTGGGGGCCTGCACTTTGGTAGGAATCGTAGGCAAATCCTGAAATACGACATTAGGTGAGCACTCGGAAGGATCAGAGATCTGGTCTCCGAAATGAAACAAAGACATATCTCCCGCTCGGGGTCTCGTGTTGATCCAATCGAAGTAAATCGAAGCATGGACCATCGGATGCTGGGGGTCTGAATGAAAAGAGTGGGACAGGCCTGGCGGAATGTAAAATAGCTCTTCTCTGGTACAGGAATACATAGATGTTCCAATGGATATTGAACCCTTGCCTTCATAAATGTACACAAATGAATGTACGAACGATGTGCGCGGACCAATCTGCTCATTGGGACGAAACGGAAAATAATCGGCACGAAATATTTGCGGCACAATGTCCGAAAGCTGTATTGTTTTCACTTCTAGATTCATATATGTAGTGTCACCTCGATCACCTTACTATTTGTATAATACAATACTTTATGAATGAATGAGATTAGTAGGGTGGAATTTTCAATGCTTTGTAAATTTATGCCATTGTCAAAAGAAGATAATCGATTTATACTATGAACCAGAAGGACAGGAATAATTCTGGTATCGATACCAGAAAACGCGTTATGTATTTAGATACAAAATATTTGGGTATTGAACGAACAATCTGGTATCGATACCAGATTGTTCTAATCTTACACAGGAAGGTGGTTAGCCCCTGCGAACGTTTTGCCCATCATTCTGGAATCGATACCAGAAATAATTCTTAGATGAACTGTTTATGCTAATGGATACCGTGAAATCAAGAGGGCGCGTCGTAAGTGGTTGGGGAAAGCTGAAATGAGTCTTGGAGTTACAAAAGTCTGATATGTTATCAAATTTCGCTAAATCGGAGGAACAAAAACTATGAAATTTAAAGCATTGTATAGTGTGCCACTAGCTCTTAGTTTGATTCTTGTCGTTTCTGCCTGTGGTGACCAGAATAATACGAGTACTTCGACGCAAAAACCAACGACGACCAGTTCTAATCAAAATGAAAGCGCTTCTAACCAGAAGGTTGCTTTAACGATGTGGTATTGGAACGGTGCGATATCCGATTCAACCATTGAAGCAGCGAAGAAAAAATTTCCGAATATTGATTTGCAAGCACAGAAACTTCCGTCCGGAGGTGACTATGCTACCAAGTTAAAAACAACCATCTCAGGCGGAGGAAGCGGGCCGGACATCGTAGCGATGGATAGCTGGATTTCTTCCATGCTGCCTTACAAAGAAAAATTCGTCAATCTATACGATCAAGGCGCTAAGGATATTCAGCCGCAGTATTTGGACTGGAAATGGAAAATGGCTTCGTCAGCAGATAACAAATATTTGATCGGTTTGCCGATCGACGTCGCTCCTGTAGTTATGTACTACCGCAAAGATTTGTTTGAGAAGGCGGGAGTGCCGAGCACGCCGGAAGCCATTAAGAGCCAAGTGAAGACATGGGGAGATTATTTCAATCTTCAGCAGAAAGTGAAAGACGCAACAGGATCGCAATTGCTATCCATTGTGGATGTTTTCAGAAACATCATAGGCCAGAATAGCCAAGGTTATTTTACGGAAGATGGGAAATATATTGGTGATCAGGCGCATATCAAAGGTGCTTGGGATATGGCTGTGAAAGCTTACCAATCAGGCTTAACGTACCCGAATGTCAGCGATGCTGAGAAAAATGCCGCAATGAATAACAGCAAGGTTTCTTCTTTCATCGGTGCGTCTTGGGCCGTTGGTGATTTGATTGGCGCAGCTCCTGACACGAAAGGGAAATGGGAGATTGCCTACCCGCCTGGTGGTGTGGGTAATCAAGGGGGATCATTCTTCGGATTGTTGAAAACAACGAAAAATCCGAAAGAAGCTTACGAAGTGATTAAATTCCTTACAAGCCCCGACAATCTGGTTGCTGGGTATAAGGAATTCGGTAACTATCCGTCTACGCCGGAAGTTTACACGAAACCAGAAATGGTCAATAAAAATGAGTTCTTCGGAAATCAAGATCTGAGTCCGATATTCGCTGACGCGGCAAAAGATGTAAAAATCGCACCTGTCGATGCAAGAGACGATATGGTCGGTACTTCTTTGACCGATGAAATTGGATTAATTGACACGCAGAAGAAAGACCCAGAAAAAGCCTGGAAAGATGCGCAGGAGAAAATTAAAAGGCAGCTTTCACGCTAAACTGGATTTGGCAAGAAAAACGAATGAAATAATGGATGTAGGTGAGGAAGGAGACTTCCTCGCCTTGTCCAATTAGCGGAGGAATAGCATGGGAGGTCTTTTTAAAGAAATTTATAAGAGCAGAACACTGTATCTATTTATTTCTCCATTTTATCTATTGTTCCTGATCTTTTCTGTATTTCCCATTTTGTTCTCGATGTACTTAGCCGTACATAAATGGGATGGGATCGGGGAAATGAAATATGTTGGATTCAAAAATTTTGATTATATGCTCCATGATCCGACCTTTTGGAAGGTGTTAGTCAACAATATCGCACTTTGGATATTAGGGAACGCCCCGCAGCTTCTATGTGCATTGGTCGTTGCCTATATCATCAATTTATCCATCGTAAGATTCAAAGGCTTTTACAGAATTGCTTATTTTCTTCCGAATGTAACGGCTATGGTGGCTGTCGTCATTATCTTTCAGTCCTTGTTTGGCAACGAATACGGGTTGATTAACTATTTGATGGAAAAAATCGGCCTTCATAAGATCGCGTGGTTAAATTCTGAATTTGGGGCCAGAGTCGTTATTGCAGCCATGATTTCATGGAGATATATGGGGTATAACGCAGTTATTTATTTATCAGGCTTGCAAAGAATTCCAAAAGATCTATACGAAGCAGCAGAGCTGGATGGCGCTACATTATTTCAAACTTTCACCAAAATTACGATACCTATGCTGAGACCTATCATCTTGTTCTCAGTGATGATGTCGACCATCGGCGGGTTTCAAATTTTCACGGAACCACAAGTATTAGCTGGTAATCAAGCACCATACCCGGGTACCGATACGATCGTTCTCTATATGTTCCGGGAAGGTTTTAATTATCAGAATTATGGTTATGCAGCTGCGGTATCATGGGTGTTATTCATCATCATCGGCTTATTATCCGTCCTCAATTGGAAGTTTTTCAACAGATCGGATGATTGATAAAAAGGAGAATACAAGATGACTGTTGAAGTGTTGACCAAAAAAGTAATCGTAAATAGTTTATTGTTGATCGGTGTCGCGATTTCCATATTTCCATTTTACTGGCTTATTGTCATGTCTACGAATGAGACAAGCGCAATGTTTGCTTTTCCTCCGAAGTTAACGTTCGGAACTAATTTTATGAATAACTTTCATCATGTATTGGAGAAAAGCAATTTTATTCGTGCCTTCTTCAACACGATTTCTATTGCCTTAATTAGCTGCACGCTTCAGTTATTTTTCAATTCATTAACAGGATTTGCGTTTGCCAAATTTAAGTTTCCAGGTTCTAAATTGCTCTTTTTTGCCATGATGGCGACGATGATGATTCCTGCGCAAATGCTTCTCGTACCGCAATTCATCATCATTAAGGAGTTCGGCTGGTTGGGAAGTTATAAGGCCTTGATTATTCCGGGAATGGCAAGTGCATTCGGAATTTTCTGGATCAGACAATATGCACTTGCGATACATGATGATTTGCTTGAGGCTGCGAGAATCGATGGCTGTAATAAATTTGGTCTGTATTGGCATGTTGCTTTGCCGATTCTAAGACCTGCACTAGCCTTTCTCGCTATCACGACGTTTATGGGAGTTTGGGAAGATTACTTGTGGCCATTGATCGTATTGACGGACACATCCAAATTCACATTAATGTTAGCCTTGCAGCAGTTAAAATCGGCTCATACCGCAGACTATTCTATGGTCATGACTGGAGCTCTTATGGCTACCCTTCCATTGATTGTCTTCTTCCTTATTGTGAGCAGACAATTTATCGCTGGGATCACAGAGGGCGCAGTAAAAAGCTAAGATATACGTTGGAAGAGAATTCGTTTTTCAGAAGGCAGGGTGACGAGGTTGGCTCCGAAGATTAAGGATGTCGCCAAACAAGCAGGCGTTTCCGTGACTACGGTTTCGCGGGTGCTTAATGGAGAGAAGTACGTAAAGGACGATCTAAAAGCTAGGGTGAAGAGAGCTATTGAAGAGCTCGGCTATGCGCCTAGTCATATCGCAAGGAGTCTGGTACGGAAAAAGACGAACCTTATCGGTATCATTGTCCCAGACCTCACGTCAAGCTTTTACTCGACCATTCTAAGCAGTATTGAAGAAACAGCAAGTCTGAATGATTACAATCTTTTGGTGTGTAACATTATTGAGGATACCGATAAGGAATTCAAATATTTGAATGTATTTCATGAAATGCGTGTAGATGGCATTATCATTATGCATGAGAAATTAAATGATGAAATCCGGGCATTTTTGAATAAGCTGGACATTCCAATTATTTTCTCAAGTGTAAGACCATCTGATCAAACGTTCCTTTCTGTGATCATTGATGATTACGCGGCAGCCTTCGATGCAACCAATTATTTGATAGAGCTTGGACATCAACGAATTGGCTTTATTGGCGGGGACATGAGAGATGTGACCTCCGGCCAAAATCGCTATATCGGGTACCGCGGTGCTCTATCCGAGCGCAGCATTCCCATCGTAGATGAGTACATTCGGTTCGGCGATTATAAAATACAAAGCGGATACAATCTGATGAAAGAGATTCTGGCTTGCGGTACCCATCCAACCGCTATATTTGCGGTGAGTGACGATATGGCTGTAGGGGCTATGAATTGTATTCATGATCATCAGTTGCAAGTTCCTGAAGACATTTCGGTCATAGGATTTGATGGAAGCCAGTTGACGGAGTTGGTTCGACCACAGTTATCCTCGATGGAGCAGCCTATTCAAGATATGGGGAAAGTTACAGTGGAAACGCTGCTAGATTTGATAACAGGGGATGCGGAAGCACCCAAGGAAGATATCATTTTGAAACACAAGCTTGTTGTCCGCAATAGCTGTGGACCTTATCGTGAAGACAAAAAATTATAGAAAATCATACATGTAAAGAAGCGTAAAAGCATAGATAGTTAACTGGATTGAGAGAGGGAGAGTATATTGAAAAAATTTGATGCGGTGGTCATCGGTGACGCCAATATCGATCTCGTTGTGGCAGGACTTACTCAAATTCCTCAGCCTGGGCAAGAGATTTTCGTTAATAATATGACGATGCATGTTGGCGGGGGAGCGGCTTTGTTCGCGATTTCACTCGCTAAGCTCGGGCTTGATGTAGCTTTTAACGGTGTTCTTGGAGATGATAGCTACGGCCGTTATGTTCGAGACGAGTTCGGCCAATATGGTATCGATACCAGTTTGATAAAAACGAGTAAAACGAGTAATACCGGTATTACGATAGCGATTAATCCCGAGACGGATCGGTCATTTATCACTTATGGGGGATCCAATATGGAGCTTCATATAAAGGATTTGGACCCGTTACAAATCGCTCAAGGGAAACATGTCCACGTGACCGGATATAGAGGAAGACGCAACCACGAAGAATTCATAGCGATGGCCAAAACACTTAAGGAGATGGGGATGACCCTTTCCTGTGATGTAGGCTGGGATGATTCCGGTGAGTGGTTTAAGGGCGTATTCGATTTAATGACTTACTTTGATGTGTTTCTAATGAATGAAACGGAAGCTTTTCATTACACAGGCTTCGATGATATAGAAGAAAGCTTACGTTTTATGGCGAATTACTCTAATCATATTGTAGTTAAGCTTGGTCCAAAAGGGGCCGCAGCCATGAAGGAGGGCCGGATAACGTATCACTCGGCTTTTCCAGCCGAGACTGTAGATACAACTGGCGCAGGGGATTCCTTTAACGCTGGCTATATTTATGGACATTTGACGGGTCAAAATGTGGAAACATGCTTGCAGTACGGAAATGTTTGCGGAGCACTATCTGTCGGCGCTCACGGCGGCAGCACGGGTACACCGGACAAGGATGGGCTGGATGCCTTTATCCTTCAATTCGGAGATCATATCAAACAACGTATGGAGGCGTAATGATGAAATTGACCTTAATCGGAGGCGGCGGGGTTCGCGCCGTGTTATTTACCAAAAGCTTAACGTTAAAAGCAGAAGATACCGGGATTACTAAGCTTGTTCTTCATGATACGGATGAGGAGCAGCTTGCTGTTATCTCGAAGTTATGCCAAATCGTCATCGATCGCAGCGGAATCAACCTTCAATTGGAGACGACGACAGATAGCCGCGAAGCCATTAAGGGTGCCGACTACATTGTAACTACGGTACGTGTAGGTAAGGAATGGTCACGGTATGTAGATGAGCAGATCGCTCTAAAGCATGGCGTGATCGGTCAAGAAACGACGGGGCCTGCCGGGTTCTCGATGGCGATTCGGACGATTCCGGTTCTCATGGAATATTGCGAGATTGCTAAAGAGCTTGCACCAGAGGCTTGGATCTTTAACTTCTCGAACCCGTCTGGACTCGTAACGCAAGCCTTGCGAAATGCGGGCTACGATCGGGTGATCGGAATCTGCGATTCGCCAAGCCATACGAAGCTGAGAATGGCGGAGCAGCTAGAGATCGATCCGAAGGAGCTTGAGGTTGAATTTTTCGGACTTAATCATTTGTCATGGATGACCAAAGTGATTTACCAAGGCAAGGACATTATGACGGAGCTTAAGAATGATCCTGATTTTACAAGTCGGGTGGACGAATTCAAAATGTTCGACAGCGATTTGCTGAAATCACTTCCTTATCTGCCGAATGAATATTTGTACTATTACTACCACCGTGAAAAGGCCTTCGCCAATATTGTCAAATCAGGCATGACGCGCGGCCAGATGATCGCTGAGAATAATAAGGAAATGCTGGGTATCTTACGTGAGATGGATATCGAAAGCAACCCGGATGAAGCCATTCAAACCTATCTGTACTATACGCAAAAAAGGGAAGCTTCTTACATGGCGATTGAAACTAATTCGGCGTCGAAGCCTGTGTTACCGACAGATCAGCTGGAACTGCCTAACTCACTTGGCTATGCGGGTGTCATGCTGGATTTCGTGGAGTCGCTGCAAACGGGTGCGACCCATAATATTGTCCTATCCGTACCGAATGAAGGCAGTATCGAAGGGTTCGCAGATGATGATGTCGTTGAAATTTCTTGTGTTATTACGAAAGACGGAGCAAAGCCAGTTCACATCGGTTCCGTGCCAGAGGAAATGAGTCTGTTGATGAAAAATGTGAAGCTGTTTGAACGGCTTACCGTTGAGGCTGTTAAACATAAGTCGCGTGATTTGGCCATCCAGGCACTCACGGTTCATCCGCTTGTTAATTCCTATTCCATTGCTAAGCTGCTTGTCGATGATTATTTGGAAGCCTATAAGGAGATTCTGGGGGATTGGAAATAATGACCTTGCCTAATGCTGTCACTTCCTTGCTGGAAGAAGCAGAGATTAAGCTTGCTGGGCACCCGAAGCTGCTCGCCATGTTTAAGAACTGCTATCCGAATACGCTTGAAACGACAACCAAAATAATGGACGATAATACCGCATTTGTGTTCACCGGGGATATCCCGGCGATGTGGTTAAGGGATTCCAGCGCGCAGGTGAGGCATTATATACCGCTTACGGCCGGAGACAAAGAACTGCAGGACATCGTGGCAGGCTTGATTCGCAGGCAAATCGCTTATATTCATATTGACCCTTATGCGAATGCGTTCAATGAGGAAGCGAACGATAACCGGTACGATCAGGATCTGACCGAGCTGAATCCGTGGATTTGGGAACGCAAATACGAAATTGATTCGCTCTGTTACCCGATCCAACTATCTTACTTGTTTTGGAAGGCGACCGGACGGATGGATATGTTCGACGATTCCTTCCGGGCAGCGGTTCACACTATTATCTCGCTATGGAAAACGGAACAAAGACATGCTGAAGAGTCTCCCTACCGGTTCGCTCGTGTAGATTGTCCGCCAAGTGATACACTGCGTAATAATCGGATGGGTATGCCCGTAAATTATACAGGGATGACTTGGTCCGGCTTTCGGCCAAGCGATGATGCTTGTACATTCGGCTATTTGATTCCCGCCAATATGTTTGCGGTCGTGGTACTCCGATACATCGAGGAAATTGCCCAGATCGTATGGGACGATCAGGAGTGCGTACAGCTTGCGGCGGAGCTTCGCGAAGAGATAGACTTTGGCATTCAAACCTACGGCACTTATCTTCATCCTAAGTACGGAAAGATCTATGCGTATGAAACAGACGGATTCGGCAATTACAACCTGATGGATGACGCCAATGTTCCCAGCTTGCTGTCGATTCCTTATTTGGGTTACACGATCTTTGAGGATCCAGTCTATCAAAATACGCGTAGATTTGTGCTAAGCGATGACAATCCAACCTTCTTTGAAGGGAAATATGCGAAGGGGATCGGAAGCCCCCACACGCCTGCAGGCTACATTTGGCATATCAGTCTTGCGATGCAGGCTCTTACCTCGGAGGATGAAACTGAAATAAGAGAGCTTCTAGCGATGATCCTGAGCACGGATGCGGATACGGGGTACATGCACGAAGGGTTTGATCCGAATTCCCCGACCGATTATACGCGCCCATGGTTCGCTTGGGCCAACAGCTTATTCGGTGAGTTGATCCACCGTCTGATGGTCAAAGGTTACTTTAATTCATAATGTCTTGACGAAGGAGAGAGTGGTCACATTGATTCACATCAATCGATATTGGGAAGACTTAAGCGTTTTGCAGGTGAACAGGGAGACTCCCCGAGCCCATTATATCCCTTATGCGGATGCAGGATCGGCGAAATCCGGTAAACGCGCGCGTTCCCCTTTTTATCAGACATTGAACGGAAGTTGGAAATTCCAATATCATCGCAGTGTTAGGGATGTAGAGGAAGCTTTCTACGAGGAATCGGCGAATGTCAGCGCTTGGGACGAGTTAATCGTTCCTTCTTGCTGGCAGGTGAATGGCTATGATCAGCTTCAATACACCAATATCAATTATCCTTTTCCTTGCGATCCCCCTTATGTACCGGATAACAACCCAGCCGGGCTTTATGTGAGAGAGTTCAACCTTTCGGGTTACTGGGACAAAAAGGACAAATATATCGTCTTTGAAGGGGTTAATTCGTGTTTTTACCTATGGGTAAACGGCAAGTTTGCCGGTTACAGCCAAGGCAGCCGAGTACCTGCGGAATTCAATGTATCTTCCTTACTCCGCGAAGGGAAGAACCGTATTGCCGTCATGGTGTTGAAATGGTGCGACGGTTCTTATCTGGAAGACCAAGATGCGTGGCGGTATTCCGGAATCTTCCGGGATGTGTATTTACTTGCACGCGATTCTGTCCATGTTCGAGATGTGTTCAATAAACAAACGTTCGAAGATGGTTTCCGGAAGGTGACCCTGCTGACAGAACTGGAGACAACGGGTCAGGTTACGATCCGAGCCGAATTAAAGGATGCGGAAGGTAACCTCGTGGGTACGGATGAAGCTGATGTCGACGGAAAAGGCACGCTCCGCTTCGAGGTGACGGATCCAGTCTTGTGGAATGCCGAGAAACCGAATCTGTACCAACTCTATGTTCATAGTGGCAATGAGGTGCTTCAATTTCCAGTCGGATTCAGGCAAATAACAATTACAAACGGTGTTTTCCAGATCAATGGACAGGCGGTCAAGCTGAAAGGCGTCAATCGCCACGATTCCCATCCTGAGCTCGGACAAACGATTCCGCTGAATCATATGATCAAAGATCTCGTTCTGATGAAGAAGCATAATATCAACACGATCCGTACCTCCCATTATCCGAATGATTCGCGATTTATGGAGCTGTGCGACGAGTACGGTTTCTATGTCATTGATGAAGCTGACTTGGAATGCCATGGCATGGGGACGGCAAGCGAGGAATGGGATGATACGAATATCCATCTGCTTTCTCAGAAACCTGAATGGAAAGCCTCGTTTCTAGATCGTGCTATTCGTATGGTGGAACGGGATAAGAATCATCCGTCGATCGTGATGTGGTCCTTGGGCAATGAATCAGGTTATGATGTTAACCATATCGCGATGGCGGAATGGATCAAATCGCGTGATGCGTCCATCCCTGTTCATTATGAAGGTGCTGCATCGAGTCAAGCTAATCCAGACGTGGAAAGTCTCGATATGGTAAGCCGGATGTATGCTTCTGTGCAAGAGATTGAAGCATATGCCAAGGATGAGAAACATAAGAAGCCGCTGTTTCTATGCGAGTATAGCCATGCAATGGGGAATGGTCCAGGCGATTTGAAGGATTATTGGGATGCCATTTACAAATATCCGAAGCTCATGGGCGGCTGTGTATGGGAGTGGTGCGATCACGGCATCAAAACCGTGTCGAAAGAGGGTACGCCTTTCTTTGCTTATGGGGGCGATTTTGGAGATAAGCCTAACGACGGCAATTTCTGTATCGATGGTCTGATTACGCCGGATAGAAAACCGCATACGGGGCTGCTGGAGCTCAAAAAGGTGATCGCGCCTATTCGAATCGAAGCACAGGATTTGCGAAAAGGTACGATCAAGGTAACGAACCTTTACGACTTCATCGATTTATCTCATTTGGGGCTTCATTGGAAGGTGGAAATGGACAGACAGATCGTCCAGCAGGGACAGCTTTCGTCTATTGAAGCCGCACCGCATGGTCATCAAATGGTGACAATTCCTTATGATTTGCCGGAAACCTCAGCGGGAACTTATATGTTGACCTTATCCTGTTGGTTGAAGGAACAGACGAATTGGGCGGAAGCCGGTTACGAAATCACATTTGAACAGTTTGAATTGCCCGTGGAGCAGGTGACAGAATCAGGTGATAGCTTACGGCAGATGTTCCCTCTTCAAGCTTACCAGGAGGGAGATATCCTGACGATCGAAGGTTTTGATTTCTGCCATTCCTTTGATTTGTACAGCGGAACGATACAGAAGATGTCCAAGCAGGGAGTGAATATGCTCCAGGGTCCGGCTCAGCTCACGATTTGGCGCGCTCCAACGGATAATGACATGCATGTGAAGGAAAGATGGTTGAACGCAGGTTATGACCGAACAGCAATGAAGATCTACCGCTGTGATTGGACAAAAATAGACGAAACAACCGTTGAAATCAAGAGTGATTTCTCCTTAGGCAGCGATAGTCGGTTTATCGCCCTTCATGGAGAAGCGATCTGGCGAGTAAACGGAACTGGCGAGATTTCAGTCAAGCTGCAAGTAAAAGTGGGAGAAAAGCAGGTCTATCTTCCGCGTTTTGGCCTTCAGCTTACGATGCCTCAAGGTATGGAGGAAGTCGAATATTTAGGCTTCGGACCGCATGAGAGTTATATCGACAAACGTCAAAGCGTGAAAAAAGGCAGATACCTGATGACCGTCGATGAGATGTTTGAAGATTACATTATGCCTCAGGAAAATGGGTCCAGGTATGGAACAGCGTGGGCTATTGTTTCCAATGAGCAAGGGATGGGCATCAAGTTTTCCTCGGCAGAGGATTTCTCTTTGAATGTGGCCCACTTTACGCCAGAGGATTTGACAAGAGCGGCTCATAACTACGAGCTTGCGAAGAGGAAGGAAACGATCGTCCATCTGGATTACAAGATGAGCGGGGTAGGGTCCAATTCTTGTGGACCGCAGCTTCTTGAACCATACCGTCTTGATGAGAAAGAATTCGCGTTTGAACTCCGTTTAATGCCGGTGTTTAAAGAGGATGAATAAATTGTCGCTGCCGTACTCACTTTGATTGGTCGATCAATTGTTTGAAGGAGGATTCAGGATGAGATATATGAATATCAAGGGCGTAGACAAACCTATTTCCCGCTTGTTCATGGGAACGGGAGATTTGAGAAAATTGGAAGAGCCGGAACGGATGATGCTGGATGCTTACATTCGCGCTGGCGGCAATGCCTTCGATACCGCTCATCAATATCGGGGGAAAGAGCTGGTTCTCGGTCAATGGCTTGCGGAGCAGAAGAATCGGGAAAAGTTGGTCATTCTAACGAAGGGTGCTCACCACGATGACGGCAGCCCGGGTCCACGGGTAAATCCGCAAGCGATCCGCAAGGATTTAACGGAGAGTTTAGAAAGGCTAGGAACGGATTATGTCGATCTATATGCGCTGCACCGGGACGATCCGAGCGTTGCGGTCGGACCGATCATCGAAGAGCTGAATGCACACCTTGAGGCCAAGCGAATCCGGGCAATTGGAGCTTCCAACTGGTCACATAAACGAATCCAGGAAGCGAATGAGTACGCGGCTGCCCATAACCTCACAGGATTTTCATTCAGCAGTCCGAATCTCAGTCTTGCTAAGCCTAACGAACCCCGCTGGGAGGGCTGCGTTTCGGCAGATGAGGATACCTGCGATTGGCATTCGGTCAATCAGCTGCCATTATTGGCATGGTCCGCACAAGCTGGTGGATTTTTCTCAGGAAATTTCACACCAGACAATCGTGCGGATGAGGAAATGGTCCGCGTGTACTACAGCGAAAACAACTGGGAGCGTTATCGTCGTGCCGTAAAGCTGGCAGAAGAAAAGCAGGTTACACCGATTCAAATTGCCTTATCCTATGTTCTTAATCAGTCATTCCCGACTTGTGCAATTATTGGGCCTCGAAACCCGGAGGAGCTGAATTCCTCAATTCAAGCAATGAATTTGCCCTTAACTGAGCAAGAGGTCGAATGGTTGGATTTGAAAAGGGAGGCGATGGCGGAATGATTAAACATAAATTGGCTGCGCAATTGTATACCTTGAGAAACGAATTGAAAAAAGATTTCCCAAGCGTACTGAGAGAGCTGAAAAAGATGGGATGGGCGGCCGTCCAGATCGATGGGCTGCATGGTAATCCAGCGAAAGATATCGCTGCGGTTATGAAGGAACTCGGCTTGCAAACGGCAGGCATGCATGTCGGTTTGGAACGATTGAAGAACGATATGGACGCCGTATTGGAGGAGGCTCGCCTTTTCGATACGAAGGATCTGATCTGCCACTCCCTCCCTGATGGGCTGCAGAATCCAGAGGGGTATGCCAGTGTGCGTCATGATTTGCTGCAGGCAGCTTCCAAAGTCAGCGGCATGGGTTACCGCGTAGGTTATCATAATCACGATTTTGAATTTCATACGACAATCGATGGAAAATTTGCCTTGGAATATTTGCTTGAAGATCCGGCTATTTATGCAGAAATTGACACCTACTGGGTAAAAAAGGCGGATCAAGATCCGCTATCTTTCATTCAAAATTATGCTTTTCGTATGCCGATCCTTCATCTGAAGGATATTACTGCAGACGAAAGAAAATATTTTGCTGAAATCGGAACGGGATCGATTGATTTCGCACCTATCCTGAAGTGGGGATTGCAAAGTGGTGTCAAATGGTTCGCTGTTGAGCAAGATTATTGCCCGGGAAACCCGATGGATAGTTTGGCGTTAAGTTATACCAATTTGCTCAAGCTAGAGAAATTGATTCATTGAAATCGATAGGAGGAGAGATTCGATATGTTTTTTACAGAATCGAAGCTGGAAGCGAGACTGCGTGAATTAAGCGAAACCCGGTATCGCGATGCGGTGCCTTTGGAGCGATTTTCAGCTGCGGAAGACGAGGATGGAGCGAATGGAGCAAGGCCGCCAGTTACGCAGCCTACATTTGAGCTGAAGACGGGTGAGACTTGGAAAGGTCGCGACCGCTACGTATGGTTATCGCGCACGATTGATATTCCAAGGGAATGGGCCGACAAAACCATTTTGGGGCGCTTCGATTTCGGTGAAACGGGCGGAGGCAACAATGACGGATTCGAATCCTTATTATATTGGAACGGTTCCCCTTTTCAGGGCGTCGATTCGAACCATCAAGAAGTATTTTTGCCGGAAGATGCTGCAGGCACGCAGGGGCGGATGGATATCCGCCTGTGGTCAGGACTTGAAGGAGGCGGGAAACCGCGCGAGAAGAAGCATACAGTGAATCGCGCTGAACTCTGCTGGCTAGATGAGCGGGTTGACGATTTCTACTACACAGGACGCGCTGTGCTGGAAACCATCCGCAGTCTGGATGCTAACCATCCTGAACGTACGCAGTTAGTTAAAGCGCTCGATCGTTCTTTTAAGTTAGTGGATTGGTCGAATCCGCTCTCGGACGCCTACTTTGAATCCGTATATCGTTCTCGGGAGCTGCTGCATAGCGAATTAAATCAGATGGAGAAGAAGCATCCGGTTACGGTAACTTGTATTGGACATACCCATATTGACGTGGCGTGGCTGTGGAGACTTAAGCATACTAGGGAGAAATGTGCACGCTCGTTTTCAACAGTGCTACGCCTAATGGAACGATTCCCGGACTATGTGTTTTTGCAAACGCAGCCTCAACTTTATGCCTATATTAAGCAAGATTATCCGGATATTTACGAGCAAATTCTTGAGCGTGTACGTGAGGGTCGATGGGAAGTTGGCGGAGGCATGTGGCTGGAAGCCGATTGCAATCTAACCTCTGGGGAATCGCTGGTGAGACAATTTTTACATGGAACCCGATTTATTCGTGAGGAGTTCGGAGTGGAAAGCACTTATTTATGGCTTCCCGACGTATTCGGGTACAGCTGGGCGCTGCCGCAAATTTTGCGGAAATCCGGGTTCGATACGTTCATGACGACCAAAATCAGCTGGAACCAGTTCAATCGCATGCCACACGATACCTTCAAATGGCGGGGAATTGATGGAACCGAGGTTTTGACGCATTTCATTACCACGCCTGGCGATTGGGAGGAAGCTAACTCTTTCTTCTATACGTACAACGGCATGGTGACGCCAATGACAGTCAAAGGTACTTGGGACGCCTACCGTGATAAGGAAGTGAATCAAGAGCTTCTGCTTTCTTATGGTTATGGGGATGGCGGCGGCGGTGTCAATCGAGAGATGCTGGAGATGCGCCGTCGTTTGGAAGACATGCCTGGCCTGCCACAAGTGAAAACAGGGCGCGCAGACGAATACTTTGAGCGGTTACATGAAACCGTTGAAGCAACGGACCGTTATGTGCATACATGGGACGGTGAGCTGTATCTCGAATATCACCGCGGGACTTATACGAGCCAAGCCTATATCAAACGGATGAATCGTAAGCTGGAGCTTCTATATCGTGAAACGGAATATGTCAGCGCTTTGGCTGCCTTGTTGAAATCTGATTGGAGCGTTTATCCACAGGAGATGCTTAACAAGGGTTGGACTATCATTTTACGCAATCAGTTCCATGATATTATTCCTGGTTCTTCGATTACTGAAGTCTACGAGGACAGTCGTGAGGAGTATGCGGAAGCTATGTCTATAGGGACATCTGCGTGGAATGAAGCTGCAGCACGAATTGGAACACAGCAGGAAAAAGGTGCGGTAACGGTTCTGAACAGCGCTTCATGGGAACGCAGTGATCTTGTTATTATTCCTGGGGAAAAAGCTGCGATTGGCAGCGTCTGGACTGATCGGGAAGGCAACCAATTGAAATCGCAATACACGGATGGCCGCTGGATCATCGATGCACCTAATGTTCCGTCTGTAGGTATGACGACGATTCACTTTACAGAACCATCTCAATTCACTGCTGCAGCTGAAGAGATTCCTTTCCAACTGAAAGGACGCACGCTAAAAACGCCTCATTATGAAATCGAATGGAACGAATCCGGTCAATTGGTGCGCTTATTCGACCTAGATAATCGCCGGAACGTGCTTGCTGCAAGCTCACGAGGCAACGTTTTGCAGGTGTTTGAAGATAAGCCGATTGATTTCGACGCTTGGGATATCGATATTTTCTACCAAGAAAAAATGCGCGAAATTACCGATCTTGTTTCCGTTGAGCTCGTTGAAGAGGGACCACTAGCCGCAACGGTTGCATTCAAATGGAACTTTGCGAAGTCTACGATTTCGCAATGGATGACTGTCTATGCAGACAGCCGACGCATTGATTTCCGTACCCATATCGACTGGCAGGAACGTCAGCAGCTGTTGAAGGTTGCATTCCCGGTAGACGTGCGTTCTACGGAGGCTACTTACGATATCCAGTTCGGTAACGTTAAGCGTCCGACGCATTGGAACACGAGCTGGGATTGGGCGCGTTTTGAATCCGTCGGGCATCAATGGGCGGACTTGTCCGAACGAGGATACGGCGTAAGCTTGCTGAATGATTGCAAGTATGGCTACGACATTAAGGATAACGTCATGCGCTTGTCACTCATTAAATCCGCGATTCATCCGGACCCGACAGCTGATCTCGGGGAACATTCCTTTGTGTACGCGCTTCTCCCGCATGCGGGGGATTGGTATGCAGGCGGTACGGTGCAGGAAGCATGGGCGCTTAATAATCCGCTTACGAGTTATGCAGGTGTTCGGGCGCAAGGCACACTTTCCATGTTCGAATTTTCTGCCCCAAACGTGATGGCGGATGCGATTAAGAAAGCAGAGGATGGAGAGCGACTGGTGCTTCGTATCCATGAGTTTGCTGGAGTTCGAACGCATGTGGATATTAAGAGCGATTTTAACATTCGATCGCTGCAGGAATGTGATTTGATGGAGCGGCCTATCGGAGATGTTGAGGCTTCCAATATTGAGCTGAAGCCTTATGAGATTAAGACATTTCTTGTTAGTCTTGAAGTTTAATTGAGAAAGCTAAATTCTAACTTACACTTTAAAAGAACAATGGACCTAGCGGTTTTCGCTAGGTTCTTCGTTTAGTAGATAAGAAAGTATAAGTTTTAATGATCACGGTTACCCAATGTTGTAATATCTACAACAATTCACACGCCCAAAGCCCATTTGGCAGATAGAAGTTGTAGTTTGTACAACAATTCAACCCATTTTCTCCGAAATGGCCTGAATCGGACCCAATTGTTGTACATAATTATAATACAACATCAATAGGAGAAAGGCGGGATCTAGGCAGTAATTGTTGCACTTTTTACAACATCATTCAACTGCGAATGGGGATTCATTCATCCACAACTTCACTGAGCTTATAAGACGATGGATTCTGATTCTCTACCACTCAATTAAAGATAAAAGTGTATTGAAAAATGACTGTTTGGAAAAAAGACTGGCATAAAATTTTTCCGTAACCATACACTTTTAGTAAGTAAGAGGAATGGATTAATCAAAATTTAACAATTCGGGACAACGCCATTAGGGGTTTGTCCTTTTTCTTTTGTTGGTCGGACGTTGTATAATCAAGATCATCGGCAGATGACTCAGAAAGAAGGGATGACATGCTGAAGTTAAGTATTCTTGATCAGTCACCGGTATCATCCGGGTTTACGCATAGCGAAGCTTTACAGCAAACAATTGGGTTGGCTCAGGTGGCGGACCGTCTCGGCTACACCCGATTCTGGGTGTCGGAGCATCATAACTCGGCAGGCCTTGCCGGCTCCTCGCCAGAGGTGCTGCTCTCTACGCTGGCTGCCCGCACGAGTCGTATTCGGCTCGGCTCCGGCGGCGTGCTGCTGCCCCATTACAGCCCCTACAAGGTCGCTGAGAATTTCCGTATGCTCGAGGCGCTCTATCCGGGGCGCATCGACCTTGGCATCGGGCGTGCGCCCGGAGGCACGCCGCATACGGCCAAAGCGCTGCGAGGCATCAGCGCTGATATGTTTGAGGGACTTGAGCGGTTCCCAGCGCAAGTCACGGATCTACTCGGGTTCCTCGCCGACTCGGTGGAACCCGGGCATGTGTTCGAGGGCATCCGCGCCACCCCTTTGGTGGACTCGATGCCCCAGGTGTGGCTGCTCGGCTCCACCGGGCAGAGCGGGGTGTATGCCTCGCAAGCAGGCGCAGCGTTCTGCTTCGCGCACTTCATCAACGGAGCGGGAGGACAACATGCGGTGCGCAGCTACCGCAGCTCGTTCCAACCGTCTGCGCTGAATGTCGTACCGCAGGCTACGGTGTGCATCTATGTGCTGTGCGCTGAGACGCAGGCGGAGGCCGAGGGACTTGCGGCTTCCATTGATTTGCGCATCCTGCAAACGGAAAAGGGCGAATTCACAGGAGTGAAATCGCCCGAAGAAGCGGCTGACTATGTGTACTCAGATTGGGATCAAACAAGGGTAAGGGACAATCGATCCCGTATGATTATTGGTGATCCAAACCAAGTGAGAGAGCAGCTGCTGAAACTAGCCGAAAGCTACCAAGTCGATGAAGTGATGGTAGTGACCGGCGGCTACCGTTTTGAAACGAGACTGCAGACCATTGAATTGTTGGCTGAAGCTTTTAACCTTGAGATGAGACAGCATGCTTTTTAAGTAGATAAGAAAGTATAAGTTTAATTACACTTCGCGTCATCAGTCTTGACAAACGCGCTCGTCCTGAAGGACGACGGAGTCGTTTATCCTTGGGAAACGATTAACGGTTCTTTCTCGGACGCTTATCGATTTCTTGTGTGACGATGAAGGCTAGTTCCTCGTTGCCGAATAAAGATAGTACGCCTAGTACAGTGTCATCAGGGACTTCACCGGCTTCATCTTTGGGAACCGTTAAATCAAGGGCTTGCTGCAGCGCCTCATTATTTGGTTGGTCTGGGTATGCGCTATGATAGAGCGCTGCAGGATCCAAATCATGGTTGATACACCATTGTGCAAAAACGAGGATCATCATATGCTCTTCACGTTTGTAATTTTCGATCATTTGCTCTTCTAATTGTTTATTATTCATATGGGGTTAGACATCTCCTTAAACAACCTCTTCCTGTTAATGGGTTCATTATAGCGAAAGATTAGGTGTATTCACAATGATTAAGAATGAGAAAATCAAAGCATCCGAGGTTCATGTAACAGGACTACATGGTGAAGATCTGGGCGTAATGCCCACGAAGGAAGCACTGCTGCTAGCGAAGCAGCTGAAAGTGGATTTAATCTGCACCTCGCTCATGAGCAGTCCACCTCCCTGTAAGCTCATTGGCGCTGGGCAAGCGAAACAAGAAGCCCTGCAGGAAAAGCAGCAGGCCCGTAAACGAGAGCAAGCCCCTAAGGTTAAGGAGCTCCGCTTAACACCTCACATCGAAGATCATGACCTAGAGACGAAGAGGCAGCAGGCGGAGCGCATTCTGCAAGGCGGTGACGCTGTGCTGCTGGTCGTGAAGATTTCAGGCAAAGAAGGCGCGAAGGCGAAAGAATTGCTGGAGACGCTGACCAAAGATTTGAGCTCGCATGGACGTAAGCATACAGGCATACAGCTTAGCGGTAAGCAAGCGGTAGTGCAAATGGATCCCTTATAAAAAAAAGCATGGACTACTCGGGATAGATCGAGCAGTTCATGCTTTTTTAAGATAAAGAAAATTGGAGCAAGCAAAGATTACCCTCTGTTTATCATCGTCGGCAACATATTGTATAAAGGGCAACAATTTGTGCCCAGAACCCGCCTTTCTCCCTTCCGTGTTGCATAAAGTAGAACAATTGGGACTTAAACAGGCCATTTTGCATCAGAAAGAGGGCAAAATGTTGTACGGAATACAACTTCAACCAGCAAAATAGCAATAAAGCGTGTGAATTGTTGCAGTGTTTACAACATACGGAAACGTTAAGGCCAGCTTGCCTTCACGAAATCATTTATTTTTGTTTTGAGTACTATTATTTTAAAGGCCTGCTGTTAATTTAATGTAATCGCTTGAGAACCCATCTGCTCCCAGACAGTTTTGAAATCAGATAAAGCATAAGATTCCTGTTTTCCGGTCATAGGATCGTTCATATAGGCGTAATCGTCGTCCCAGCCTGTTAAGAGTAAGGCGTGCTCAGGTTGATACCACTCGACCAGCTGCCCCTTCTCATCCTGCCATTCCATCTCCAGATAAGGTATGTCCATATGTTCGGTTGCCCAGATCATGGCCGGTTTTCCTTGGGAAACAATAGTAAGCAAATCTTCAAAGGCTATGCCAGATAAATCCTTCACGCGACCGGGTAACCATTGATCCAGCATGTCCGCGATCGGCTTATGATAAATACCATAACCTACCTCATAGGGGCTACCTACAAATACATCTTTGGGATTACTGCCAATTAATGCTCCGTCGTCATTCACATAAGGCAACTCGCCTAAGGGGAGCGCATCCGCGACTTCCTCTTTGGATACGGGAACTCCAGCCCAGTTTAACAGCATCGTGGCAACGACGGCTTCACATCCGTTCGGCAGCTCAGGCAGCTGCGATAGGGCAGGAACATTTTGCAACTGAAAATGATGATTCGTCTTGGGTTTAATGGTTGGCAAAGATGTAGGTACTGACACTGTCATTGTCACCGGTACCGGTAGCTCCGTACCATCTAGATGTGCTTTAGTAACGGATATAGGTAATACCTGCTCTAGGGCAGGGGATGTAGGCATAGCGATTGCCAAACAAAAGATACTGAACAACACTAAAAAACAACAAGTTAATTTCATCATTTCCCACGTCCAATCGGGGTTGTCTTCTCATTACAACATGTGAAAATGGAAAAATCAAATAAAGTGACCGACTATTTATTTCTGCAAATTGATAATGATTGAACCCATGCACATACAATGACAAGGCTGTCGCATAGTCTAGAGAACGGGTGACCGCTCATTTGCCCGAGATATGATTAGATTTATGAGTATTTGTTCGTGAGGTATAAGCTCATTGAATAGGGTAAAATGGGAGCAACGACTCGTTCAATGGATATAGGGGAGATTTATGAATAAACACGAGGATCAGAAAAAGGCGTTGGAACAAACCGCAATTGATATTTTTCTAGATTTATACAATGTAAATAATGAGGTTCCATTGCGTATGGTTCAGCAGCAAGAGAAGCCTGACGCGCTGCTTGAGGATGCCAGAAATCATCAAGTAGGGTTAGAAGTCACCCATCTGTTCTACGATACCGAGGAAGCTCGGCTTATGCTGTCGCGATCTCAGTTGACTAAGCCCAGCGCCGAAGGAATTGATACGTTTATTCAGGTCATTAATGACCGCATTCAAAGTAAGGAGCATAAATTAAAAGATTACTCTCATGATTATCCCTGCATGCTGCTAATTCGTAATCTATCCCTTCTGTTTGGGATGTCCGATATACTTGGCCGGAAGCGTAATCTGGTACTGCCGAATGGTCATTTCACCCAGGTGTGGCTCCTGTCTAGAGACTTTACACCAGATTGGTTATTAATTAACTTGAACGAAGTTGGTCGTGGAGGTATGAAATGAAGCGTTTCTATATAGCTCTGGTCGTAACTTTTAGCGTGTATGCGTTAACCCTAATCGTTTATTTCTTAAAAGGGGAATTATTCAAAATCCCGCTTGAACTTATTGGAACCAGTGCTGACCCGCATACGTTTATGACCACACAAGAAATTACGAAGGCAGAGTCCTTGTCGCGCATACGGTCGCTAACTTATTTCCTAAGCACTCCATTACAGATGGGGGTCCTGCTGGCCCTGCTCGGAATTGCAGTAAGGTTTCGCCATATAGTGGAAAAGTTGTTCCGAGGCTCTTTCTTGCAGATGGTTGCTTTTGTGCTTTTATTTACCTTGCTTATGGACGTGCTCTTGCTGCCGATTGATTATTTCCTGTTCAAAATCGACCAGGTTTATGGGTTGTCCACGGAAACACTAGCTTTGTTCTGGAGTGATTATGGCAAAGATTTTCTGGTTAATGTCTTGGGTACGACAGTTATCGTATGGATTTTCAGAGGGGTGCTAAAATGGAGTCCTAACCGCTGGTGGCTCTGGTTCTGGCTGGTATCTATTCCGCTTATTTTGTTCGTCACCTTCATCCAGCCCGTTGTGCTGGACCCGCTGTATCACGATTTTAGGCCGCTCCAAAATCAAGAGCTAAAGGCACAAATTCTTCAGCTTGCTGCGCGGTCAGAGATCCCTGCGGATCAAGTCTATGAAGTCAATATGTCTGAGCGGACTCATACAATTAATGCCTATGTGAATGGCATTGGAGGGAACGCTCGTATTGTACTTTGGGATACGATACTGAAGAAGCTGCAGCCTGATGAGATTTTGACCGTGATGGCCCATGAAATGGGACATTATGCCGAGCGGCATATCTATCTAGGGATTGCTTATGGAATCGCATTAAGTTTTATCGGTTTCTGGCTTGCGTTTCATGCTTATCGTTGGTTTATTCGGCGTTGGGGTTCAATTTGGGGAATACAAGAGGAAAACGATTTAGCAGCGCTGCCGATCTTGCTGCTGATTGTGACCCTAATGAGTTTCGCCTCGGCGCCAGCGCAAAATGCGTTCTCAAGAGCCATCGAGCATCGCGCTGATGCCTATGCTATGAAAATGACGGGAGACGGCAGCGCCGCGATCCGCGCCTTTCAACACATTGCCAAAGAAAATCTCAGCCCCGTCACACAACCGAAGCTGGTTCAGTGGTTCCGCGGCTCGCATCCAACGATTTTGGAGCGGATTTTATATTTTGAGCAGTTTGGTAAGCGTTAGGTCTTTGTCCCACTTATATGTAAAAAAGCACGGAGGGCATCCAAAATTGGATGGGCCTCCGTGTTTTTTTTAAACCAATGGAGAATTAGAAAGGCAAGTTGTACGGTGTACAACAGACTATTTCCACCGAACATTATTCGTTCCTACGGGTCATTTGCTGCCATACAGAGCCTTCGGCGGCGTGCCCGCCTTCGATGCGCTCGAGTGCGATTTTCACCTGCATGCGCACCTCGAATTCAGGGTCGTCGACAGCTTCGTGCAGGGCACTCAGCACGGTGTTGTCTCCGACTTCGTACAAGAAGCGCGCCGCGCGCCAGCGGACTAGCTTGTTGCGATCTTTGAGCGCCTTCGCCATGGCTGGCATGGCGGCAGGGTCACCGAGATCGGACAGCGTATCGCCAGCAGTCCGCCGAACGGAAGGTGTATCGTCCTCAAGGGCGCGATACAGGAAGGGCAGTACCTCGGGTTCCTTGATATCCCCGAGATATACGGTTGCCAGTCGCCGAATCGACGTGTTCTCGTCCTGCAGGGCATGGACGAGAAGCGGCAGCGTCTCAAGCGACGGCTGGATCTTCTGAAGCGCGGCGTAGCGCAGCTTCCAGTCGCTGTGCCGCAGCTGCGCACTTGCTGCGCTAGCATCTTCAACCTCCGCGGATTCCTCCGCGGGGGCTTCTTCCGAGGTCTCCCGCATCGCGAGGGAGACCAAGCTTTCGACGCGGGCGTCGTCGTAAGAAGCGTCGAGCTCCTGGACGACTTCGCCCGCGATGTCCCCGAGCTCGCCGTAGCGTACGCCGAGCTCCTCGAGCTTCCGCTCCTTAATCAGGTTCGGCGATGCCGTACCTGCGCGAACGGCCGCCTCAGTGAAGCGCTGCGGCATTCCTACGCGCACTTCCTCTGTGCCGGCGCGAACCCTCACCTGGAGCGGAATGCCACGAAACATCTGCACGAGGACTTGTGCCTCACCGAATGCGGCTTCAGCTGTTGGCTGCTGTTCCGTCGGCAGGCCTCCGTCGGCAGATGGCTGCGCTTCGCCAAAAATCTCACGGGCTCTGGCCAGAATGAACTGCCAGTCCCCCTTAGAGGTGCGGTCTACGGCAATGAAGTCCGCTGCATGGAACACACTAATCACGCCTTGAACAGCCAGCAATTGCCCCATATTTTCAGGTGCTTGCTTGCTGTTTTCTTTTGTATAGGTTTTTCGTACACCAGTAGGTAGCGACTCATCCATATTGAGCTTCATTGAATTCGGGCTAGGTGTAGGTTCAATAGATATAATTTTCAAAGTGGACAACTCCTTAATGAAGGCATCGCAGCCGCTAATTGTTACGTGAAAAGACCCGGACGAAGTTCCGTCCAGGCCTGTTATAGGCATTCACTGCCGTTTAATCTAAATCAACTAAATTGCGATTTAAGTACTGATCCAACGTTTTCGTCAAATCAAACACGGTGTGCGCTAAATCAACATTCTCAAATACATGATCACATTGGTCACGGAAAGCTAATTCTTCTTCATAATAAGAAAGATACTTCGAAATCATTTCCTCGGAATCTCCGCTTTCTTTCATCCGTTGTTCAAGTTTATCCCGACCGGCATGAATGAAGATAAGGACTACGTGATCTCCGTAAATCTTTTTGAGGGTTTCGGCGCCAAAGCGGTTCAAAATTAAATAAATGCTTCCGCTAATTTCGAACATGTGTTCAATATCTGCACTTTTGATGCCATACAAATGGTCATTAACTGTACTAACCTCAATGAATTCACCAGCAGCTTGTGCTTTAACAAACTCGGCCGGAGAGATAAAGTGATAATCTTGACCATCTTCTTCGGTAGCCTTCGGAGGTCTGGTGGTGTAAGAGATGACCTGCTTCATGCCGAGCGTAGAGCCTGACATTTCCGCGACCGTCTTACGACCAGCACCGTGAGGACCGGTGAATACAAAAATCATTTCCTTGTCCTTTAATGCGTACATGGAACATACCTCCTTAATGGGAATTGTGGGGGGTAAATCCTACGTGCGTGCAACGGTATGAAACGATTTTTGATCAGTAGGATCACTTGCAACCGTATTTATATTTTACATCGTTCGGGTTATTCGGTAAAGCCTTGCTTGGAAAGCGCTTTTTTCCTAGCGCTTTCCGCCACGGCCACCGCCGCGTGGTGCGTTGCCGCGGGAACCGCCTGATTGCCCACCGCGCGGTGAGCTTGATCTGTCGCCCCGTGGCGCTCCGCCACGTGCTCCAAAGCTGTCACCGCGAGGTGCGCTGCCGCGAGCTCCACGCTCGGCACTGTCGCCGCGTCCGCGTGTCTGGCCGCGTTCGCCGCCAGCTTGCCCGCCCCGAGGTGCCCCGCCACGTGCACCAAAGCCCTCACCACGCGGCGCTCCGCCGCGTGCTCCAAAGCCCTCGCCCCGCGGTGCTGCTGCACCGCGAGCTCCGCGCTCCGCACTGTCGCCACGGCCTTTGCCGCCGCGAATCGTACGCGACGCGCTCGCTGCGTCATCACGCCCTGTGCCGGCATACTTGTTATATGGCGAGTAAGACTTATCGCCATGAGGAGCAGAACGTCTGCGCTCAGTACCTTCAGCGCGCGGCGCTCGTTCAGCTGCGTTTCCGCCGCTCCAGGACTTGGTGACGCGTGCTTTAGCTGCGTTCATGTTGTCACCGCGACCTGGACCAGCATTCGTTGCTGCCGGGCGCTCTTTACTCTCAGCGCGTCCCCATGTATTCGGATTGCGTTCCGAGTTAACCTTCTCAGGACGTGAGCCCGTACGTGAACTTCCCGTTGCAGCGGTACGCGAACCGAATTTATCGCCTCTAGAGGACGAGCTTCTTGTTCCATATTGAACGTTGTCTCGACCGCCACGGCTAGCTTCGCGAGCGCCGGATCTTCCGCTGCGTCCGCCAGTTGCACCGTTTCTTTCATTACGGCCCCCGCGTGATGACCCGCCGCTGCTTCTGCGTGCGGAACCTCTGCCATCTGTGTCTACATATTCCTCAGAGTTCGAACGAACACGTCTTTGCTGCTGTTCTGGACTTCTTAAAGACATCTTAATTCCTTTTTCGATTAATTCAATGGTAGGCATATCTCGCTGCGTAGCAAAAGTCACAGCTACACCTGATTCCCCAGCACGGCCAGTTCGGCCAATACGGTGAATGTAGCTCTCGGCATCTTGCGGGACATCATAATTGAAAATATGAGTGACGCCTTCAACATCCAAACCGCGAGCTGCGATATCCGTTGCAACCAAAAGTTCGATTCGCCCGTCTCTGAAACGCTTCATGACTTGTTCTCGCTTCGCTTGAGACAAATCACCGTGAAGCTCATCCGACATTAAGCCGATTTCCTGCAAAACTTCATTGAGCGCTATAGCCTTAGCTTTGGTCCGACAGAAAATCATCGCAAGGTAGGGCTTATATTCTTTAATAGCTGCGATCAAAGCATCTTGCTTATCTCGATCTGTCGTTGGAACAAGGACTTGTTTAATTTCAGCCAAAGTCACTTGTTTACTTTGAATTTTGATTTCCTTAGCTTCTTTCATATAGGCTTTGGATAGGTTTACGACCTGTTCAGGCATAGTTGCAGAGAAGAGAAGCGTTTGACGATAAGGGGACGTTTGGGCAATGATATCCTTCACTTCATGAAGGAAGCCCATATGCAGCATTTGATCGGCTTCATCTAATACGAGTATTTTCAACTTATAGAAGTTGATAGAACCGCGGCGAAGGTGATCGAGCAATCTTCCCGGTGTTCCTACTACTATATGTATGTTACCTTGCAGCTTTCTAAGCTGCTTTTCTACATCTTGCCCGCCATATGCGGCCAGAACCTTTGCTCCTGTAACTGGGACAAGGCTTTTCAACTCATTGCTAATTTGAATAGCTAGTTCACGTGTCGGTGTCAAAATAAGGGCTTGGACATCTGGGCTTTCTACATCAATTGTTTCTAATATAGGAAGTACAAAGGCAAGGGTTTTACCAGTACCAGTTTGTGCCTGTGCGATAACATCTGTACCTTTTAATAAAACAGGAATCGCTTCTTTTTGAATGGGGGTCGGTTCTACGACTCCTCCAGATTGCAATACGTGAACAAGACTTTCTCTAATTCCTAATGAGGCAAATCCATTTGACATGGTAAATTGGCCAGCTCCCTTTTTCCTGCTAATATAGGGACTTTGGTCATAGACCAGAGTCTCTTCTTGTTAAAGACGATTCCCTCATTGTACAGGAATGCTAGACAAATGAAAACAGGAGCCGACCAACAAGCAGCAAATACTACTTTATATAGAAGGAATTTTCTCTACTACACTTCTTCTTAGTGTTCAGGCAAAACTTGAGCTGTACCGAAAACCCGCGTAACCGTTTGATTGAAATCCGTTAATAAAGGCATAAGAGAGTGGCCCTTCCAGCTTTCTTGGGCGTAGTTATTCATTTTATTAAGGAAATCACGGTTCGCCGAAATATATACATCCATGATGTTAGGCTGAAGCGTACGAATTTTCTCAGCCATGGCTTGTTTGAATCGATGTGAAAGCATATCGTGATGCACGGCAGTTTCATAACTATTATGGCCATTGTTCAAATCATTGGACGGCATCGTGTCATTGAATGGCGCGTTATCGTTATAAAAGCCTTTGGTAGTCCCCTGGTTATTCGTCTCTCTGGCGTAACCCTTGGTACCTACAGCACTGCTGTCAATCATTAGAGCGACGTAGGCATTCTGATCCGTAGTCATTACGATGGCTGTATTTACCCCATTCATAGCATGTAGTTGATTGGAAAGAAATTGGCTGTATTCCAGCTTTGCATTGTTATGTGTAACTGGACCATAGAGCTGTTGAGTTTGATAAGCTCTTTCGGTTTCCTCTGTTTTTTCGACAGGGGCGCCAAAATTCGTGTGGTCGGGACTTTTTCCATATTCTCTTCCTTTCTCTGCACAACCGGATAATGTCAGCAGGAGGAATATCATTCCACAAATCGGAAAACCTAACTTCCTGAGCATCAAAAGAGACCTCCCATATACGTTGTAATGTTTATAGGATGGGATGTTTCTGCGCTTTTATTCGTGATCTCAAATAAAGGCTTTTATGCATAAAGAGGCGGGTGTATGGAAATAACCATGGAGGGAAAATATATCGCTACAGAGCGGTTTAAGAACAATTTGTGAACTTCCCTCCAGCGATTGACAAAAACTTTTCACGAATTTATAGTTAATAAAGTGAATTGACATGGGCATGGCCTTCGTGGTAAAAATATTGTTTTAAAAGTGGGGTTGATACAATGAGTCGATTGAAAAAGTTATGGCGTCTGGTGCCCCTTTTAGCGGCAATGACGTTCTTGCTAACCGGGTGTGGAGACCCAACCTTGTCTGCTTTAGTGCCAAAAGGTCCTGTGGCTACCGAGCAGCTTAATTTAATGAAATTAAGTCTCTTTATCATGGTTTTTGTCGTAATTGTCGTATTTGCAATTTATGTGTATGTGCTAATTCGTTTCCGTAAACGTAAAGGTGACACTAGCATACCTAAACAAGTTGAAGGCAGCCATGTGCTTGAGATTATCTGGACAGTCATTCCGATTCTCTTACTGTTAGTACTTGCGGTACCAACAGTCACCTACACATTTAAGCATTCAACGAATTACAATAAGGACAAAGCTGCGGTTCATGTCAAAGTAACTGCACATCAATTTTGGTGGCAGTTTGAATATCCCGATTTAGGCATCGCTACAGCTCAAGAGCTTGTTGTACCTAAGGATAAAATTATTGCCTTCGATCTTGTTTCAGCAGACGTGGCTCATGCCTTCTGGGTACCATCCCTAGGTGGGAAAGTAGATACAAATCCAGGTATCCATAATACGCTTTACCTTCAAGCGGACGAAATCGCAACCTTCCAAGGAAGATGTACGGAGCTTTGTGGAGCTTCACACGCTTTAATGAACTTCACTGTAACATCCAAAAGCGAAGCCGATTTCAACGCATGGGTAGCTAAAATGAAAGCTCCTGTTACTGTGCCGGCAACTGCACAAAAAGGTGAAGAGCTTTTCAAAGAAAATTGTATGTCTTGTCACGCTGTTAATGCGAACGGTCCTGGTGTTGCTCCTAACCTCAAAGGTTTCGCAGATCGTGATACACTTGCTGGTATACTGGAACACACTCCTGAGAAAATGGCGTTGTGGATACATAATCCGCAAGAACAAAAACCGGGCAATAAAATGCCGGCTTTTGGTAAAGAAGCAGGCGGTAAGCTTGATGACGCTCAAATTAAAGATATTGTTCAGTACTTACAGACTTTGAAATAAACTTCTCAGGTAAAGGAGGTTAATACGTTGGCTCACTCTCATCCAGTAAAAAAACATACCGGTCTGATGGATTGGCTTACAACAGTCGATCACAAGAAAATCGGTATCCTGTACTTAATAGCGGGCGGTTTCTTCTTCCTCGTAGGAGGACTTGAAGCCATCTTGATTCGGATTCAACTCGCTTATCCCGATCAACACATTTTTATCGGCGATGCATTTAACCAATTAACAACGATGCACGGAACAACGATGATTTTCTTTGCGGCTATGCCGGTTATCTTCGCATTCATGAATGCCATCGTTCCTCTACAAATTGGTGCAAGGGACGTTGCGTTCCCTTTCGTTAATGCACTTGGTCTGTGGTTGTTCATCGCAGGTGGCGTACTGATGAACACAAGTTGGTTCTTAGGCGGCGCACCTGATGCTGGTTGGACAGGGTATGCTCCATTATCCTCCATAACGGATAGCAGTTGGGGACAAACCCTTCAAAACAACCTGCAAGGTACTGATTTCTATGTACTAGGGCTACAAATTGCTGGTATCGGTACTCTAATCGGGGGTATTAACTTCCTTGTTACGATTATCAACATGCGTGCACCGGGTCTTACGTATATGCGTATGCCGATGTTCACATGGTCTGCTTTCATTACTTCTGGTTTGATCGTTCTTGCATTCCCTGCGATTACGGTTGCCCTTGTTGAACTTATGTTTGACCGTATCTTTGGCGGTGCTTTCTTCGATGCAGCCAGAGGCGGTAACAATGTACTATGGGAGCATTTATTCTGGATTTTCGGGCATCCCGAAGTTTATATTTTGATTCTTCCAGCTTTCGGTATCATTTCTGAGATCGTTTCGACTTTCTCGAAGAAACGTCTTTTCGGTTACAGCTCCATGGTATTTGCAACAGTATTAATTGGTTTCCTAGGCTTCATGGTTTGGGTTCACCATATGTTTACAGCAGGTTTAGGCCCAGTTGCCAACTCCATCTTCGCGATTGCTACTATGGCGATTGCCGTTCCAACTGGCGTTAAGATCTTTAACTGGTTATTCACACTTTGGGGTGGACAAATTCGCTTCACAACAGCGAATATTTTCGCTACAGCCTTTATCCCAACGTTCGTAATGGGTGGAACAACAGGGGTTATGCTTGCGATTCCAGCTGCTGACTTCCAATATCATGATACGTATTTCGTTGTCGCACACTTTCACTATGTTATCGTTGGTGGTCTAGTGCTTGGTTTGTTCGCGGGCCTTTACTACTGGTGGCCAAAAATGTTTGGACGTATGTTGAACGAAGGAATGGGTAAACTGCATTTCTGGTTGTTCTTCATTGGCTTCCATCTGACATTCTTCCCTCAGCATTTCTTGGGACTAATGGGAATGCCGCGTCGTGTCTTTACGTACCAACCCGGACATGAACTCGAAGTAGGTAACTTGGTTTCAACTGTAGGCGCGTTCTTGATGGGCATCGGTACATTGGTATTCCTGATCAACATTATTGCAACACAAAGAAAACCAATTACGGCTCCAGCAGATCCATGGGATGGACGTACATTGGAGTGGGCGATTCCTTCTCCTGCACCTGAATATAACTTTAAACAAACGCCGCTTGTTCGCGGATTAGATGCACTTTGGAAAGAAAAAATGGCTGGTAATAAAGAGATGACTCCGGCAGAACCTGTAGGTTCGATTCATATGCCTTCCGCATCTATCTTACCGCTTGTTATGTCCGCTGGTTTGTTCATTGCAGGTTTTGGTTTTATGTACCGAAACTACTATGTAGCTGCCGCGGGTATCATAGTTACATTTATTGCGATGTTCTTACGTTCGGTATACGACGATCATGGTTGGCATATTGAACCGGAAGAGCTTGAAGACGACAAGGGGGTAAAGGCATGAGTACTCATCATACGGGCGCACTGCCTGCTAATCCGGAAACGGCTACCCTCGAAGGGAAAAATAAAGTTCTCGGATTTTGGTTATTCCTCGGTGCTGAAGTTGTGTTGTTCGGTTGTCTATTCGCAACCTACATCGCACTTCGGAACTCTGTTCCAGACGGTCCTACAGCGGATGAACTTTTCAAACTCAAAACAGTGGGTTGGTCAACATTCATTCTCTTAACAAGTAGCTTAACGAGTGTGTTCGCGATCATTGCGATGCACAAGCAAAAGCTAGGACAATTGTTGTTCTGGTTATTAATTACTGTATTGTTTGGTCTTTCTTTCTTGGGTATGGAGATTTACGAGTTTTTCGAATATGTACACGAAGGTCACAAGTTCACAACAAGTGCTTTCTCAACTTCGTTCTATACGTTAGTTGGGTTCCATGGAGCTCACGTAGCGTTCGGTGTTTGCTGGATTACACTGTTGATTTTGCAAGGACTCAAAAAAGGTCTTACGGTTGTTACAGCACCTAAGTTTTATGTAGCAGCTTTGTATTGGCACTTTATTGACTTAGTCTGGGTATTTATCTTCACAGTCGTTTATCTGATGGGGAAGGTGGGTCATTAAGATGAGCAGCAATTCTCATGATACACACGCACCTAGCAAACGAGTTAAGCATGAATCACCACTGAATCACTACTTGTCTTACATTATCTCGATTCTTCTTACGATGTTGGCATTCGCTGTCGTTCTTTACGGAGACTTGGATCGTTCCTTTATTTTAATCTTCATCGTTACTTTGGCTATTGTGCAGGCTGTTGTCCAGCTTCTGTTCTGGATGCATGCCAAAGAAAGAGGACACTTATTCCCGCTCATTTTTATCGGGGGTGGAGCAATTGTTGCTCTCACCGGTGTTATTATGGCAGTATATTGGGTATGGTGGTAAGAAAGCAGGAAGAGGCAACTTTGTCTAGACAAAGTGCCTCCTCTTTTTTTAGTTGAAAGGAGATATAGATTAGCTATGAGCCAAATTGGTGGATTTTTCGATTTGTGGAATCCTGTTATACTATTGGTGGTCGTCGTTGTCGGATATGTCTATAGTCGATTTGTCGCTAAGGGGAATGGGAATTTCGCAGATGCCGAGCCAGTTTCGGATAAGCAGAAGCTATGTTTCTATACGGGGCTTGCCCTGTTCTACATAGGACAAGGGAGTCCGATTAACTACATCGGTCATCATTATTTGTTCAGCGCGCATATGCTGCAGCAAACGATTCTTTATTTAATTGTTCCTATATTTATATGGCTAGGTACGCCTGCTTGGGTGCTCCGTTTTTTCATGCAAAATCGAGTCTTCCGCGGCACATTTTCATTTTTCACACGTCCGCTGATTGCGCTATTTTTGTTCAATATGCTATTCTCCATCTATCACATGCCTTTTATTATGGACGGTTTGATGAAGAATGATGTGTTACTTGTAAGTTATCATACAGTGCTTCTGTTTACAGCGTTCATGATGTGGTTTCCTGTATTTTGTCCACTTCCGGAGTTGAATCGTCTGAATGACCTGAAGAAATTGGCGTATATTTTCGGTAATGGGATGTTGTTGACACCTGCCTGCGCGCTTATTATATTTGCTGATTCGATCATTTATGAAATGTACTCGAACGTTACTGTGCCTTTTGCTCATTTGTCTCCGCTGGATGACCAACAACTCGGCGGTGTTCTTATGAAAATCATTCAAGAAGTCGTATATGGTGCAACACTTGCCTATATTTTCTTCAGATGGTACCGTAGAGAGCGTAAGGAAGATGACGATATAGAACTTATTGAGACACAAGAGAACTTGAATAATCAAGGCGGGAACTGGAATCGCGCTTAGAAAGGATTTATGGAGATGCACATTTTACCAACTATTTCTACGATGTTTATCGTTATCAGTGCTATATTTGTTGGTTTCGGCTGGTATCATATTGTAAAAGGGAATCGGGAAACGCATCAAAAGCTGATGGTTCTTGGAGCAATCTTCGCACTGGCGTTTTTCATCATTTACATGTCCCGTACCTTGTTTGAAGGAAATACGGCATTTGGCGGGCCTGAGAGTCTGAAGCTGCCGTATCACTTATTCTTGTTCTTCCATATTACGCTGGCAACGGTGGGTGGAGTGCTAGGTCTAATCACATTATGGTTTGCTTACAAAAACAAATTTCTAAAACATAAAAAAATCGGACGAGTCGCCGCGATTGTATGGCTGCTTACAGCGCCTACTGGCGTCTTGGTGTATGTTTTGCTGTATTTGATGTATCCCGGTGGGACGACGAAGCCAGTGATTGATGCGATTTTTGGCTTGTAAGAGAAGCTGAATGTGTGAGTTATGCTCACAGCATTCGGCTTTTTTTGTTCCGTTTTTTTCCAAATCCTGTGGTAAACTTACTTATGAACAAATAAACACGTTATCTAAGGAAGGTGGCTTTAAGGTGACATATCCTTTGATCGTTGATCATGTTACGAAGCAATACGGGGAGAAAACGGCAGTGAATGACATCCAGCTCCGAGTAAAGCAGGGAGAAATATATGGGTTGCTTGGGGCTAATGGAGCTGGGAAGACAACGACGATGCGGATGGTATTAGGTCTTATCTACCCGGACCATGGAAGCATAAAGTGGAAGGGTCAAGGTTATCGAGAAGAGCTGAGGCAGCTGATGGGCTATTTGCCAGAAGAGCGAGGTTTGTATCCGAAGGTCAAAGTTAGCGATCAGATCATCTATTTAGGAGAGCTGCGTGGTCTTTCCCGTAAACAAGCGGATGCAAATTTGAAGCTTTGGTTGGAGCGATTTGACGTCCCCGAATACTACAACAAGAAGGTGGAGGAGCTTTCCAAGGGAAACCAGCAGAAGATCCAATTCATCGCTGCGGTCATACATAACCCGGAAATACTCATTCTGGATGAAGCCTTTACCGGGCTCGACCCTGTGAATGTGGAGCTGCTGAAAACAACAGTGAAAAGCTTACGCGACGAGGGAAAGACAATACTTTTTTCCAGTCATCGTATGGATCATGTGGAGGAGCTGTGCGAGCATATTTGCATTCTGCATCGTTCCAATACGCTTGTGCAAGGCAGCTTGAAGGATATTAAAGCAACGTTCCCCAAAGAGAGAATCATACTAGAGACCGAGAATCCGATTGAAGGTTTGGAGAAACTTCAAGGCGTTACTGCGGTTGAAAAGCATCTGACTGGGTATGAACTCCGTATTAACGAAGCATCGGCGGCGCAGGATATTCTCAGACATGCCATGAAGCAGTCCAATGTATATCGGTTTCAGTTGATGGAACCAACGTTAAATGAAATCTTTATCCAGAAGGTGGGGAGAACACATGAATAGAATCATGACCGTTATTCAATTCACTTTCATGACCCGTTTTCGGTCCAAATCGTTTCGTGTGATGAGTGTGATTCTGATTTTGCTATTATCCATTATGATTCATTTGCCTGCAATCATTGATAAACTTTCCTCCCATGAAGCAACGAAAATTGGAGTCTTCGAGGGCAAACAAACGGAGCTTGCCGGTAAGCTAGCAGCATTTTATAATAATCAACCCAATCCGGATATTGTCATTATTCCACTTCGGGATGCGGGGAGTACGGCAGCGAATGAAGCCTTAGGTAAGCAGCAGATCGCTGATAAAAAGATCAAGGGCTATTTGGAATTTACAGATGCCGTTACAGCCGGTTTTCCGAAAATGGTGTATAAATCCGAAGGAACGATGGAATTTTCGTTAAAAGGCAAGCTTCAGACCGCTCTTCAGCTTATTAAAACAGACGCGGCCCTGCAGGGAGCAGGTCTAGCAGCCGAACAAAAGGCCAATATTCAAGCGCCTGTTTCCTTAGAGACGGTGCAAATTTCAACCAATGACAAGGCTTCGTCTGGTAAAACGGAATCACAAATGGTGATGTCCTATGCACTTGTGTATGTCATGCTATTCATGCTTTACATGGGGGTAATCGGTTTTGGCAACATGGTTGCGATGGAAATTACATCGGAGAAAAGCTCTCGTGTGATGGAGCTGCTTATCACTAGTGTATCGCCGCTCAAGCAGATGTTTGGCAAAATCATCGGAATCTGCCTGCTCGCTCTATCGCAAATAGCGCTGATGATTGTGGTGGGCGCAATCAATTTAAGCTTATCTGGCAGCAGCAAACTAATTTCGGAGCTGCACCTTAACTGGTCCGATCTACAAATATCATTGATCGTTTATTTCTTAATCTTCTATCTCCTAGGGTTCTTCATCTATGCAACGGTTTTTGCGGCTGTAGGTTCGCTTGTGAGCCGTACAGAAGAGGTGGGTCAGGCTATTATGCCAGTCACCCTGCTCATCGTGGCAGCCTTCATGATCGCCATGTTCGGACTGAATAACCCGAATGCCGGATTCGTTGTTACGATGTCGTTCGTACCGTTCTTTTCACCGCTTATCATGTTCCTGCGTATCGGAATGAGTAGTCCGCCTATCTGGCAGATATGGCTCTCCATAGCCATTCAATTGGGATCAATCGGTGCTATGGCTTGGCTTGCTGCTAAGATCTATCGTACAGGTGTTTTGATGTATGGCAAGCGTCCCTCCTGGCGTGAGCTGCGAAAGGCGATGCGGGCTTATCGGGTGTAGCTGTTCTTACAGTAACAACACTTGCATCAGAACCTGATTGTGAGGGGATTATGAAGCAGAATGTCGGTAGTCTTTGTGAAATGTATAAGAAATCAGTGAAATATTGAAGGAAAAAAGCTGTGAATTCAGTTAATATTCACGGCTTTTTTATTTGGTTGCAGTTCGTAAAAAGCAAAGTTTTGTTATAAATTTGGATATTTATTTTAATGAAAGCGATTTCATCCAATTTTATACTATTCATATTGGCTAATAATCAGAAATCAAGAACCAATGAAATGGGTTTCATAACGAAGCTATAAAGAGATTTGAAGGAGGCTAAAGATGTTAAAACGCACCCTGTCAATGATCACTTCCGTTCTGGTAGCGGTCAGTCCTATTGCATCGACAGTAACGCACGCTGCCGATGTTAACAGGACTTTAGTGAACATCAATGCAAGTTCAACTTTTCAAACTATTGATAACTTTGGCGCTTCAGACGCGTGGTCTATGGATCCGATTGGAAAGGAATGGTCTGAAAGCAATAAAGAGAGGATTGCCGATTTATTATTTTCACAGGACAAGGGAATCGGCTTATCAAGTTGGCGATTTAACATTGGAGCTGGTTCCAGCGTTACGGATGAAAGTATCATTACGATCCCTTGGAGAAGGGCGGAAAGTTTTAAGAAAGATGAGAATAGTGCTTATGATTGGTCGAAGCAAGCGGGGCAGCAATGGTTTTTGAAAGCTGCAAATGATAGAGGTGTTAAAGATCTAATTGGATTTGTGAACAGCCCGCCAGTATGGATGACCAAGAACGGACATGCACAGCCGGATGCTTCAGTAGGCTCTACCAATCTTAAATCGGGTTATGAGGGCAAGTTTGCCGGGTTTTTGGCGGATGTTATGGATCATTTCGACAAATCAGGTATTCATTTTAATTATGTTAGCCCCATAAACGAACCTACTTGGGATTGGAATGGAGCCGGTCAAGAGGCGAACCGCTATAACAACACGGATATCATTAATGTTATAAATAGCCTCTATGCGGAGCTCCAGAATAAGAATATTACGACGAAAATAAGTGCTCCGGACGGCGTCGAAATCCTATCTCTGCTTGATGATGCGAAATATGCGCAATTTATGGCTACCTCCCAAAACCCTAACGATAACAAACTGCAATATCAGGGAGGAAGCAATAAATTAAATGTAGGCAAGTACCGGGAATATATAAAGGACCTTTTGGGTAACCCTGAAATAGCTTCCAAAATCAGTAACAAGATCGCTTCCCATTCCTATTGGTCGGATACCGTTTCGGATCGGAATGGGGACCGCTTAGGGGAATTGCGGAAGCTGCTGTGGGAGAATCTTCAAAGCACCTTGCCAGGTTCCTCCAATTGGATGAGTGAATATTGCATTTTGGGCGATGTCGGGGAAATGCAGGGGAACGGAAGGGACCTGGGCATTGATCCTGCACTTTTGATAGCGCGTACGATTCATTATGATCTATCTGTTGCGAATGCATCCGCTTGGCAATGGTGGACGGCTGTATCCAAAGGAGATTATAAAGATGGTCTGATCTATACGGATTATGGTATGCCGGGAGACGAGCAATCCATTTATACTTCCAAAATGTTATGGGCGCTCGGGAACTATAGTAAGTTTATTCGTCCGGGCGCTAAGCGGATAGCCATGACCGGATTGGCGGAGAATGATCCCAAGGGGCTGATGGGGTCGTCTTATTTGCATGAGGGCAATAATAAACTGACTTCCGTCTTTGTGAACTACACCAATGAGGACAAGCCGGTTACCGTTCAACTGAATCAGTTGCCGGAAGGAAAAAAAGTATATCATCTTACACCTTATGTGACAAACGCAAATGAAAGTTTGGCTCGGCATGACATGGTAACGGCCGATGCAAACGGTGCTTTCCAATATACCATTCCTGCAAGGTCTATTGTTACGTTGGACGGCAGCTATGCGGCGGATAATCAAGCACCGGAAAAACCGACTGTTGATTCGGTCAAGTCCTTGAATAACGCAGCTGAAATCAAAATAAACGACGTTCCAAAAGCTGAAAGCTATAAGATCGTCTACGGTACATCCCCGGACAATATGAATATGACAGCCGGTCCCGTAACGGGTTCAAACTATACGCTCCATGGTCTGGAGAATAATTCGATCTATTATATGGCAGTAATAGCCGTGAACCATTACGGTGACAGTTCTCCATCGGACACGGTATCCGTGACGCCGAAGCTGAGTCCGCCACAACAGGTTTCCGCTAATCCTACGGATGGAGGGGTGGACATTCAATTCTCCGGTGACCCCAATGTTCCGCATTATCTGGCAAAGTGGGGGACATCCAGCGGTACATACAACGGAACCGTTGAAATCGCCGGTCAAGATGGCATATATAAAGGTACCCTTTCAGGCCTAACCAACGGAAGTCCTTATTACGTGGCGATCCAGGCACAGGACGGAGTAGACAACAGCTCTTTGTCTTCGGAAATGATGGTCATTCCAACGATACAACCACCAAGTAAGTTGATTGCCATTCCAGGCGACGGCAAAGTTCAACTTGAATTCCCCGAGGTGCAAGGTGTCACCCAGTATTCTTTGGAGATGACGACGGAGAATGGGGCGCCAACCATCTTGGAGCTCCCTACGAATTATGCAACTGTTGATCATCTCACCAACGGCCAAAGCTATTCCTTCCGAGTATCATCTGTTGGTGTGGGGGGAATCGGGCAACCAACAGCCAACGTTCAAGCTACGCCTCAAGCTGAAACCGTTACGTGGGAAGATGGTTTCCAGAATTCCTCCATGAGTTCCTATAATCAGGACGTCAGTGTATGGAATATGGAAAATGGTTTGCTCAAGCATCAATCCGGAGGAGATAACCAAGGAGAGCTTTCCGTCAAAAACGTCAAAATGATAGATGGCACCATCTCAGTTACAGCCAAACATTCAGAGTTAGGCGCCGATTGGGGATTGGTTTTCCGCGGTACGGACTATAGTCATGCCTATGCCTTCGGATTTGAGAACGATGCCCTGTTCTTACGGAAGAATGGCGCGAATATCACCAATTCGAAAGCCTTTTCGGCAAAGCTTAACCAACTGTACCAGATAAAAGTTGTTTTGGATGGTCCGCATATTCAGGCATATCTGGATGACGAGCTGATCTTTGATGTGCTGGATTCCACTTACAGCAGCGGTATGGTGGGACTGCATAGCTGGAGTAATGCGCAGTTTAGCTATGTAAAGGTTACCCGGGCAGATGGTGCGATGAAAGCTCCGGAGATCAGCACAGTTCATATCGGCAACCATCGGATTGACCTGAAGTATGCGGAAGTCGACGGGGCAACCGCCTATACGGTACATTACGGCACAACATCCGATAACTTGCAGAATCAATTGGCTGTCAGTGGAGGAAACGCTGCGGTAACTGGACTTAGCAATAATCAAGTTTATTATTTTAAGGTTGTGGCCACGAATGGCAGCATACAGACTGAATCAACTGTAAAATCAGGTGCACCTCGCGATATCCTGGAACCACAGCTGCTTTATTATGTGGATGCTGGAGACGGAAGTTCGGCAACTTTAGAAGACGGAGAGTCTTTTGGCGCCCTGAACGGAGTGGAGGACCAAGCCTACGGGGTGGATCCGGTTACTGGGAATACGTGGGGCTATATAGCTGACGGTGATGCCACTTGGGCCCGGACTGACGCCAGCGGCAATTTCGAGACCATTCGGCAATATGACGGGAACGACTTGAATAACGGACTTGCCTATAAATTCAATCTTCCCAACGGGGCCTATCGAGTTACGGTCGGATTTTTCGATCCATGGCATGATAGCAACCGCAAGATGGATCTGACTATTAATGGGACAACGAAGTTAACGGATTATGTCATTGGCAATAGCCAGGAAGTAAAGCAGTTTGACTCCATCAATGTGTCGAATGGTCAGCTTGAAGTGAAGGTTCTCAAGAAGGCCAACTCCAAGCCTATGCTCAGTTGGATCAAGGTAGAGAAGGATTTGCTTTATTATGTAGATGCTGGAGATTCAAGCCCTGATAAATTGGAAACAAGCGAGGAGTTTGGTGTTCGGAACAGCGTGGAAGATCAAGCCTATCAGGAAGATCCTGTCACAGGATACAAATGGGGTTATGATGCCGATGATTCTCAAACTTGGGCAAACCAAAATGAGGAGCGCTGGAATAGCGTTCGCCAGTACGATGGCAATACAAATGGTAAAGGCCTAAGCTATCGATTTGAAGTGCCGAGCGGTCTATATAATCTGGATCTGGGTTTCGATGATCCATGGAATAGTTCCGACCGGGTCATGGATCTTGAAGTAGAGGGACAGAAAGTCCTTACCAACTACTTGATTGGATCGGGCCAAGACGTGAAGCGGATAGTAGGCATTTCCGTTACGGATGGAGAGCTTGACGTAAAGGTCACGAAGCAAGGCAACAGTAAGCCGCTAATCAGTTGGCTCACGGTTCAGCATGATAACGGCATTCCTGTTCAACCAGCTATCAAACGTGTAGCTGAAGGGGATTCCAAGGTTACTCTGTATTTTGATGAGACTGTTAATGCTTCTTACGACATTGCTTATGGCACGGATCAAGGGAGCCTTTCCCATCATGTTTCGGTCCCGGGAAATGTCAACTATTATACCGCCCAGAACCTGACGAACGGCACACCCTATTATTTTGCGTTGGCAACCGTTAGAGGGGACTTGTCCAGCGCCATATCCACTGTGCAAACATCGACTCCTGTGGGGCCTGCGGACCCTAATCTTTATTATTTTGTTGATGCAGGGGCAACGACCGTGCAAAACGGAGTTACACTCGGCGTGAAACAATCGGTTCCCGATCAGATTTTTGGCGTGGACCCTATCGCCGGAAAAACCTGGGGATATGTTGCAGATGATGGAAAAACGTGGGCCAAGAGCGATGAAACTGACCCGTATCTGTCGATTCGCCAATATGACGGAAATGATAACGGGAAGGGAATCGGTTATAAATTTGAAGTTCCCCACGGAACTTATACCGTACAAATGGGTTTTGACGACCCTTGGAACTCGTCATCCCGATTGATGGACATCTATGTTCAAAACGACCTCAAACTTCAAAATTATGTAGTTGGCGACAAGCGGGAGATCAAGGAATTTACTGTAGACGTGGACACGGACCAGCTTGAGGTAAAACTGGTTAAGGCAGGCTCCGACAAGCCCGCTGTGGGTTGGATTTCTGTACGTTATGTGAAACCACTTCCGCCTCCGGTGGGTACAAGTCCGAAGCTTTGGTACAAATTCAATGAGGGCAGCGGGACTACGGTGGGCGATTCTACCGGAAACGGTCATACCGGTACACTGAGTGAAGGCGCCTCATGGGGAACAGCGAAAAATGGCAGTGGTGCTGTCACGCTGAACGGAACGGGCGGCTTCGTACAGCTGCCAAATGGCATTCTATCTGATATAACGGATATCACCGTGGCAACGAACGTGTTTATCGATCCAACAATCAGCAATCCTTACTGGATCTTTACGTTTGGTTCAGCAGATGACCCTGCTTCGGGTCCCGGTACGAAATATTTTGGCATGCTGACCGATGGAGGCGGCAATTCCCGTGTCAGCATCACGAATGACAGATGGTCTGCGGAACAAAACGTATCGAAGGGTTCATCTATTTCAAAGGGTGTGTGGAAAAATGTTGCTGTGACCTTATCCGGCACAACCATGACCTTCTATGAGGATGGGAACAAGATTGCTGAAAGAGCGAACGTATCGCTGTCTCCCAAGGATATGGAGGCGACGATAGCCAACTATATCGGCAAGCCTGCTTATCCTGCAGATCACTATTTGAAAGGGCAGATCTCCGATTTCCGCTTATATAACCGTGCCTTATCTGCCGATGAAATCAAGAATGTCTGGATCGAGTCTCTGACCGACAGCGAGGCTGTTCAAGCGGTTAAAGAGGGGTTGAATCTTGGCGATACTTCGGCAGTGGTCAGCAACTTGACACTTCCGACTGCTTATGCAGCCGGTGTGAATATAACATGGAGCTCCGGTCGTACGGATCTGATAGCCATTGATGGCAAAGTGACCAGGCCGGTAGACGCAGATACGACCGTTCATTTAACAGCGAGTATCAGTAAAGGGTCTGCGGCGGACACTAAGACCATTTCGGTAACCGTTTTGAAAGCGGGAGATGTGGTCGGGCTGGATTCCAGCGCTTATGTGTTATTTTTCAACCAAACACACAGTACGAAGGTCACTGTAACTCATCCGAACGGATCCGTGGAAGATGTTACGGGTTCAGCAACGTTTGAATCCTCGGATTCGAATGTTGCCGAAGTAGACGGTTCTGGAAGGGTGACCGGGATCCATAAAGGGACCGCAGTTATTACGGTTACTTACAAAGGTGTGACATACCCAGTTACTGTAACGGTACAGAATGAAATGTTACTTTGGTACAAACTGGATGAAACCAGTGGTACTTCTGCAATAGACTCATCGGGGAATGGGAATGACGGCGTACTTAAAAACGGAGCAACCTGGGGACAAGGAATTGGAGGCAGCTCCCTTCAATTAAGTGGTGGTTACAATGGCGCATATGTACAAATGCCAAATAACCTTCTTCAAGGGGTTGACGATTTAACGATATCGTCCTTCATGAAGATGGATGCAACGGCAACAGCGCCGCAATGGTTGGCGACATTCGGCAACACGAACAATGGATATATCTTCTTCGCGCCGACTCTGAGCGGCAAGTTCAGATACACGATCACGCCTACGAATTGGAGCGGAGAGAGTGGTGTAGCTAGCACTTCGATTCCTGTCAATTCTTGGAGGCAGGTTGCGGTGACGTATTCTTCCTTGAAAGATACCGCCACCTTGTATGTAGACGGGGTTGCCGTACAAAGCGATGTGATTTCTAAAAAGCCGAGCAGTCTGGAACCGACCAATGCCAACTTTATCGGTAAGCCGTGGCCTAATTATGGCGACCCCTATTTTAAAGGCAATGTTAGCGACTTCCGCCTTTACAGAAGAGCATTGAATGCATCGGAAATTCAGGCGATCTATGGAAGTAAGTTGAGCGATATGTTTATAACCGATCAGACGGACCTGACGCTCGGGGATACCAGCGCTGTACAAGACAACTTGGCGCTCCCGAGCAGAGGTTTGTATGGAAGTGCCATCACCTGGACTTCGAGCAATGAAGCTGTGGTCAATAGTCAGACAGGTAAGGTAACACGTCCTGCAGCGGCCGCCGGTAACGCAACGGTAACGTTGACTGCAACAATCAGTAATGGCCATGCAACAGCAACCAAAACCTTTACTGTAACCGTCATTAAGCAGCTTGCAGATGCTGAGAAATTAAAACACGATGCAGAGAACTTGACGGTGCATAACATTAATGATGTCCGCGACAATCTGACCTTGCCTGTAAAAGGTGACTATGGCTCTTTGATTTCATGGTCCTCAGAGGATTCTACGGTTGTTACACAGACCGGTGAGGTAAAACGTCCCGCATCGGGAAGCGGTGATGTGGAAATCAAGCTGACGGCAACACTCCGGTTGAATGACGAAGTTCTCACGAAGGCGTTTCTGGCTCATGTCAAGGTGCTGCCCGCCAAGCCGGAGGATGCAGGCTATCTGTTTGCCTACTTTATCGGAGAAGGCACGACAGATGGTGAACAGCTCTACCTGGCAACAAGTAATGGGAATGATCCGCTTCACTGGAACAATTTGAACAGTGGCAAACCTGTGTTTACCTCTCACTTGGGTGAGAAAGGGGTTAGAGATCCTTCTATTGTTCGATCGCCGGATGGTGATAAGTTCTACATGATCGCAACAGACCTGAATATTAATAAAAACGGGGATTGGACCCGGGCTCAAACAACGGGCAGCACTTCCCTGTTGATCTGGGAATCTACGGACCTGACCCACTGGTCCAACCAAAGGCTGGTTAAGGTATCTTCCGATTTGGCAGGAAATACGTGGGCACCGGAAGCGTTCTATGACAAAACGACGGGAGAATATGTCGTATTCTGGGCATCGAAGATCTACAGTGATGCCACAAAGTCGGGAAGTCCGAACGAAAGAATTATGTATGCGAAGACGCGGGATTTTTATACCTTTACGGAAGCCCAAGAGTATTACAACCCCGGTTATTCGGTTATTGATACAACGATGATTGAAAACAACGGGAAGATTTACAGATTTACCAAGGATGAGCGTGATTACAACGCTACCACTGCGCCTAACGGCAAGATGGTATTCGAGGAATCAGGCAACGCCATTTTCGGCAACTTCACCATGATTAAAGAAGGAATCGGAAAAGGGAGCATCCCAGCTGGAGAAGGACCGCTGGTATTCAAGGCAAACGGAGAAAATAAATGGTATCTGTTTATCGATTACTTCTCCGGTGGGGGCTACAAGCCTTTCTACACCACTGATTTGGATTCCGGCATATGGACCCCGGTTTCCAGCGGTTACAGCTTGCCGACACCGACACCGAGGCATGGAACGGTGCTGCCGATCACAGCAGAAGAGTTGGCGAGAATCAATGGGACACTACCGATAGAAGTTACACCTGCGGTTGGTGAAGTGGCTAACGTGATGCTGGATCAGCAGGCTCTAGCCTTAAAACCCGGGCAAACTGCTGGGCTGATTGCGACCGTTGTTCCGGACCTTGCAGGAAACAAGACCGTCCTGTGGTCAAGCAGCAATGAATCGGTCGCCATCGTGAGCAGCACGGGAATTGTTACCGCGATCGGTAACGGAGCTGCTACGATTACCGCAACCACGGTGGATGGTGGAAGAATTGCAATGGCTCAGATCACGGTTCAGCAAGCAAGCGCTGTACCTGTATCCGGAGTGTCGCTCAATATAGCCGCAGCCCCGCTGCAAGTTGGAGGGACAATGCTTCTCGAGGCTACTGTTATGCCGGGTAACGCAACCAACAAGAAGGTAAGCTTCACCTCTTCAGATTCTAATGTGGCTACAGTGACGAATGCGGTCTATAACGCGGGCACCGGAACAACAAGTGTCATTGTTACCGGAGTCTCGACTGGAACCGCGCTCATCAGAGCCACAACAGAGGACGGAAGCTATACGGCCACCAGCACCATAACGGTGGAATTGCCGATTGAAGCGGGGATTGCCGTAACCGGAGTATCGCTCAATCAAACGTCAGCTTCGCTGCGAGTCGGAGGGACGACGCTTCTTGAGGCTGTCATTACACCGAACAACGCAACCAATAAGACGGTACGTTTTACCTCTTCAGCACCAGGTGTGGCTACTGTGACGAATGCGGTCTATAGCGCGGCAACCGGAATAACAAGTGTAATTGTGACCGGAATTTCGGGGGGAACTGCAACCATCACGGCCAAAACAGCGGATGGCGATTATACGGCCACTAGTCTTATCACAGTGGAACAGCCAACGATAACCGTGACTGGAGTGACTCTCGATAAAACCGCAGCGACGCTGGAAGTCAGGGGCACGGTGCTTCTCAAGGCTAACGTGAGACCAGACAATGCAACCAACAAAACGGTAAGCTTCACCTCTTCAGATTCTAATGTGGCTACTGTGACTAATGCGGTCTATAACGCGGCAACCGGAACAACAAGCGTAACCGTCACCGGAGTCTCGAGCGGAACTGCAACCATCACAGCAAAAACAGATGACGGAAAATTGACAGCAGCATTAACCGTAACGGTGACAAGCACATCTTACCCGCCTGAACCTCTTGATACACACAAAGAACCGGAAGCACCTGTCAGTAATATCCCTGGTATGGTGAAAATAAAAACTCCCGTTGTCGAGACAGGAACAGCCAAAGTCACTGTGGATGTCTTAGCCTTAAACAAGGCCTTCAAAGAGTCGGAGGTTGCCCTGATTGAAGTACCGAAGACAGCGGAAGTAAATCTTTATGCGGTCAACTTGCCGGCCTCTGTTTTGACAGCAAACGATGGTAAAAAAGTTGTAGTGTCCACAGAAATCGGCACAGTCGCTGTACCTTCCAACATGTTAGCTACTTCTGCCGGAGTGAGCTCGGCAGACGTTACATTGTCGATCGGGAAAGCAGATACAAGTAGCTTAGATGCAGAAACCAAAGCATCTATCGGCAGCAAACCGGTCATTGAGCTTAACTTAAAGGTGAATGGGTCAACCGTTGCTTGGAGCAACCCGGATGCGCCGGTACTCGTATCGATCCCTTATACACCTTCTATCGAAGAGCTTGCGAATCCGGAGCATATTACGGTCTGGTACGTAGATGGAAACGGTGGAATAACAGCAGTCCCTACTGGAAAATATGATTCCACTACCGGAAAAGTAACTTTCATGACTACGCACTTCAGTAAATATGCGGTCGCTTACGTCCTAAAGTCCTTCCGTGACCTAGCTGAATATAGCTGGGCAAAAAATGCAATCGAGGTCATGGTGTCTAAAGGGGTTATTCAGGGTACATCGAACGACATCTTTAAACCTGGCGAAGACATTACAAGAGCCGATTTCGTTCAACTTTTGGTTCATACCCTTGGTTTGACTGCCAAGACAGATGACCAATTTGCAGATATCAGCTCTGATGCCTACTATGCCGAAGCTGTAGCGATTGCCCGTAAACTGGGAATTACCAATGGGGTTCGCGGGAACGAATTCAGTCCGAATTCCAAGATAACCCGACAAGACATAATGGTACTGATTGAGCGCGCATTGAAGGAAGCGAAAAAAGAGATTGCAGCAGGATCGGAGGACAATCTTTCCGGATTTGCGGACAGATCGGAAATCGCATCCTATGCAAAACAAAGCGTATCTACGCTAATCAGGAATGGAATTATCAACGGGGACGGTAGCGGAATCAATCCGCTCGGGAATGCAACGAGGGCAGAAACAGCAGTGCTTATGTATAGAATATACAACAAGTAAGCGTATTGGCCATTAGCATTATTTTATGCTAATGGTCTTTTGCTGTTGTATAGGAAATTATGCATAATGCGGATCTGTGGATCATGGTTGCATCCCTCATCCCAATATGACAGCTTTATCAGAATTTAATGAAGGAGCTACCGCGGCAGCCCCCTCCATGTTAAGTTGGAAATATCTTATTTTGACCGGGTGCCCAGTTTTCGGAAATCCCTGGTTTTTGCAACGATCTGACTCCTGGATAGAAGGTGGTCGTCACTGGCTTTCCATGTGTGGCCTTTTTTGTTTTTTCTGCGGATCATTACATAATTGTAAGGACTTGAGGAGTATACTTTAAAGTGATTTTTCCTGCATCTATTTGCAAAGATCACATCTTCATTTAGTGAAATTTTTGGAAATCGAACTTTATTAAAAACACGCCTTTTAAATAAAATGGTTCCACCGGTCACCCACGTAACGAATTTATGTTGTTTTTCGGGTGAATGGAGGACGAGCAATTTTTTCGATTTAATATATGCCAGATAGGCTCTTTTTCCCACAACATGCGCTTTCGAACGGCGCAGCGCCTTCATCTGCTCAGTCAAATAATATTTTGAGTAGTAGTCGTCATCATCGAATTTAGCTATATAGGGGTACTTCGTCCGTTTTATTGCGTAATTCAAACACTCACCCAGAGAGACTTTTTCCCCCCTCTTGTAAACCGAAACATGTTTATGGTCTTTTGCTTTTTTGCGGTACTTGGATGATTTCATGCCGCTTTTATTTAATACGATAATTAACTCTTTTATCGGGTAACGCTGTCTTTTATAATTTGCTAAGACATTACTAATAAATTTTGGCCTATTCGTACATGTGATGATCGATACTCCCCGCTTTTTTTTGCTCACAATATCTCCTCCTAGAAGTTAAAAAAGACGTGTGCATTTCACTTTTTGCGGTGTTTGATAAAATTTCCATAATCAATAATAACGATTCGTCCACTATTTTTTAAACGTAAGTTAGTAGAATGAAGATCACGAGGAATGATTCCTTTCCTCATGAATCTGCGTTTCAAGGAGGAAAGTTTACGCTGATATTTTTTTGATCTGGGAAACATCCGTTTGTACTTTTTCATTATTAAAATGCGATATCCATACCCATGAGTTATTACTTTTCCCAAGTATTTTTTGAACCGAGATGGAACTGACTTATATATATTTACTTCTTGCTTATTGCTTGACCTCCCATTTTCTGATTTAGCAACTTTTATTACATGGTGATTACCCAAATCATGTACGACTCGCCATTTACCTACCCCGATAACTCTTTTTCCTTTTATCATTTTTTTTATCTTTTTTTTCATGTAACAATGTACCACTCCCTTCATAAAGAGTCGTATTATTGTATTCAACCGCGTCAATTAAATTTGGTATTTAAAATTTCCATAGTCAATCACAACGATCTCCCCGTCAGAATTTAGACGCAGATTTTGATAATTGGGTCCTTCACGCCCTGATATCTCATAAGGAATGATTCGATTTTTCTTGAATTTCCCTTTCATATCAAAAAACTTTTTCATGGTTTCTTTATTTTTTCGGAAATTTTTATAATAGTTTTTCATGATTATCCAATTGAATCTATCATCGTGCTTTAGGATATGGCCAAGATGTTTTTTTAACTCGGACGGAGATGACATGCATATGGCTACTTCTTTCTTGTTGCTTTTTATCCCATATTTAGACTTAGCTACCTTTAGAACGTAACCATTACCCAGATCATATACAACTCGTCTGGAGCCCAAACCGATAATGTTTTTTCCTCGAATCATTTTTTTTGCATTTTTGTCTAATGAAACATGATCCGCTCTCATGGAGTGAGTGCAGGTTATTCTATTTGTTTTACTTATTTGTTTTCGTTTTTTGCGTGTTCGTGAACCCGACTGCCCGAAAGCTCGAGGCTTACATTTTAATCCTTGCGATTCAGAAGGCACAGGGTTGTCTTCAAGTCCTAGGGTTATTGAGGGTTCCTGTAAACTGACAGGTCCGGCTTCCCCTAGAAGTCCTGGGGGTCCTTGTATTACGGGGCAGGCAATTTTCTCGATTGTAATAAATTTTTCTTGAAAATCGTCTGAAATAGTTGCTAAGCTGGGCGTAATGAGAGAATTGGCTGAATGAGTGTCTTCAGTCGCGTATACGTTACCAACAAAAGAATGACCTTTATGATCGCCTTCGGTCATCTCAAATCCAACGCTTTGGCTTCCATCCGCTTCAGCCCTAATGACAAACCGGTATCCGATTGGGTTTTGGATGTGATCCTTTTTCTGATAACCCACCGGTTTGAGGTCCATGAACGTCCCGAAGGGGGTAACGATTAACAAATTACCGGCATCATCGATCCGGATCTCATCTGCTCCCTCACATTTGAACCGAATATCTTCCAAACGGGCACCTGGCTGCAGTATCACATCATATTTCATATTCCCTTCGTGACCTTGAAACACCACATCAATGCCAGGCCATATTTGCCGGTAGATGATTTCCCGATAGACGGGGAGATTCGAGAAATGCTCATCTGGATTGCTGCCGCGTCCCGTTTCTGGTGACGTTACTCCAGGTGTCACGTCACAACTGGCATTCAAAAACCGCCGAGCCAGACTCGGATTATGAAAAACCGATAGTTTAGGATCAAACTCAAAATAGGTCATACCTACTTGTTCCTGGCTAAAGGTATAACGAAATTCTCTGCCTTCCGCATAGAACAGAACCGCATCATCCAACTGTCCACCATTGGGAACAAACGCTATAGGAAGCTCATAAGTCTCCAATATTCTCTGTTTCGTCTCATCATCAGGCTGCATGGGATTTCTTTTCCCCTTTCTGATAGACTCATGCCATGAGATCATGTAATTCATACATAGATACGTATGTCTAACATAGCTTGACTGGGTATGCACCCTTAATATAAATAAATAGGCATGCAGCATATCATGTAAAAAGCACCCAATCGGGTGCTTTCTAGTCTCATCAATCCGCAACAGGAAGACTTATCTCTATTGTGGTCCCTTTATTTTCTTCACTGAACACCACGATCTCACCATGGTGATTTTCTATAATCCTTTTACTGACCATGAAGCCTAGTCCGGTTCCTTTTTCTTTCGTTGTGTAGAAGGGTTCTCCTAACTTAGAAAGAATATTTTCAGGAATCCCACACCCTTGATCAATAAAGCGAAGCAACAGTTGATTTGGATTTTCATTTTTACTTTTTAATTGAATAACGATATTTCCGCCTTTCGGCATAGCTTCTATCGCATTTTTAATAAAGTTAATACATACTTGTTTCAGTTGATTTTCATCACACAGAATAGGGGGAATCTCCGGATCAAACTCCGTGATGATTTGAACATTGCTGATAATGGCTTGCGTATCTAGCAGGGGGGTGACTTGTGCTAGCAGCATCCGAATGTCTTTGCGTTCCATTTGAATGATTTGAGGCTTTGCAAGAATTAATAGTTCACTAAGAATCATTTCAATCCGCTCGATTTCGGAGGCCATGATGTCCAAATATATTTTTTTCTCGACAATGCCAGATTTCATGAGTTGAACGAATCCTTTAATTGCCGTGATTGGATTGCGAATTTCATGAGCAATTCCTGCCGCTAATTGACCCGCAATGGATAATTTTTCTGACCTAATCAAGAGCTCTTCCGCTTGCTTTTTGTCAGTGATATCCCTAAGGATCACAGCCCAACCATTAATATGTCCATTCTCACCCCGCATAGTGAAGCTCGATATCATAACCGTAAGAATAATGCCATCTTTTCTTTTTCTAATGGTTTCATGCCCTTCGAAGGCCTCAATAGATTTAATTCTAGCTAGACTATGAACGGCCTCTGGTCTGATTTCAATTGGAATGTTAGGTAAATCAACTAGATTGAGTCCAACAAGTTCTGACTCCGTCCATCCATACGTTTTTTCAAAGGCATGATTAATTCTTGCTACTTTTTCTTCTAAATTAAGGATAAGAATTGGATCCACATTTCGATCAATGAAGGATTCAAGCTGCTCTTTCGCTGCTTTCAGTTCTTGCTCCGCACGTTTTCTTTTACTAATATCTCTTCCCACAGCTAAGACTTTAACAATTTCCCCGTTTTCATTTCGTATTATTTTTGCTGTTGTTTCAAACCAGACATAGTGTCCTTGTTTATGGCAAACTCGGCATGTAAAAGTATCTACATCTGATTTTTGCAGAATACTTTTATCGATAAAGGAAGCAACATCATCCGGGTGCCAGAAGTCGGTTGCGACTTTGCCCACGTATTCATCAGACTCATAACCTAGTAAAGTCTTAATGGCAGGGGAAACATAACGAATTACGCCATCAGGCGTTGCATACGAAATAATGTCCTGCGCATTCTCTGAAATGAGTTGGTATAAATTCTGACTATCTTCCAATTTTTTCCATAGTTCTTTTCGGTATGTAATGTCACTAGCGATTCCGTAAACACCAATGATTTGCCGATTGACAAAGATCGGGACATTGGTCACGTCGAAAGTCGTATATCTCCCGTTCTTATTGATACCTGACGCCTCGTATCGTTGTGCAATACCTTTTGCAGCTTGCATGAAATGATGCTCTACCTTTTCAAAATCTGCAGGGTCTACGACCGATCGAAAGTTTATCGGGTTCTCTATCATTTCCTGTTTCGTATAACCCATCAGTTCTTCAAAAGTTTGATTTATCGAGGTGTAGTTGCCCTCCAAATCCATCGAATAAATTAAATCCGGATGATAGTCGAAAAGGGATTTATATCGCTGCTCGTTGTCCTGCAAGTTACGCTCTTTTTTGATTCGCTCGGTAATATCTCTGGAAACGATGATAATTTCTTTAACTTCACCTGTTTCTGAATCTAGAAGGGTACTGCTTGTCGACTCGGTCCATATATATCTCCCATCCTTTTTTCGTAAACGAACGATCTTGTTAGATTGCTTGTCAGTTTGAAGGATAGCCATATGATCCTGAATTCCCACTTGGACATCTTCAGGATGAAGGAATTCATAACCTGACTTCCCAATCATTTCTTCAGGCGTATACCCAAGAACTTCATAACAGGAAGGAGATGCGTAGAGGTAGGTTCCGTCAGGGTGATGCATGGTAATGAAATCAAAAGCATGCTCTACAACGGATCGATAGCGTTGCTCTCTTTCTATTAATAGGCGGGTTTTCTTTTGTAGTTCGTTAAATGTCCTTTTTTGATCGGAGATATTGAGAACCTGGGATATGAAAAAGAGGGGTTCTCCTGCTTTATCTTTCACCAAGGAGACCGTTATTTGTACCCATACAATCTCGCCATGTTGCTTAATTAGGCGTTTTTCCATTTGGTAAGATTCTCTCATACCTTCTATTAATTGGTGCCTAAACGCAAGATCAAGGTTCCAATCATCGGGATGTGTCATTTCTTGAACGGTTTTTAGGAGTAATTCTTTCTCAGACAAGCCTATGATCGAGCAGACCGTTGAATTTGCTTTGAGTATGCTCCCATTCGTTGCTGCGAGAACCATACCAATCGGAGCATATTGAAAAGCCTGGGAAAATAAGGTTTGATTCTCTAGCTGGTGATCAATTAGCATATGGTAACCCCTCCCGATATAACTCAATGTATGAATTGTTCTATGGAGTAGATCTTTTCTCCTTCTCATTGCTTAAAAAGGTTTGGCGTGAAATAGCAGCACAATGTAAAGGGAAACAGATGCACAGCATCCGTTTCCCTTTTTTTTGTAGGTCGTACAGCTATAGCGGTAAAGCCGCTTCTATTCGATGCACGCCTTTAGGACGATATCCTAAATGGTGGCTGATACCACAAACGTCTGCTAGTAAAAAAATGATGCTAAGCCACATTTCTGTTCCTTGAAGTCCTGTTGATTCTTGCTGAACCAGTTGAAAACTAAAGCCGCGCTCATCAACCCAGTGATCCAGTACCTTCTCCAAATGACTCATTGCCCATTGAGTAATCTCTGCTTTGCGATAATCGGTTTGCTTGAGGCACAGCCAGAGTGGGTGAATAACATCAAGTACATTACAGGCGTTCAAATGGTCAAAGCGGAAAAACTGTTGATTTCTACTATGTGCTAGAACGGTGTCTATGGTCTTATCCGGGTAGGGCAAAGGGATATCGAACTGGGCATAGGTGGCGCGAGTTAAACGATAGAAGCCGTTAACCGGTTGCAGCCAGGCCTCTTCATCTGTCGGGGATCCCCATAAACCGGAGTATCGATTAACATGCGTCTGCAGCCATCCAAACAGATCATCAGGCCGTTTTTTTGATTCAAAATGTTTCTGATTAAGGTACAAACCAGTCGCATAACAATCGATCCAATCGCCGGAACCCCAAGCATTTTTGTCCCATGGTAAAGATTCCAACCGTGCAAATAATTGTTCTGTACTCAACTTTTCAACGACATGAATGGGATGAAGTAGACTTGCGCCAAGCACCTCGAGCGCATATCCCACAGCTAGCAAATGGTAGCGAGCGAGGTGGTCTGAGAGTAGATTCGGTTCATACAGATCAGCATCTGGAGGTGACCAAAGGTCTGGTAGTAGTCCAGTAGCAGGATCCTGAAAACCTTGCAATTTTAAGATTAGCTCCTCTTTCGTCCAAACAGGTGGTAGTGTGTTAAACATAGCTGCGATTTCAACAGCGTCACAATAGGCTCTGACGGTTCTTTTGAATCCTGGACGGTCCTGAAAAAATGTTTCATTGGATGTAGAAACGACGTAATGACGAAGTAAGGGATCAAGTTGTTCTTTCACTTTACTGCCAAAGTCTTGTAATCTGTGCTCAAGTGAATATTTATTAGTAGTCGAAGATGATTCTTGGTTAAGCCTGCTGCGAATGACCCTAGCTGGATTTCCCCCGACGATACTATATTCGGGAACATCCTTTGTCACGATAGCTCCAGCAGCAATGATTGCATGCGATCCAATTCGTACCCCGTCGAGAATAACCACATTGGCTCCTATCCAAACATCATCACCAATATGAATTCCTTTGGACGTACAGGGTTGCTTAAAAATAGGTTGGTCAATGGATTCGTAACCATGATTAAATCCATAAATGCTTGCATGCGATGCCATTCTTACACCATCACCCATGGAGACCTTTCCTGTTACAACCGCATAAGCGTTAATGGAGCAATCTGCTCCCATGACAAGGGTCGTATTGCGAATTATAGCTCCTCCAGCTATATAACTACGGTCTCCCATTTGGAATTCATCTGGGAAAAAGATAGCCTGTGGAGAAACGAAGCAGTCTGTACCGAAGCTGCAGGAGAATTCCCCTGCTAATCGTTGCTGTAATTGTTCTTGTTCTTTCTTCTCTTCTTCGGTTTTTATGATCCACGGCATATAATCCAGCTCTTTATGATTGGTCTGATTCCGCCCCATATATGTCACCTCCGGTTAATGATTCATTGTCAAATTCACCTTCAGTTTAACATCTATTCAGACGTATAAACATGGCAATAAAGCATTTTAAACTTGTCAAAAACGCCTTTGCATCATATGCTAAATCTATCATCATTTCATGGGACATAAGGAGCCTAAATGGAAGATAAGCTAAGTAGTATCGCAATCCAGATTCATTGGATCAACGATAAGAAGACCCCTCCTGTATGGCGTGATATTCGGAATAACACTAGCGTTCATAGCTTTTATTGGATTCTTGAAGGGAAAGGGACATTCCAAACGGAAGAAGAAATCTCTGTTGAACCGGGCATGCTGTTCTATTTAAAACCTGGTTTAGAGATGAGCATGGAAGGTGATCGAAACGATCCACTGCGAATTATTATGGTATTGGTGTCGCTCATTTCCTTTTCTATGAAATCTCACGGAGCGTATGAGGCAAATGATCTTACTCAGTTAGATTTACCCTTTATGTCGAAATATGAGGACAGTATGGCAAATGAATATGATAACTTATTCAAAGCGTTAGCAGAGGGATGGGTTCCGGGACAGCTTGACAGTGAGCTTCTGACCAAATCAATCTTGTATGAGCTTTTATATAAATCGCATAAGCAAACTAGCTCAGGACTTCTAAGTAAAACTTCAACCTCGAACATTTATATCAAAGTGAAAGATGAGTTGGAGAGGAATTATAGAGAGGATATCCGACTAAATGAACTAGCGGATCGATACCAAATTTCAGTATCCTATCTTCGCAGCCTCTTTCAACGTCATATGGGCAAAAGTCCCAAGAGCTATTTGAGTGATGTACGTAACGAGCATGCGAAGAAGCAATTACTTTATACGGAGTTGACGATGAAAGAGATTGCCGAAAACTGCGGATATGCGGATGAGTTTCATTTTAGCAAAAGTTTTAAGCAATCCAATGGAATGCCACCCAAGCTGTTTAGAAATAAAAGAGTATTGGAATTTAAGTCATAGTCTCCGACAACTCTTGGCTAAAGGAAATAAACTCACGCATAGCGTAAGAGACGTAGTGATCCTTAGGCCAAATAATGACTAAATTCCAGGGAATAGAAGGCTCTACTAAAGGCAGTGTAAGTACTTCGGGACAAGTGATTTTACTGCATATCGTCTCAGGTATGATGGAAATGCCTGCATTCGAAGCAACCATTTCAGCCAAAAGGTCCCACTGCGAACTTTCATAGACAACGGAAGGATCGAATCCTACGGATCGACAGGCATGAATGACATGGTTTCGGACGGCATAGCCGCTAGGGAACAAGATAAAGGGTTCATTTCTAAGCTGCAGCAGAGATACGCTGGATTGCTCGGCTAGCGGATGAGAACGATGGATGATGAGCGCTAATTTTTGATAGATAAAAGGCAAAGTTTCAAAGTTAGACGTGTCTACAGGCCCAACCACCACGCCGAGATCCAGCTTTCGATTTTGCACAAGGCTTTCTACATTCTTAGCGCCTTCTTCAACAAGTTGGAAGTGGATATTGGGATGTTTCATTTGGAACTTTGCGATAACTCGTGTAAAGAATACGGAACCAACTACGGGGGGCAACCCTATGGTGATGGTTCCTTTTTTTAGGTTGGAGACATCATCTAAGAGGTGATGAAGATCTTGGACAGCCTGAACGATGACTTGAATCTGTTGAACGGCGATCTCGCCCGAGTCCGTCAATTGAACATATTTACCTGAACGATCAAATAAAGAAACGCCCAGTTCTTCTTCTATATTTTTCACCATTTTGCTGAGTGTTGGTTGTGAGAGGTGAAGAGCTTCGGCCGCTTTGGTAAAATTCATGTGTTTAGCAATTTCAAGCAGATAAGTTAACTGGCGTAAATCCAAAGGATCATCCCTCCCCGACCCATAGCATTTTTTCATGATAGTCATTCCAAATATGAATTTTACCTCTTGCGAATCTGCATGTAAACTGAAATTAATCCAAGTGCAATTTAAATAGCTTATTCATACCAGACAAGTTGGAAGCGCTTTTACAAATGACGATAAAGGAGAACAGAACATGTTTATTGAGATTGTAGCGATTGTGTTATCCTTAGGCCTTCTGATGTTTTTTGCTTACAGAGGCTATCCGGTCATCGTGTTCGCACCTATTTTCACCTTGCTGGCTGTATTGATTTCGGGGATTGCTTTAATGCCGAGCTATACAGAAGTGTATATGGTGAACGCAGCGAATTATGTGAAAAACTTTTTCCCTATCTTCCTATTGGGAGCTGTGTTCGGTAAAGTGATGGAATTGAACGGTGCGGCGTCCTCCATTGCGCAATCGTTAGTGAAGGCATTGGGGTCGAAGAGAGCGATGCTTTCCGTTGTTCTTGCTTGTGGTATCTTAACGTACGGCGGTGTTTCTTTATTTGTGGTAGCGTTTGCAGTGTATCCTTTCGCTGTTTCGATCTTCCGAGAAGCGAATATTCCGAAGAGATTGATTCCCGGTACGATCGCTTTGGGGGCATTTACGTTTACAATGGATGCGCTTCCAGGAACGCCGCAAATTCAAAATATTATTCCTACAACCTATTTCGGAACAGATTCTTACGCAGCTCCAATCCTTGGTATTATTGGCGGTCTTATTGTATTTGGCTTAGGGCTGTTCTGGTTGGAACGCAGACGCAAGCAAGCGGAAGCTGCTGGTGAAGGCTATGGCTTAGGACATAAGAATGAGCCTGAGGGATTGGAAAATCAGAAATATCCGAATCTCTGGGTATCCATCATCCCATTGGTGCTGGTCTTGGTATTTAACTATTTGCTGAGCAGAGGCTTCTTAACGGTAAACAATTGGTATTCAGCTGAACTTTTGAAAACGTTTAATATTGCCAACGTAAAAACGGTATCGTCCTCCTGGGCATTGATCGTGGCCTTGCTAATCGGTATTCTGTCTGCAATCTGTATTAATGTGCGCGTTGTTCAAAGCAAATTGGCGGCAGGCTTAACTGCAGCGGCAATAGGGGCACTTCTTGCCATTTTCAACACGGCGTCTGAAGTAGGTTTCGGTAATGTCGTAAAAACACTGCCGGGCTTCAAAGCGATTCAAGGTTGGATTTTAGGCTTAAGTTCCCATCCGCTTATCTCTGAAGCCATTTCCGTGAATGTGCTGGCTGGCGTTACGGGCTCTGCATCTGGAGGGTTGTCTATCGCTTTGGAAGTCATGGGTAAGCAATATTTGGAAGCAGCCAACAATGCAGGGATTAGCCCGGAACTGTTGCACCGGATTGCTTCCATGGCATCGGGTGGTATGGATACGCTTCCTCATAATGGTGCCGTTATCACACTCCTTGCCATTACAGGTCTCACACATCGACAGTCGTACAAGGATATTTTCGCAATTACGGTTATCAAAACAGTAACGGTTCTCGTGCTCGCGATCATTTTATCGATTTTTTAATAGTTAAAGATGGAGGTATGCACAAATGTCCAGGTTCTTGGAAAATAGAGTCGCTTTAATAACAGGAGCGGCAAGCGGTATCGGTCTTGAAATCGCTCGCACTTATGCACGGGAAGGAGCCAAGGTGGTCATTTCCGACATCAATGGTGAACAAGCGAATCTGGCTGCGCTGCGGCTGCAGGAAGAAGGCTTTGAAGCTATAGGGGTCAAATGTGATGTAACGCAGGAGCCGCAATTTGTCGAAGCCATTGAAACCGTGGTTCAAACCTATAAACGGCTGGATATTCTCGTCAATAATGCAGGGCTGCAGCATGTTGCACCTATTGAGGATTTCCCCGTAGAAAAGTTTGAATTCATGATCAAGGTGATGCTGACAGGTGCTTTTATCGGAATTAAGCATGCCTTTCCTATCATGAAGGAACAAGGCTTTGGCCGGATCATAAATATGGCTTCGATCAACGGAGTGATTGGCTTTGCAGGCAAAGCGGCCTATAACAGCGCAAAGCACGGGTTGATTGGCTTGACGAAGGTAGCGGCACTGGAAGGTGCCGCTCACGGCATTACGGTGAACGCGCTGTGTCCGGGATATGTAGATACACCTCTTGTTAGAGGCCAGCTGCAGGACTTGGCGAAAACGCGCAATGTTCCTCTGGAACGTGTCCTTGAAGAAGTGATTTACCCTTTGGTTCCACAAAGGCGCCTCTTAGCTGTAGAGGAAATTGCTGACTATGCGATGTTGATTGCAAGCGATAAATTACGAGGGGTTACGGGAGCTTCACTACTAATCGACGGCGGTTACACGGCACAGTAAATATAGATCAACCTAGGGATAGGAATAGGAGAGGGATCATCATGAATAAAATATGTTCTTCCATGGAGGAAGCTGTATCGGATATTCGTGACGGAGCCACGTTAATTGTTGGCGGTTTCGGGCTTTGCGGGATTCCGGAGAATCTGATTGCGGCGCTTAAAGCGCAAGGAACCAAAGATTTATGCGTAGTTAGCAATAACTGCGGGGTAGATGATTGCGGCCTTGGACGGCTGCTGGCCAATAAACAAATCAAGAAAATGATTTCCTCCTACGTGGGAGAAAACAAAACGTTTGAGCAGCAGTTTTTAAGCGGAGAGCTCGAAGTGGAACTGGTTCCTCAAGGGACGCTTGCCGAGCGAATTCGCGCTGGCGGAGCCGGCATTCCGGGGTTCTATACAGCTTCAGGCGTAGGCACTTTAGTCGCAGAGGGCAAGGAGCTCAAAACATTTGACGGACGGACTTATCTATTGGAAAAAGGGATTGTTGGTGATTTTGCCTTGGTCAAAGCTTGGAAAGCTGACCCGCTGGGCAATCTAGTGTTCCGCAAAACATCGCGCAACTTCAATCCGCTGGCAGCAGCAGCAGGGAAAGTGACGATCGCTGAGGTGGAAGAAATTGTGCAGGTGGGCGAGCTGAACCCGGACGATATTCATACGCCAGGTATTTATGTGCAGCGGATTGTGAAGGGTGCGTCCTATGAAAAACGGATTGAGCGTCTCACGGTTCGAAGTAAGGAGGTATCGGTATGAAAAACGACCGTTTAACGATCATTAAATGCGCAGTCGAAGAAATAAAAGATGGCATGTATGTCAATTTAGGCATTGGTTTGCCGACACTTGTCGCTAATTATATTCCCCCGGAAATGACGGTTATGCTGCAATCGGAAAATGGGCTTCTGGGCATCGGTGCCTACCCTTACGCAGGAGAAGAAGATCCGGATTTGATTAATGCAGGCAAAGAAACGGTAACCGCTGTAGCGGGCGCTTCTTTTTTCGACAGTGCAGAATCGTTCGCTATGATCCGAGGCGGCCATATTGATTTGGCCATTCTTGGCGGTATGGAGGTAGCAGAGAACGGAGACCTTGCCAACTGGATGATTCCCGGGAAAATGGTGAAAGGGATGGGCGGCGCCATGGATTTGGTCAACGGCGCCAAACGGATCATTGTCATCATGGAACATGTGAATAAGTCAGGTGAGTCAAAGGTTAAAAAGGCGTGCACTCTGCCTCTAACAGGCAAAGGTGTGGTGAATCGCCTGATCACGGATTTAGCCGTTTTTGATTTTACAGAAGATGGCATGGTTTTATCCAACATACAGCCAGGCGTAACGATGGAAGAGGTTCTCGCCAACACGGAAGCGCGTTTTACCATCAGTCCTCTACTTCACAATGAACCTCAGATGAGCAAAGGAGAATCGTTATGAGTAGAGAAGTCGTCATCGTTAGCGCAGTTCGTACAGCCGTTGGCAGCTTTCAGGGAGCACTGGCGGACATATCCGCTCCGCAGCTGGGCAGTACGGTTATCCAAGAGGCTCTGAAGAGAGCTAATCTGGCTGACAGCCAAGCTGACGAAGTCATCATGGGTAACGTGCTTCAGGCTGGACTTGGGCAAAACCCAGCCAGGCAAGCTTGGCTGAAGGCAGGTTATTCGCAATTCGTTCCAGCGATGACGATTAACAAAGTGTGTGGTTCGGGCCTAAAGGCTGTCATGCTGGCGGCACAGTCTGTGAGCCTCGGAGATGCGGATATCGTGGTGGCAGGCGGTATGGAAAATATGACACAAGCGCCTTATCTGCTGCCCGGGGCTCGCTCGGGCCTGCGGCTCGGTGACAGCACCATGGTGGATTCGATGATTCGGGATGGATTATGGTGCGCGATGTGCGACATCCATATGGGCATCACGGCTGAGAATATAGCGGAGCATCACCACGTTACACGTGCAGAGCAGGATGAGTTTGCTGCGTGGAGTCAACTGAAGGCGGAACAGGCCATTGCATCCGGCAGATTCAAGGATGAAATTGTACCGGTTACCATCCCGCAAAGAAAAGGCGATCCGGTGTTATTCGCGCAAGATGAATTTCCTCGGGCGGGTACAACAGCTGAAGTTCTGGGCAAGCTCCGTCCTGCTTTCAAAAAAGAGGGAACGGTTACGGCTGGCAACGCTTCTGGTATTAATGACGGAGCCGCTGCATTGGTTGTTATGTCTGCAGCTAAGGCTAAAGAGCTTGGGCTTCAGCCCTTAGCTCGAATTAAGGGTTATGCGAATGCGGCCTTAGATCCATCCATGATGGGCATGGGACCCGTTGATGCGGTTCATAAACTGCTCCGTAAAACAGGAGTCCCACTCGATAGCGTTGATTTATTTGAGCTGAATGAAGCTTTTGCTTCGCAGTCTTTAGCTGTTGGCCGCGAACTGGGCATCCCAAGGGAGAAATTAAATGTCAATGGAGGATCGATTGCCATTGGACACCCAATTGGTGCAAGCGGAGCCCGCATTCTGGTTACGCTGCTGCATGAGCTGGAGAAGAGAGATGCTAAGCTGGGTGTGGCTGCTTTATGTATTGGCGGCGGACAAGGCGTAGCGATGTTGGTCGAGCGAGTATAAATGGAGAAAAAGAGCAAGCCGCTGCGGCTTGCTCTTTGCTGTATAGTGGAGCTTTTGGATTCCGTTTTAAACGCGAAAGCTAGTTACTCGCTAACCATGCGATTAGTCAGGCTTCCTAATTTCTCAATCGAAATGGTAACGATATCGCCGTCTTTTAAGTACACACGCTTATCAACGGGATCGCCGAGCACAACACCTTCCGGAGTACCTGTTAGAATAATGTCTCCCGGATATAGCGTCATATGCTGAGAAATATAGCTGACAATTTCGTCACAGTGGAAGATACGGGACCGGTTGCCACAGCACTTATCTGCCGCCCGGAATGAACTGCTTAATCCACCCGCCGAAACCCTGCGGATTCCTCGTTTGAATAAGCACGACACCTTCGCCGCGGAATCGGCAAACAACGCCCTCGCCGCTCGTCAAACTGGATAACCAGCCTTTGGCCGCTTTTTCAATCGTATACTGCGTATAATCCGGCCAAGCGACGAGATGCCCGTTATCAATGATCACTTCTTGCCCTGGAGCAAGATTAATGGCATGAATAGCGCCGTAGGAGGAGAGGAACACGGTGCCTCTTCCGCTAATTTCAACGATGAAAAAGCCCTCGCCAGACATAAAGCCGCTCATCAGGTTTTGCATTTTCGTATTCACCTGAATGCCGGATGTTCCAGCAAGAAAGCCGTCTTTTTGTACATATAGCTTGTAGGATCCGTCCAGTTCTACGGCTTCAATATCTCCAATGACCGTAGGTGCCAGTAAAACCTCGCCCGATCCTCTGGTTGGAGTTAGTTCTTGGAAGAAGAATTTCTCGCCGCTCAGCATTCGGCCTAAACCGCGCATGATACCGCCCTCAACAGTTCCCTTGAGTTCGATATTAGGGGACATCGAGACCATGGCTCCAGCTTCCGCCTTGATGTTCTCGCCTGCTTCAAGTTCAACCTTCAACATAGGAAATGCGCCTTTGTATAGAATTTCGTGTTTCATAGTGATCCTCCAATTTAATAGAAAGTGTTAAGGCGTTTTTGAATGGTAATGACTGTCTAAACTGCGATTCGTATAGACGAATCCAGCACAGAGCAGTAAAATGCCCATCGTGACATAGAAGACGGACGAGAAACCGTACGCTGCCGCAAGATGGCTGCCAATTAAAGGGCCAATCAGATTGCCCAGGAACAGCGATGAAGTATTAAAGCCGTAAGCGGTCCCCTGGATCTGAGTAGGGGCTAGCTTCATAACCAGCGCATTCAGAGAGGGAATCATGCCGCCGATGAACAGCCCAAGCAGGAACCTGCCGACCAGGAGCATGGTGATGCTGGTGGCAAAAGCCTGCGGGATGAAGGCAAGTGCCGCCATCGATAAGGCGATCACAAGTGTTTTGCGCTGACCGATACGGTCGCCAAGTCGCCCTAAAGATGGAGCGCCAAACAGGTTCGCGATGCCGGTAATCGCAACGATTAGACCAGCGAACAGCTCCAAGTGGCTGCCGGTATATAAGGTCTTCGCGTACACTGTCACAATCGGCTCGATGCTCATCATGCCGATCTGTGTGATCAGGGAAGCAGCGAAGACCGGGAGCAAGGGCCGAAACAGCCGCCAATCGGTGCGCTGTCGTTCTTTTTTCTTAGAGGGAAGCTTACGCTCCTCTTTAATGAAAATCATGACGATGATGCTCGCACAGAGCATGAGCCCTCCTGTGAAGAAGAACACATGGCTGTAGCCGAAGAATCCAGCCAACAAGCCCCCAAGTAAGGGGCCGATGAGCGATCCGGCGATAGCTCCCGTTTGTAAGGTGCCGAGCGACTTGCCCGAATGCTCCGGCGGTGTAACGGAAGCTTGAAGAGACACCGCCATGGAGATGAAGCCGGAGAAGATACCGTTGAGTAGCCGTAGAGACAGCAGCTGCCACGGTGACGTGACGATGCCCATAAGTGCTGTTACAATCGCCATCCCGAATCCGGCGCGAAGCAGCATGATTTTACGTCCGCGTCGATCCGCGATAGCTCCCCAGAGAGGCTGAGTGAGAAACGATGTGATGAACTGTGCAGCGACAATCCAGCCTGTCCAACGTACAATTTCGCCAAGATCTTGAACCCCGAGTTCTCCGATGTAGAGCGGTAGAAATGGAAGAACGAGATTCATGCCGCACATAACGGAGAAATTAGCACCCCATAGAATCCATAGTGACTTTTTCCAATGTAAGGGGGAGGGCATGGTCGAGGGCTCCTTATCATTTTTTTTCCAGTATAACATAAAAAGAGCTATCCCCAAGCGGTTATGGCCGCATGGAGGATAGCTGCGCAACAGGAGGTTTTATTGATTCATATTCGACATCATGGCGCCGAAGAAGAGGACAAAGAAAATAAAATAGAGACCGAGTCCGATGAGAGCCCAGATTAAGCTTGCTTTGGCATAATTCGATTTTGTAGGGTTTTCTCCTTTACTGAATGCCCATAGGAATAACATCACAATATTCACCAGAGGAATCGCAAGAAGCAGGATTGTAATCATCCAATCTTTTACACTTAGTACCGGTGCATGTTGCTGATCTTCCATATCAAGTCAACTCCCTCTATGTTATATAAGTTAACTGTATTGTGAAGTTAGCTTATATATGCCTTCGAGTTGATCGTTCATTATCCTCGTGAAAACTGCTGCCTGTACTTGCGAGGAGAGATACCTTCCATTCTGGTGAAGCAGGTGGCAAAATAGGCAGGCTGCTCAAAACCCACCTCTTCAGCGACATGCGCAACGGGAAGATCGGTTTGCAGCAGCAGCAGCTTAGCCTGCTGGATCCTTAATCTAAGCAGGTATTCCGTTGGGGAGCAGCCATATTCTTTTTGCATGCAGCGTGCAATGTAAACAGGGTGGAAGTTGACATGATCGCCGAGCTCTTTGGCTGAAACAGATGCTTTGTAATGCTGCCTTAAATAGGCGGCTGCTTTTTCCGCGCAAGCCTTGGAAGGTGATGGATGATCGTTGTCCGTGGAAGCGGAAAGCTGGCGCAATAGCTCGTGAAAAAGCTGCTGCTGCGCAAAACGGACACTGCTCTGATGAGCACTCGGCTGCAGCTGCTGAAGCTGTTCGAACAGGTCATAGGTTTTTTCTGGCTGCAGAAGTGTTGTATATTGCGGGATCCGTATCGTAAAGGGCTCTACAGCAAATGGCTCAATTGGGGTTTGTGTTGGATCTTCCAAAGGTATAGGTTGGACCGTATGGTCTACCATAGCCCATGATCCTCCTGCGTGAAAGTGCATCCAATAAGTACCCGTCAGCTCGGAGCAGACTTGGGTAGCGAAATGATAGCTGTCCGGCCTTAGAATAACGGCTTGTCCAGCTGCTACCTCGAACCTAGCATCCTCCTCGCCTATATAGAAGCAGCCTGATGTGGTGATCAGTAAATCAAACACTTGGATATTTCGTCTGCTCGGATGTTTGCTGCCTTTGGATATCGTGCTGAAGCCGCTTGTAATGTAGTGCGGCAGCGGAGGGACAGTCATTTCGATAAATGCCATTGGAGTCACCTTTTCATCTCTTGAATGGAGGTTGGAATTTTGAAACTTTAAGTTGCAATACTCATACTTGGTGTCAACTATAGCATCTATAATTTGAACAGACAACAAAGTTTCATTTATATAAAAAGAGAGATGATAATCGGATGGTGAAAAACATGGTCAACGAGAAAAATAAGTTTACACTATGGCTTCTAGCTTGGCCTATTTTCGTCGAATTGCTTCTGCAATTGCTTTTAGGTGCCGTCGATACCTTAATGGTGAGCCGTGTTTCGGATGATGCAGTAGCGGTAGTCGGTTTATCGAACCAACTGTTCCAAGCGATGATGATCTTATTTATGACGGTTGCGAGTGGCGCCGGGATTTTGATTGCTCAGAAAATCGGAGCCAAGCAGAATGAATCTGCGCGCACCGTTGCCATTATGGCCGTAACCGTCAGCGCATTGATAGGCAGTGTATTGAGTGTGATTCTTTATATGGAGGCTCGCCCTCTGGCTAAACTTTTCCATTTGGAGGAGCGGCTGCTTCCTTTGGCTGAAACCTATATCTCGATTGTGGGGAGCGGGATGGTTTTAACAGCTTTGACGGCTTCGCTTAGCACTGTAATTCGGAATACAGGGAACACTAAGGGGCCGATGATAACGGCGATTGGTATGAATGTGATACACATCGTGTTTAACTACGGATTTATATATGGAGAGCTTGGATTTCCTCAACTGGGGTTAACGGGTGTGGCTATTTCGACACTTGTGAGCCGGTTGCTCGCGACATGTTTGCTGCTGTTTATGTTCGTTTCCGCGTTCGAGCGGAGGATGGAGTGGCGGGATCTAATCGTATTCAATCGAAAGCTGTTTGGCGATATTTTGAAAATAGGTTGGCCCCTCGGCGTGAACATGTCTTCTTGGGTATTGACGCAATTGACGATCTATACGTTCCTAGCCACGATGGGAGCTAAGGAATTGGCCGCGAGAACGTATATGAACACGCTCGAGTCGATTTGTTTTATGTTAGGCTATTCCATTGCCTTAGCTGTTCAAATTCAGATAGCCCATCTGTATGGGGCTGGAAATATCAAAGAAGCTTATAAGAGCGGATATCGAGGTACATGGATTGGACTCGGTCTGGTTGGATTCAACAGCATCATTCTCTTTCTCATCGGCAAAAGCTTCCTGGGTTTCTTCACCTCGGACGCGGATATTATCAAGCTGGGACTTTCGTGTCTGGTGCTGACACTTATCTTGCAGCCGGGGAGAATGCTCAATATGGGCTTCGGTAATGCGCTTAGCGCGGTAGGCGATACCCGTTACAATATGATCATTTCACTGTTCTCGATGTGGGGCGTTGCCGCGGGCCTTTCCTATGTATTAGGCCTGCACATGGGCTGGGGGCTGGCGGGTATTTATGTCGCCATGATTTGCGATGAATATTTGCGCGGTATTCTCGTCGTCATCCGTTGGCGTCAGCAGAAATATTTGCGCCGGGCGGAGGCCCGAGGTAAGAGCGCTGCTGCTTCAGGGAGCGGTGAGGCAGCTGGAGTAGGCGTGCATGCGTAGGTTGGCAAAGCGGATAGTTCAATTTGATTCTGAAAGGCACGGGATTGCTTCCGTGTCTTTTTGTGTTGCGAGAATGGAACACTCATGTAGATACACCAACAAACTAAACTTGACATGCAGACAAACGGTTGCATATAATGAGGGCATGGATAAAGTATTTAAAGCTCTTGCTGATTCAAGCCGAAGACAGCTCCTTGACGAGCTCTTCAAGAAAAATGGTCAAACATTAAATGAACTATGTGTTCATCTAGAAATGACGCGTCAATCCGTAACCAAACACCTGCTTATATTGGAGGAAGCGAATCTTATTCTTATTGTTTGGCAAGGCCGAAATAAAATTCATTATCTAAATGTTGAACCCATTGCAGAGATTTATGATCGCTGGATCAGCAAATATGATCGTGATCGTATCGAAGCATTGCTTGAACTTAAAAAGCAGCTTGAAGCGGAGGATTAAAATGACGGATGCAGCATTTGTTTATGTAACTTACATCAAGACGACGCCGGAAAAGCTTTGGGAAGCTTTGACAAGCAGCAATTTTACCGAAAAATACTTCTTCGGAAGCCAAATTCAATCGGACTGGCAAGAAGGCTCTAGCGTTACCTATTCGCGGAATGGACAAGTCACCGATCACGGAATTATTTTAAAGTGCGAGCCGCACCGGTTACTATCTTTTACATGGAACATGGTAGGGGATAAAACCACACGTAAGGAGCCGTCACAGGTCACCTTTGAGTTGAAACCGCTGGATTCGACTGTAAAACTAATACTTAAGCATGAAAATTTAGTATCTGCTGACATCGTGGATAAAGAAGATACCTTTGAGGGATTAAATAATGGATGGCCGGCCATTCTGAGCAATTTAAAGAGTTTACTCGAAACAGGGAACACGTTGCCGCCCATTTCCATTTAGCCCATCACAGTTACATTGAAAGAGAGTTGATTTAGGTTGAATAACCTTACGAAATTTAAGATAGTTAAGCCCATTAATGAAGTATTCGAAGCTATTATAGACCCTGTGAAAATGTCTAATTATTGGTTTTCTTCAGGTTCTGGAAGATTGGAGCAAGGTAAGACGATTACTTGGAGATATGATGAATATGATGCACAAGTGGATATAAAAGTATTGGAAATTGAGGTAAATAAGAAAATCGTATTCCAGTGGGGCGCAACGGATGATGGACATGTTGTTACGATTACGCTGAAAGAGCTAGATAATTCGAGTACCGTTATTGCAGTTGACGAAGAAGGCTTTAATGAAAATGATGAGAACCTTCTAAGCCAAATGATCGATAATAAAGAAGGCTGGGTTTACATGTTGACCTGTCTGAAAGGGTATTTGGAATTTGGTGTTAATCGACTAAGAGCAGCCATTGTAAGGTAACTGTTCAATTTGAAAAGTAGTTCGAAAGAGCCTAGGGGCTCTTTTTTTATTGTATAGGAGGGAAATTATGCGTAATGCGGATCTGAGGATAAGTGTTTCAGAATGGAAATGGGAGGGAGCAGAAGAAGATGGGTGAGCCAAAGTCGTATAAAAAGAAAGGGACAGTCAAGGCAAAAGCTGTTCCTAGATTGGATGCAGAAATGGTAGCCACTTAGCAAGACCTGCCATCTTCAGTCCCCTATCCGTAAACCGCTCAACCGTCCATTTCGTGTCGATTCCCGTATAGCCGCTCCTTCTGCCAAGTAGCCAAATTATAATGTTCACCCACCTGTGAACCTATTCTTGATATCTACCTGTCCTCGCATCAAACTTTTTAACTATACTCTCCAATAACGGAGCACGTCCATACCATGGTCCAATCACAAATAAGCCGCACCATAGTTCTTCTATTTGTATCCCAACCTCAACATACACCTGGTATCACCAGATATTAGCGGAACATAGATCTATTTCCCGCTTTCTGGCTTCTCAGACTCTGGGCACTCCTTTCAATTGCAAGGGAAAGCTACCCGACTCTAGTTAAAGGAACGTCGATTCGCTAATTTAGGAAATCTGCGTAATAAATCGAAGAAGAGGAACATGAATGCGCTATTTGATCATTTGAACGATCAGGAGTCAAAAAAAGCGAAATAACGCATCGTCGTTCCTCTTCCTTCTGCTTTCGGGTGTTTTTCGTCCAAATAGAGTATCGACGTTCCCTCGGGCAATACTTAGCATCCTAAAGTAAAGGGTAATGAGGCATAACTTCCCCAAAAATCACTTTGGCAGTCCCAAGTCCATGCATGTACCCAAGTCACCCCCTACCTGCGGTAGGTGCGAAACAGAATGTCACGGTTGTAGTTGCCAAACCCTTCACCGTACAAGGTCAAACCGCCGACATGCGCCGCATGGCTCGGAACTTCGAGCCGCAGTGTCCACTCGTTGCGGGACATGGGGAGATCCTTGATCGAGACAGCCGATAGCCGTTGTCCGTCAAGGAAGGTTCCCTGCTCTGTGACCCGGATGATTTTCAACCAACCATATTGGTTGATCGTGTCCGGCCACCAGGCAGGCGTGAGTTGGCCGCGGCCTTGTCCCGAATCACCGGGACTCGTCCAATAGCCGAGCAGCGTATCATTGACGTAAAAATGAATGTCGGACGGCCAATTCGCTTGAATTCCTGGTGCTTCGGAGCCGATTTCTAGGGAAATCTCGATTTCCTCAAGTGTCTGACCGGGCAGCACATAGTTCGGAATGCGATACTCGACGAAGCCGCTTCCGAACCAAAGAATCTTGGCATGCATCCGCTCAGGCTCGAAGAAGAAGCGCGGGTCATCATACTGACCAATTACATGTTCAGCCGTAGCCAGACCGCAGGTTGGATGCACATCGAAGCGTGTATAATGGCCAACCGGAATCTCCACTTCATCGAACGCTCGCTGCTGCTCCATGGACTGCGGGAGCAGCATTTCGATGCGAGAGAGGGCTAACTTGCACATTTTGTGCGTGCCGCCTTCCTTGCGAACTAATGCTGTCTGAATAAGCCCTCCAGCCTCGAGCTTTTTTACATGCATGGTTACGATGGCGCTGCTTAATCCGAGCATATGGGCTAATTCCTTGACATTCGTCTCTTTCTCAGCAAGCAGTTCCAATATCTTAAGCCGCACATCGCTAGCCAGCGCTTCATACAGCGGCAGCCATTTGCGGTCTGTTGTCGTTTGGATCATCGGACAATCTCCTCATAAGTAGACTAATTAATGAAAATATGAATTCAACAGAAGGCTGATGAAAAGCTTGAAATCATCCGCTGATTATTGTTTAATATAGTCAATAACATAATATATGTATTAACCGATTCATATTTTTATTAATTATACTACGAGGTGAATGTAATGTCTATGAAAGCAAGTATGATTGTCGACAAAGATTTTAAAATTGGAGAAGTAGATTCTCGTATTTATGGCTCATTTATTGAGCATTTGGGACGCGCGGTCTATGGCGGGATTTATGAACCTGGACATCCGCAAGCGGATGAGCAAGGCTTTCGAGCTGACGTACTGGAGCTGGTAAAAGGGTTGGATGTTCCGATTGTTCGTTATCCGGGAGGCAACTTTGTATCCGGTTACAACTGGGAGGATGGCATTGGACCGTTAGAAGGACGTAAGAAGAGGCTTGATCTGGCTTGGCGCACCATTGAACCTAACTTGGTTGGGCTGAACGAATTCATGGATTGGTGCCGTAAAGCAAATACAGAAGCAATGATGGCTGTTAATCTGGGGACTCGCGGTCCTGATGAGGCAAGAGATATCATTGAATATTCCAATATCAAAGGCGGTACCTATTGGAGTGATTTACGGATTAGTCATGGGTACAAGGCGCCTCATAATATCAAAACCTGGTGTTTAGGCAACGAAATGGATGGCCCTTGGCAAATAGGCAGCAAAACAGCCGCGGAATACGGACGCGCAGCTTGTGAAACGGCCAAAGTCATGAAGTGGGTAGACCCTTCGATCGAACTTGTTGCTTGTGGCAGCTCCAATTTGAATATGCCGACTTTCCCTGACTGGGAAGCGACTGTACTTGAGCATACGTATGATCACGTTGATTATATTTCACTGCATCAATATTATGGCAATCGTGATAAGGATTCAGCCAATTTCCTCGCACAATCTATGGGCATGGATCTGTTCATTCATACGGTGATCTCGACGGCGGATTACATTCAGGCCAAAAAGCGCGGAAAGAAGAAAATCAATTTATCCTTCGACGAATGGAATGTTTGGTATCATTCCAATGATGCGGATCGCAAAATAGAGCCTTGGTCCATCGCGCCACCGCAGCTTGAAGACATCTACAACCACGAAGATGCCTTGTTAGTTGGTTGTATGCTTATCTCCATGTTGAAGCGTGCGGATCGTGTGAAGATGGCTTGTTTGGCACAACTCGTTAACGTCATTGCACCAATCATGACAGCGAATGGGGGAGCAGCTTGGAAGCAGACGATCTATTATCCTTACATGCACGCAAGTGTGTTTGGACGAGGGACTGTTCTTGTACCGCTGATCAAATCACCGAAATACGACGCGAAGGATTATACGGATGTGCCTTATTTGGAAGCCGTTGCGGTTCATAACGAAGACAAGTCTGAAGTAACGATCTTTGCAGTTAACCGTCATCTGGAGGAAGCACTCCCGCTGGAGCTGGATCTACGCAGTTTTGGTGAATGTCGAGTTATCGAGCATATCGTTCTGGAGAACGATGATCTGAAAGCTTCGAATACCATTGATGCCCAAGATCGGGTGAAGCCTCACACAGGCGGTAATGCGACCACAACTTCAAACAGCCAGATTCAGGCGGTACTTGGCAAAGCATCGTGGAACGTCATTCGATTGAAATTAGTTTAAAAGGCGAGGACGATCATTAACTACATTAAAAAGACATGGTAGGGGACTAATGCCCGCTGCCATGTCTTTTTTTAACATATAAGAATTTGGGCTTGGTGTTGAGCGGAGCTTAAGCCTTATTTTTATCATATAAGAAAGAATAAGTGTTTTGGGTTGGAGCGAACTATAATGAGAAGGAGTGACTGTGGTTTTGGTAAACCTGCAATTGTACATGCTTTTTTTCTTTTAATAGCTCATAATCGAAAATTCCTGCAATCGTGCAGGCTTTTTCGGTCTTTTTTAATTTCAGGATGGAAAAGCTAAAAATTTCTGCATATTAGCAGGATTTTCCACTTCTGAAACAATTTCAGCAAAATACCTGCACTTTCGCAGTTATTTTAGGCCGTTGAATAATAGTTCTCTTTGAACATTGGTGAAGCCAACGCCTTTATTTTACAATCAATGCTCTGGTATGATGAGAGAAATACAACAGATTGAAGGAGTTTCGTGCGTATGAAATTAAAGCTGTTTGGTGTCATTGTTCTGGCTCTCGGCTTATCTGCCTGTGGAAATAAACAAAATGAAACGCAGTCGGCGGCGGTAAAAGTGGATGTTCCGAAGATTTATCAAAATTTCTGCATCTCGTGTCATGGTAATCAATTACAAGGCGGACAAGGACCTAATATTCAAAAAGTGGGGGAACGATTAGACGAAGCGGAGATCATCAAGCGTATTCAAAAGGGTGGTGGCGGGATGCCGCCGTTCCAAGTGGCACTGAAAGAGGAAGAATTGAAAGCGTTGGCGTCATGGCTGGCGGGACTCAAATGATGTAAATTAATGTAAAAACTAAGGTTCCTTTAAGGTTAGCTACATAATTCCTTCACAATTGGTGTCTATAATAGGGGCAAGAGGAGAGTGATGCAATATGCACTTGAATTTGAAGCCCCGGAACCATCTTGCTAATAAGATGAGACCAAACCGTCTGGGAGCGACGATTTCGCTTTTATTATTTATGATTTGTTTACCACTACTTTCTGTTGTCGGAATGGAACTTCTTGAACGCGGTACTTTGCATGAAACGGCCCAATGGATAACATCCAACCAGTCACTTTTTCTATTAAATGTTGGACTATCCTTCTGTTTATTAGCTTTCATTTATGCGGTTGTAGGGTCATTAGCTATTTCCGGATCCATCACAACCTTGTTGCTTGGCCTTATGGCATTGATCTCTTATATGAAGGTGAAAATGATTGGGGAGCCGTTCTTCCCGTGGGATATTTTACTGAATAAAGAAAGTATGGATATAGCTTCGCTCGTAACAGGGAAAGCCGCACTTCTCCGAATCGGAGCTGTGGTTATCGCAGTCATCCTTGTATTTTTATTAAAATGGATACTCCCGCGCATATCATTTTCTATCATCAGTCGAATTGGTTTAGGGCTGTTCTCGCTCTATGCCTTATATGCATTTGCAATCAAAACACCTTTAGCTGGCAAAATTCTTGACCATTTGGGTGTAAACGAAATTGTGTGGAATCAGAAAGAAAACTATGCGAACAATGGACTAGCCCTAGCTTTCACCCTTAATGTCAAAAATTCGATCGTTCAAAAGCCAGAAACGTACAGTGATCAGAGTATTGCCACAGTTGCAGCTAACCTCCAGGAGGCAGGCACGCAAAAGGCAGGAATGAAAAAGTCCGCAGATGCGGATTCTCTAAAAGGGAAGAAACCGAACGTGATTTTCATTATGAGTGAAGCGTTCTGGGATCCTACTTTGCTAACGAATGTGACGTTCAGTGAAGATCCGGTGCCCACTATCCACCGTTTACAGAAGGAGTCGACATCCGGCTACCTATTGTCCCCCCAATTCGGTGGCGGTACCAGCAATGTGGAATTCGAAGTGTTGACGGGGAACTCGATGAGCTTCCTGCCAGGAGGATCCATTCCGTATCAACAATATATAACGAAACCTGTACCGAGCTTGGCGAGCTATTTTGCCGATCAGGGCTACAAAAGTATGGGGATTCACTCCTATGAAGGCTGGTTCTGGAACCGTAATTCGGTCTATAAGGAATTAGGCTTCGAAAGCTTTAAGAGCAGTGAACATTTTGTGAATCCCGAAATGAAGGGTTACTTTATCTCGGATGCCGAAGTGTCTAGAAGCATTATTGATGAAGTAGATAAAACTGAGGATCCAATGTTTATGTACACGGTAACGATGGAAAATCACGGGCCCTATGATGAACCTCGGTACGGAGAAAATCATTTCAAAGCGCAAGGTAACTTAACGCCTGAAGCAAAATCGATTCTTGAGACCTACGCGCAGGGCGCGCACGACGCGGATCAAAGCTTACAAATGCTGATCGATCATTTCCAACAATCGGATGAACCGACGATGATCGTATTCTATGGAGACCATTTGCCGATGCTGGGATTAGATTATCAAGTATATAAAGAAGCAGGCTTCATCCAAACCAGCAACGCGAATGATTGGTCGCTGGAAGAAGTAAAGAAGATGCACAGCATCCCGCTTGTGACTTGGTCGAACTTCGATATGCCGAAGCAGGACATCCCACTGCTCAGTGATTCCTTCCTCGGCGCCCACGTGCTGGATATGCTGCATATGGAAAAACCGGCTAATTTCAAATTGAATGCCGAATTAGCGGCGCAAGTGCCAGGACTACTAAGTAATCTTGTTGTTGATGAGAATCAAGAACTCCATGCTGCAGTCCCTGAATCCGCGCAAGCACTCCGTGATGACTACAGGAATGTTCAGTACGATTTACTATTCGGCAAGCAGTACTTGGCTGAGCATATCGATCATGACTATTTGACGAAAACCACTCAGGATAGCTATAACGCTGAATTTAATGAAAATGCTCCTCCGCAAGCTGCGGGATTAAGCAGCAATTCCCCGCCGGATAAGCCGGTGAGCGCGCAGTAAGAGAAGTCCCTATTTTGTTGCTTTGAGCAGCGAGACGGGGACTTTTTCGTTTTTAAAAATAATCATTGCCATGGTTAGGGGAATTTTGGTAATATAGACTTCCGTCTCTACGCGGCGGCTGCAAAAAAGCTAGTTGATAAGGATCAAAACAGCTCAGGAGGTGTTTTATGCTTTTCGCGGTTTTGGCGCGCAAGGCGTATGCGAGGAATTTGCAGTATCGCGGTTCGCATCTGCTGCACAATGCAGTGAGTGCGGTGTTTGGCTTTATTTATGCTAGCATCTGGACTGGCTTGGGGAGCGATTCGTCACTAGGCGAGTACGGTGCGAAAGGGATTGTAGGTTATATTGCTTTTAACCAGGCGATCCTTTGGATTACGCAGTTCACGACGAATGGGCTCGGGCTCGAGCAATCGGTGCGCACCGGGCAAATCGCGGTCGATCTCATGCGGCCGGTACACTTATTCTATCAGGCGATGAGCCGGGAATGGGGCCAGGTATATTATCAGTTTCTTTATAAATTTATCCCGATTTATGCCCTCTACTACTTCATTTTCTCCTTACAGCTTCCACATCACGCTTCGGTTTATGGCTGGACAGCGATTGCGCTCGTCTTGGCGGCATATATCTCCATTTGTACGAACTATTTGATAGGTGTTGCAGCTTTGTGGACCACAGAGTCACGTTGGTTTTACTGGGTTAATTATTCCTTCAGTATGCTGCTCTCCGGCTTTTTCATTCCTCTAGAATGGTTGCCAGGTTGGCTCCGCACGATTAGCTTTTACACACCATACCCCTATCTACTCTATTACCCAACTCGAATCTACATGCAGCTTGAACAAGGAACGGTTGTGCTCGGCGCTCTTCTATGGGGCATCGGGTTTACTTGTGTCTGTCTGGTAGTTACGCAGGGAGTTCGCAGAAAGCTGGAGGTGCAGGGCGGATGATGTCAGTAAGGCTGTATATGCTGCTGATCAAGGCGAGCTTGCGAAGCCGAATGCAGTATAAGTTTAACTTCATTTTTTCGACCGTGATGGCTTCTTTTGTACATCTCTCAGAATTTCTGATGGTAGCGCTGGTGATGATGCGTTTTGGCAATATCAAAGGCTGGACACTGTACGAGGTGTGCTATCTGTACGGGGTTATGATGATATCCAAAGCGATATATCGCACGCTGGCTTCCGATGTGCATCATCTAGAGAAATATCTCGTATCCGGTGATCTGGATGCGCTGCTCACACGGCCAGTCCCCGTGCTGCTGGCGCTGATGACGCAAAATTCACGACTGTTATTTGCCGAAGTAGGGCAAGGACTCATCTTACTTTTTATTGCTATGAAAACCTTAATGGCTACTGGACAAATCGGATGGTCAGCCGTACCTTTAACGGTGTTAATTATCCTAACGGGTGCCATTATTTTATTCGCCATCGGTTTAGCGACAGCGGCTGCTGGCTTCTGGTTGACCCGGATCGAATCCCTGCAAAATATGACCGAAGACGCTTCCCAAACCGCGGCGCGCTATCCGCTATCCTTGTATCCAAAGTGGCTGCAGGGCGCGCTGCTGGTGCTTGTTCCAGTTGGATTCGTCAATTACATACCTACCCTTTATTTGCTTAGACATCAAGGCGGCATCTGGATGCTGCTAGGAACCATTGCTGTTTCAATTGCTGCGCTCTGGCTGGCCATGCGCTTCTGGAAACTAGGATTATCGCGTTATCAAAGCACGGGGAGTTAATTCGAGGGCCAAATAAAAGGAGGGATCACAAGAAACATGATTACTGTAACGAATTTGCGCAAAACCTTTCAAACTCCGATAGTCAAAGAAGGCAGATTCTCCGGTGTTCGAACTTTGTTCTCACGAGCCTATAAAGAGAAGGAAGCGGTACGCGATGTAAGCTTCGAGATTGAATCTGGCGAGTTCGTCGGGTATATTGGACCTAATGGAGCAGGAAAGTCGACGACGATCAAAATGCTCACTGGCATTCTTCACCCCACCTCTGGTGAAGTGCTCATTCACGGCTATAGTCCTCAGAAGCATCGAAGGCGAGTCGTAAGGCAGCTCGGCGTTGTTTTCGGCCAGCGTAGTCAGCTGTGGTGGGATCTGCCGGTGAAGGATTCTTATGAGATCCTTACGGCCATGTATCGCGTGGAGGAAAGCACCGCCCGCCGCAGATTAGGCGAATTGACAGAGCTTCTCGAACTGAAAGAGCTGATGGACACGCCTGTCCGGAAGCTGTCTCTTGGGCAGCGGATGCGGGCCGATTTGGCGGCTTCGATGCTGCATGATCCGGATATTTTGTTTCTGGATGAGCCGACCATCGGGTTGGATGTTGTGGCCAAGCGGAATATTCGCGGCTTTCTTCAGACGTTAAATCGAGATTTCGGTAAAACGATTCTGCTGACTACGCATGATATGGATGACATCGAGCAATTGTGTGAACGGGTCATCGTGATCAACCATGGGCAAATCGGCTACGACGGCTCGATTGATGAGCTGCGGGACCGCATTGGCTTACCAACGATGATGAAGGTCACTTATCGAGGTGAAATCCAAGTTCCTGCTAGCTGGGAACTTCCATTTCGTGTAGTGGAGCAAGAAGCGAATTGTCTCACAATTGCGTGCAACCGCCAGGAGCTCAAGGCGATGGAAGTGCTGCGCATCGTCAGCAGTTGGGGCGATATGGATGACGTACATATGGAAGAGCCTGAGTTTGAAGAGGTGATCCACGGTGTATATAACTAGATTGAAGTGGAGTGAGACCGTATGCCTATCGAGAACGAAGAACGGGAGAGGGAAACGCAGCGCGTTGCCTCTGTACGTACAAATATACAACAGCGAATTGAAGAGCTGCGCCAAACGGTGGATGAACGCCGATCGGAAGCGACAGCGATTGGCCGCAGTTTCTGGGATGATATCTCGGTCAACGCGGATAATGCGGATGATTTGATTGAGACGGCGGCGAGTATGGCCCAGCAGGAGCATGTGCTGCAGGGCCAAGAACGCAGTTATCGCTTGGCGCAGGATGCGCTGCGTAAGCTGCAGCGCGTCGTCGATGCGCCGTATTTCAGCCGCATTGATTTCAAGGAACGCGGTGAGCAGGAGCGCGAGAAGATTTACATCGGATTGACATCTTTTATAGATGCCAAAACGGATGAAATTCTTATTTATGACTGGCGTGCGCCCATTGCGAGCCTGTTCTATGACTACCCGCCGGGCCCGGCGACGTATCGGACACCGGAGATGGATGTCAGCGGCGAGTTGATGCTCAAGCGCCAGTACATTATCAAAGCCGGCGTGCTGCAGGATGTGTTCGATACGGGGATCTCCATCGGTGACGAGATGCTTCAGCAGATGCTGAGCCGCAGCGCCGACGAGAAGATGCACAGTATTGTCACGACGATCCAGCGCGAGCAGAACCAAATTATCCGCGATGATCGGCACAAGGTGCTGGTCGTGCAAGGGGCCGCCGGCAGTGGTAAAACTTCTGTCGCCCTGCAGCGCATCGCGTATTTGCTCTACAAATATCGGACGACGCTAAGCGCCGACAATATGATTCTGTTCTCGCCGAACTCCCTGTTCAGCGACTACGTCTCTCACGTACTGCCGGAGCTAGGCGAAGCTACCATGCAGCAGACGACATTCCAAGACTATTTAACACATAAATTAAGCGAAACCGGTTTGACGTTGGAAGATCCCTACGATCAATTGGAGTTCATTCTTACGGGAACGGATCAAGATCCCGCCTATGCGGCGCGGCTGCAAAGCATTCATTACAAAACGTCCGCTGCTTTCCTCAGTGTCATTGAAGCTTATGGAGAGAAGCTAAAAAGTGGCGGAATCCGTTTCCAAGATCTATCGGTAGGTAAGAAAGTGTTGATTACCGCCGATGAGCTTAGCGAACGGTTTTACAGCAAGTCCTCCATTCTTGCTCTGGGTGAACGGATGGAACAATTATCAGAGTGGATGCTGGAGAAGCTGGATGAGTTTCAAGCGGATGTACAGAAGAGATTTTATCGTAAAATGGTACGGGAGCCGAAATATGTGGGCACCGAGCCAGAGATGAAAAAGATGAGCAAGGTCAAAGCGCATAAAGCGATTGCTCCTCTTAAGGAGAAGGCGCGCAAGCTCGCTTATGTGGACGTGCTCGGGATGTATCAAGATCTTTATACAAATCGTGAGCTGCATCAAGAGCTCATGCACGATGAGGGGCAGCGCTTACCCGCTGCTTGGGACACGATCAGCGCGTTTACCGCTGACGCGCTTGCTAGGGGCATGCTGCACTACGAAGATGCGACACCACTTGTCTATTTGAAAGGTCTCGTTGAGGGGCAACTGCGCGTAGGTACCATCCGTTATTGTCTCGTGGATGAGGCGCAGGATTACTCGCCGTTTCACTATGCGTACTTGAAGAAGCTGTTCCCGCGAGCTCGGTTTACCCTGCTCGGGGACTGGAATCAAGGGATCTTCACCCATGCGAACGCGAGCAGCGGTACGGATGGCGAAGGGCAAACGAGCGAGTACAGCTCCATTAGCGAGCTGATGAAAGAAGACGAGACGGAGACGATCCGCCTCGTCAAGAGCTACCGCTCGACGCGCGAAATCGTCGATTTCGCTAGTCGCGTGCTGCCGGGCGGCGAGCCGATCGAGCCGTTCAGCCGCAGCGGCGAGACGCCGCGTGTGCTACGCGCGGCGGACGAGACCGAGCTCAGCCGCCTCGTGGCTGAGGCGGCAATCGCTAGACGCGACGGCGGCGCAAGCTCCGTCGCGATCATTTGCAAGACCGAGCGCGAGACGCGCCGCGCGCACGCCAGCCTGAAGCCGCTGCTGCCGGGACTCGCGCGGATCACCAAAGAGACGCTGCACTATGAGGCAGGCGTCATGATCCTGCCGGCGTACCTCGCCAAAGGGCTCGAGTTCGACGCGGTTATTCTCTACGATGCCGGGGCGGCTGTCTACGCGGAAGCGAAGGAGCGCAAGCTGTTTTACACCGCTTGTACCCGTGCCCTTCATCACCTAGACGTGTTCTATCTAGGTGAATTAACACCTTTTCTCCTGAATAAATAGTTATTCGTCCATACATATCTGCCCTGCCCGACATAGGATATATCGAGCAACAAGAAAAGGTTATAGCAGGCAGAAGGGAGGAATAACCATGTCAGGCGTTGGATATTCTAACACAGCAGTCGTATTGGTATTGTACATTCTGTTGGTCATCATTCTTGCAACATTCTAATAAATAAAAATAGAATGCAAAAAACCGCCTTCCGATGAATCGGAGGGCGGCTTTTTGACATGGGGTTTTGGGGTACGGCAAGCAAAAAGGAAAAAAACAAAAAGCTACAAGTTGTCCGTAAGCAACTACCTTCTGTCAGGGGATGAACAACCTGCATTTTATACATGATAAAACATACAAAAAGTAGAATGATTGGGGATGACCTGCAAATGATACATCTAAAATGATCACTTTATCCGCTGTTGGCGCTTTTTGAGCAAATGAGATGCAGGTTTTACAGGTAAGTACCTTGAAAACGGCAAATCCTTTAAAATGAGATGTACTTTTTGCAGGTCGAGGCTGGTCGGGCTGGGCAGATTGGGCAGCCTGGTCAGCAGACCGTGAAGTTTATTTGTTTGACTTGCTGGAAACCGAAAAGATACAGCTTGGTTTTGCATGGGTTTTTGATCGGACGGTCAACTTTTTGAATGTCCCCAAGTCTCGCTGAATATCAGATTACTCAGGCTCCTGCGTTTTTCCCAATTGGCAGTTTCCAAAATGGGCTTCTCTGGATAATTTTCAGTGAATCCAATTGATAGCAAAGCGACTGGATCAATATGAGGAGGTATCCCTAGGATATCTCGCACATCGTTTTTCTTATAGAAGCTTACCCAGCCCAGCGCTAATCCCTCTGCACATGCGGCTAGCCACATGTTTTGAATCGCGCAAGCAACGGACATGATATCGGTTTCTGGTATAGAATTTCTCCCAAGAACATGAGAACCGCCGCGTGTTGGGTCACATGTCACACAAATCGTGATTGGGGCCTGTTTGATGCCTTCGATCTTGAGATTGAGAAATTCGTCTTGGCGCGTATCTTCATAGTGAATGGCCAAAGCTCGTCTCTCTTTATCTGCCGCCCAAGCCAAACGCTCTTTCACTTTATCCGTGGAGATTATGATGAAATTCCAGGGCTGCATGAATCCCACTGAAGGACCATGGTGCGCTGCATTTAGCAATTTCATGATCGTTTCTTCCGGGATAGGATCCGATAAAAATGTTCGTACATCCCTCCTGGTATAAATGCTCTTGTACAAGCCTTCCTTTTCTTCTTCCGTAAACATTCCTTCACCTCACCCCTTCACTAAGCTCCCGTGCTATGTAATTATTCATTAAATTTACACCCTCGCTTCTCTTTTTGCAATCGATGGAAGACCTAATTTCGATAGGCGCCTAAATCTAATTTATCGCACCGCATAAATCCACATCAATTGGAAATCTTAACTATAAAAAGTTTCCACCTAATACCAATGTGGGAGATTAGATTATGTCCGGATCCAAGAAAATTAGCGCGCTTCAATTATATTTTATCTTAATCCTATCCATTGGCATTACGAACCATGTCATATTAATTCCTGTGCTGCTTCATTTCGGCAAGCGTGATTCCTGGGTTGGCGCAGCGTTATCTCTGATTCCTTTGCTCCTATGGGTATGTCTGCTTTATATCGTTGTTAATCGTACGAAACAGCAGAATATGATGGAGTGGATCAAACAAAAATTTGGGAAAGTGGTCGTTTTTCCATTCAAACTAGGTCTTATTGCCATTTGTTTTGCGCATTCGGTAATAACCATAAAAGATATGGTGACATGGACACATGTGACCTATTTACCTCGAACACCGCCATTCTTAATTGCTCTTCTGTTTATGTTCTTTTGCTTCTTCGCAGCGAGATCTGGGTTGCGGGCGATTGCAATCACCTCAGGCATATTGCTGCCGATAGTAGTTTTGCTTGGGTATTTTGTGATGGGAGCTAATTTCCAAAATAAAGACTACAGCCTGCTTACACCTCTATTTACACACGGTTATGGACCTACACTTACATCCATCATGTTAACTTGTGGCGCCTCCTTCGAACTGCTAGCTATTTTATTCCTCCAGCATCATGTAGATACGCGCATTCGGCTCTCAGCTTTATTCATTCTTGCAGCATGTATGATTGGACTTACCATTGGACCGTTAACGGGCGCTATAGCCATATTCGGTCCTTTTGAAGCCGCTGATCTAAGGTATCCTGCCTTTGAACAGTGGCGCATGATTACCTTGGGGAAATATATTTCCCACTTAGATTTCTTGTCTATTTTCCAATGGATATCAGGGGCTTGTGTCCGGACGTCGATGTTCATGTTTCTTAGTGTGGATGTTATTGGTATACAAAAGAAGCGCACTAGGACCCTAGTCCTGTTAGGGATTAGCCTGTTGTTTCTAGCGGCGAGCTTGTACCCAATTACAGACAACCAGATGGTGCATCTGATTCAAAATAGATTTTATCCCATCATGTTTGGTGTAGGTTTAAGCATGCTTCTTGTCTTGCTTGTGATGTCTATCCTGCCGGGGAAACGAAAGGAGAAGAATGCCTAATGAATGAGCAGGATTTACGAGATTGGTTTGCGTTGTCTGACGATGTCATCGTGAAGTCTTACCGATTATCGGATACTCATCCGAAGGGGCGAGTGATACTCATGTATTGTGAAGGTATGACCAATATGGATCATATCGAGAATCTCGTTCTGCCTAAGCTTGAAGGTCTATTCAAAAATGAACTGGATATGAGTGCGTCTAAGCTTGATGTGAATACGATGCTTCAATTGATTGAAATTACGGGTTCTAATGCCATGGAATCGATGACGGTTTCGTTGTATGCAGGATCGCTGATCTTATTTTTCGAAGAGACGCAATTGCTGTATGCACTGGATATTTCTGCGCCGCCCAACCGCTCTCCGGAGGAATCAAGTACAGAGACATCCATCAAAGGTCCAAGAGACGCCTTTACAGAAAGCATCGTTACGAATATCGCGCTCGTTCGCAAACGCTTGCTGACACGTAGTCTTTGCATTGAAAAAAAGCAAATCGGGACGAGAAGTAACACTTCTGTAGCTCTTCTCTATATTGGCGATGTAATAAATCCGAATATCCTCCAGGAAGCAAAGCAGCGGCTTCAAGCTATTAACGTTGATGCCCTGATTAGCAGCTCGCAATTAGAAGAAGAGATGTCAGGGACGAAATACCCATTCTTTCCCCTTTTGGATTATGCGGGTAGACCTGATTATGTAGCTGATAGCTTGCTGCGCGGACGATTCGCGGTCATCGTGGATGGTTCCCCCATGGTTCTTATTGCGCCAGCGAATTTGATGTATATATTGAAATCCCCCGAAGATGTGCACTCCCCGTACTATTATGTCGCGTTTGAACGTGTATTGCGGATAGGCGGGTTGATCGTGTCAGCATTATTGCCTGGTTTTTGGATTTCACTATCCGCCTTTAATCTGGACCAAATCCCGTTTCCCTTAGTAGCCACTATTGCTACATCCAGGTTAGGATTACCCTTGTCAGGTCCGATGGATTTTATTATCATGCTGCTGCTTTTCGAATTGTTCCGTGAAGCGGGAGCGCGGCTGCCCAAGGTGGTAGGACAAACCGTTACTGTTGTAGGTGGGCTAATTGTTGGGGACGCCGCAATACGCGCGGGAATCACGAGCCCTACAACATTAGTAGTGACCTCCATATCGACGATATCGATGTACACCCTAGTGAACCAATCGCTAGCGGGAACGATTACCGTGCTCCGGATCATGATTTTGTTGATATCCACAATTTTCGGTATTTACGGATTTATGGTATCCCTCATGGGGCTCGTTTTATATTTATCCACATTAGAATCGTTCGGTGTTCCTTACTTGTCGCCCTTGTCGCCGCCTCAGTTTAGGGATATCATCCCTGCCATTTTGGCCAAGCCGTGGAGCAAAATGAAGCGAAGACCGAAAGCATTACATCCGAAAGATGACACGCGCCGAGGTGGGGAGTCTTCGTGATAACGAAAGGTTTAGGACGACTGGCCATCGGAATGCTGCTTCTGGTTAGTCAGACAGGGTGTTGGGATATGAAGACGATCCAAGACACGAATTACATTACTGCGGTAGGCTTCGATTATCAAAAAGGTCGTTACGTGGTGTATTGTCAAATGTTAGACTTTTCCAGCGTGGCTAAACAGGAGGGCGGTAAAGGAGGGCAAACCCCTGCGATTTGGGTCGGACAAAAGGAAGGGGATACGGTTAGTGCGGCGTTCGCCCATTTGCACAAAACCATACAGCAGCGAACCTTTTGGGGGCATGTGGGCGCTTATGTTTTTACAAGAGAGGCCCTGAAGCAAGGTGTAGGCAAATTTACGGACAGTTCAGTACGCTATGGGGAAACAAGGTTTACCCCTTGGGTTTATAGTACGGATGAGCCGATTGAGACGATTTTTTCGGTCATCCCTTTTTTCAATGTCTCCCCTTTGGCCTCTATTCTTATGCAGCCTGAAGATAATTACCTTCAACGATCTTTTATTCGTCCGCTCAAATTGTTCAGGTTTGCTGCGCAAACTAGAGAACCTGGGAACACTGTAATGATGCCCACCTTGGCCATTCGCAAGGATGTATGGGTGAAAAATGAAAAACCAGATCCTAAATTAGAAGTAAGCGGAGTCTATGCGATAGCTAAAAAAAATCACGTGGAATGGCTATCAGAGGATCAGTTCAAAGGAGCGCGCTGGTTAGAAAACAGCACCGTCCGTACGCCTATGGTCGTTTATATAAATGGGGAGGCAAAACAATCTGTTACTATTCAGAAGCCTAAAGCCCGCATTACGCCGCGAATGAATGGAGATCACCCCCTATTCGATATTCATATCGAAGCCAAGGCAGTCGTTGCCGAATTGATAGAAAATGTGGATGAAGGTACGCTGAAAAATCAGATCTCCAAACAAATCATAGAGGAAATCGACCAAACGTTTAAGCAGGGAAGAAAGCATGATACGGATATCTATCAGCTCGAGCATGTGCTATATAAGCAAGCTTTTCCGGAGTGGTCTAAGCTTACAACTAACGGTGAGAAACCGCTGGAAAATTATCAATTAGGCGATATAAAAGTAGATATCCAGCTATCCCATTCCGGGATGCTTAAGATGAGAGAATACGAGCAGCAGTACTAGCTATTGATCCATATTTGAAGCCTTCATCTCCGCAGATTTTGCGGTTTTGGAGGCTTTTTTTATAAAAATTTAAGAATTGTTTTAGGCACGGTTAATAGGTGATTTAGAGGCAGTTAATTCGGAGGGGATATGATGAATACATGGAAGCGAGGAACGCATCCAAATTAGATAGAGCGTATGAATACGCGGAGGAAATAAGATATGAATAAGAAGTTAGCGATGATGGGATTAGGCGTTGCGGTAGGCAGCATGATGCTAGTGACCTCAGTATATGCAGGTGTGGGAGACGCTCCCGGGTATGAGACATTCAAATCAGCATTCAAACAAACTGCAGCGGTGAAGAATGTAACACGCCAGGTGAATGTGTCTCTACAAGACAATGGGGCTTCATTACTCAATGTGAAATCAACCATCAAGAGCACTGGCGTCGATCAAGCGGGCAGCGCGGTAGTCAACGTGAAAAGCGGAACGGATGAGCAAACGATTCACTTCTACAGCCAAGATGGGAAGCAGATTGTAAAAACAGAGGATTCCGAAGTGTATAAAGTGCTGGAAGGTGAAGGTATGCCAGGCAAGTTCAAAGGGCATGACCAAGCAAACCATACACCTGACCCGCAAGTGATTAGCGAAGTGGAAAATGTAGTCGATGCATTGGTTGGCAACCTGAAGAACTATGTAACGATGAGTGAAGCACCTGGTAATGTGAAGGACATTCATTTCAAACTTTCCGGTAGTCAGATTTCACCTGTTGTGAACACGATTGGCTCGCTGGTTATTAAACACGGCACGGCAGAGAACAGTCACCGTCCAATTCCGGCTAAAGCGGATACCCTTGGTGTAGATGTAACGACACTCAAAAACAGTCTGCCTCAGCTTGTAACGGACATCAAAATGGATGAGGTCGAAATGAACGCTAGCGTGGATGCGGATAACCACATTACGAATCAAACGGCACAAATTCATATTTCCGGTAAAGATGCTCAGGGTGCAGCGCATGATGTGGTCTTGAGTGTGGATATGTCACTATCTAGTCTGAACACGACAACGCCGGATACGATTGATTTGACCGGAAAACAAGTGGAGAATGTGAAGTTTGATGAGAATTCCCACAAAAACTGGGGAGAGAAACATTAATAGAACGACTAGAGGAGGATTCAACGCTCGTTGACCTCCTCCTTCATTCTGAAAGGCGGCCCATTCATGAAACCGGTAGTAGAAATTAAGAACCTCACGAAAACTTATAAAAATTTGCGCGGCATCCATCAAGTGAATATGACGGTGCAGCAAGGCGATATCTACGGCTTCTTCGGTCCCAATGGCGCTGGTAAAACATCGGTCATGAAGATCATGACTGGTCTAACAAAAGCGCAGGAAGGCGAAGTGAAGCTGTTCGGCCATGATGTATCTACTCATTATGAGCAGGCAATGGCGAAGGTTGGCGTGCTGATTGAAACAGCGGAAGCTTACACCTATATGAGCGGCAAGCGGAATCTGGAGCTAGCGGCGCGCTTTTATCCTGAGACCAACAAGCAGCGAGTGGACGAAGTACTGGAGATTGTCGGACTCACCCCTTTTCAGCACGAAAAGGTTGCTGGCTACTCACTGGGGATGAAGCAGCGGCTCGGACTAGCGGCAGCGATGCTGTCGAAGCCTGAATTGCTTATTCTCGATGAGCCGACCAACGGGCTCGATATTGAAGGGATGGTTCATATTCGGGAAATCATCATGCACTTAGCGCGTGAAGAGCGAATTACCTTCCTCATCTCCAGCCATCTCATTCATGAAATGGAGCTGATGTGCAATCGCATGGGCATCATTCATCAAGGGCGGCTTGTCCGTGAGGGACTCATCTCTGAATTAGCCAAAGGCAGCGCGACGCTGGAAGAAGCGTACTTGCGCGAAATCAAGGAAGTCAGGAGGCTCGCGGCCCATGCATAGCTTAACCGCCAACGTTTGGAATGAAACGATCAAACTCGCATCGAAGAAAAAAACCATATTCTTCCTAGTTGTTACGCTGTTACTTCCGGTTATTGCAGGCTTATTGCTTGCACGCTTTCAAAACGGCATCGGCATTGGAGCCATTGCATCGGGTGATTTCCCTATCGTCATGCTCGGATTGTTTACGAGTATATTCCTGCCTTTGTTCGTGTTCATGGGAGCCGCGGATGTATTCGCTGGTGAAATGGGTGAACGCACGATGAAAAATACACTCACTCGGCCCATCACACGGTTTAAAGTTTTCGCATCTAAGCAAATTGCACTGGGCGTGTACATTGCGCTTTATTTAATCGCAGCCTTGCTGGCTTCGATCTTGTCTGCTTTATTTTTCCAACATTTCGGAGGCGGTCGCACAGTCATTACGTGGTTCCTTGCCTATGGCTCGGCGTTCGTTCCTTTGCTTGTGCTCAGTATTGCAGCCGTGTTTCTTGCGCAGTTTTTCTCAAGCAGCAGCTCCGCATTGACCGTGAGCATTCTTCTTTATTTGGCGTTTAAAGTAGCCGCTTTTTTCATACCGCAAATTGCAACTTACTCACCAACAGCCTACACAGATTGGCATATGCTCTGGATTGGCAGTTCGATGGCCATTGGCAAGATGAGCAGCATCTTTATGTTTTTGATGGCGTGTAGTATATTGTTTTTTACAGCAGGATATTATTTGTTTGATAAAAAGGAGATTTGATCCGGATGTCGATTCGTTTACGGCTGGTACTTTCTTATATAGCCATGCTGCTTGTACCACTAGTGCTCTCCGTGCTAGCCGTGATCTTAATCAGCGTCGCAACGTTTGGGAATCTGAAGTCTGTCTTTCAAGTCGATTTCTCCCAAGGCAATCCGATCAAACGCGTAGTTGACCAAGAGCTGGAAAATGTCGCCTATATGAAAGCGAAGACGGATACAGAACCGGATGCTTTCTTGGATCCAGCATTCGTGAAGGATCTAGAGGCAAAATTCCATAAAATTAATATGGGCATCATCATCCGAAAGGATAAAGAGATTACGTACGTTTCACCGTACATTAAGCAGGGTGAGGCCGAGGATACCTCCAAGCTGCCTTCATTTGGCACATCATCCGGTCAATTTCAGAGGAATCAAGGTTCCCTGTGGATAACTAGGCAGCAGGATTTTTTATTTTCAGATAAAAGTAAAGGCTCTGTCTTCGTTTTTCTGGATGGCGGCCCCTTTCAAAAGTATCTTCACCAATTTTCAAAATCCGTCATTGTGACGTTTATTCTCATTCTTGTATTGACGAACGGGGTACTGACTTATTTCGTTTCTCGCAGTATTATTAGACCTCTAAGAAAGCTCAAACGTGCGGCGGAGGAAATCAAGGAAGGTAATCTCGACTTTGAGATTGTACCGCATTCCGATGATGAAATTGGCGAGCTTAGTACGGCATTTGAAGAAATGCGTCGTAAGCTCAAGAAGTCCGTGGAGGTTCAGCTTCAATATGAAGAGAACCGCAAGGAGCTTATTTCGAATATTTCCCACGATCTTAAGACGCCGGTTACGGCCATTAAAGGATATGTCGAGGGGATTATGGACGGTGTATCGAATTCCCCAGACAAGCTGGATCGGTACATTCGAACCATCTATAACAAAGCAGCTGATATGGACCGGCTTATTGATGAATTATTTCTGTTCTCCAAGCTGGATTTGGGCAAAGTGCCCTTTCAATTCGAGAAGGTAGATCTCGGACAATACGTGTTGGATTGCGCGCAGGAGTTGCAGTTCGATATGGAGAAAAAAGGCGTTCAGTTCGCGCTCACAGAGCTGCCGAAGTCACCGCTGTATGTAACAGCAGACCGTGACAAGCTCAGACGTGTACTGCTCAATATTATCGAAAATGCGATAAAATATAGTGAAGAAGGTAAATGCCACATTACCTTAACGTTGAGAGAGATAGACGGCAATGCCGTCATTCAAATAAAAGATAGAGGTCAAGGCATATCGGAAGAGTCGCTTCCTCATATATTTGATCGGTTCTACCGGGCAGATCCTTCACGTAATACAGCAACCGGGGGAAGCGGGCTGGGACTTGCGATAGCCAAACAAATTATGGAAGAGCACGGCGGGAGAATCAGCGCATCCAGTATCATTGGGCGTGGGACGACCGTATACATGGCATTACCGCTTAGTCAGCAGGGGGAGAGCGAAGGATGAGTCGAATCTTAATTATTGAAGACGAGCAAAGTATTGCCGAGCTGGAGCGGGATTATTTGGAGATCAGCGGCTACGAAGTCGATATCGAAAACAGCGGTGACAAGGGGCTCCAGCGAGCCCTCTCCACGGAGTATGATCTCATCATTCTCGACCTGATGCTGCCAAAGGTGGATGGCTTCGAAATCTGCCGGCGTATTCGCAGTGAGAAGGACATTCCCATCGTGATGGTTTCCGCTAAAAAGGAAGACATCGATAAAATCCGCGGCCTCGGCCTCGGCGCTGACGACTACATGATCAAGCCCTTCAGCCCCAGCGAACTGGTGGCCAGAGTCAAAGCCCATTTAGCCCGCTATGAACGGCTGATGGGTCGTCGCGAAACGCGGAATGATGAAGTCCGCATCCGCGGTTTGATGATTGATAAAACAGCGCGCCGTGTTTTTGTCAACGAGAAAGAAGTCGTCTTCACGACGAAAGAATTCGATCTGCTCACCCACCTGGCGATGAATCCGAATCGGGTGTACAGCAAAGAGCAGCTTTTTGACCTCCTATGGGGAATGGACGCCATGGGAGAAATCGCGACAGTAACGGTACATATTCGCAAACTGCGCGAGAAAATCGAGCAAGATCCGTCCAACCCGCAATACATCGAAACCATCTGGGGAGCGGGATATCGGTTTCGGATTTAACGGGAAAGGGGCTGTCCCAAAAGTAGATCATCTACTTGAGGACAGCCCTCTTTTCTTTAAACTAGACTTATTCTCAAGGAATAGCCAACCAACCTCAAGGCTCACTTTGACAAGCCTCAAAGCAGGAAGAGTTGAAATCCTCGGTTGCTCTTCATATTGGCCAAACAAACTCTCGGGCTCTATCATACGACTTACGGATAGTTCATAGCCTTCTTCGCTCCGCAGCTTCTGTCCCACAAATGATAAATCAATTAGAGGGGGAACGTAATGACGCTATTTACGGGAAAATGCGCTAATTCAAGCAAACGAGGAACGTAGCGACGTTATTTCGCTGTTTTTAGCTTCGGATCGCTCAAATTTCATCAAATAACGCCCTCTCGTTCCGCCAATTCAGTTTTCAGCTCATTTTAACCAATTTAGCGGCTTCTCGTTCCGTTAAGATCAACTCTGCCTCCAAAGACCTCCTTGACGGCGTCGCCCTGAGATAAGCGCGTTTTCCGAGCCTATCTCGGCGGACGTCATTCGAGAGCGCGTTTTCCGCGCCTATCTCGAGGGACGCCAGCGAGGGCGCGTTTTCTGCCTATTTGATGGTGTTGTAATTAGCAAGTAGGCATTTACTAATTCACAATGTTAAGATATTGTAAAGGTTATTTACAAAGAGGAGATAACTTACAATGATGCTATCCGTGGATGTAAACATTTTAATGAGATTAGGAATTTCTGCAATTTTCGGTTTAATTATTGGCTTAGAACGTGAAATCAGGAATAAACCGCTTGGTCTGAAGACCTCACTAGTTATTTGCTTGAGCAGTTGTTTGTTGACGATAGTTTCCATCGAATCAGCAAATAAATATGCGGTTGCGGGACTTCATGTCATGGATCCTATGCGGCTTGCTGCGCAAGTAGTCAGTGGGATTGGTTTCCTCGGTGCAGGGGTGATTCTTCGCAAGCACAATGATGTCATTGTCGGATTAACAACGGCTGCAATGATCTGGGGAGCGGCTGGACTTGGTATCGCAGTTGGGGCAGGCTTTTTTGTGGAAGCCTTTTTTGGACTCGTATTAATTATGATTAGTGTCGTCCTTTTACCTTACTTTATTAAGAAAATGGGCCCGAGACCCCTGATAATGAAAGACCTGCGCGTTAGGCTCGTCGTCTCCCATGACGGCAATTTAACGACGATTATCAAAGCGATCATTGCCAAAGGCTACAAAATGAAAAGCGTACACATCAAAGAGCTGAACCAAGACCAGCAAGAGCTGAATTTCATCGTGTACATTGATCGGAAATATGCTTCGGAAGTGTATGATGAGTTGAAAAGTATGGATTACATTGAGATTGCAGAAGTTGAGACTTTGTAGGTGAATGGAGTAGAAATAGGATCGGATTGTGTTTTTGACGCAATCGGGTCCTTTTTGCGTTTAAGAGGAGTCAGCAGAACTCTATACGACTTGAAGAATAAAATCATGTTACAATATTGTTCAAGAAATCATAACGGGTTAATGAAAAGGGGCGCTGGCATGGAGGATGTTCATCTGCATTTAAAAAACCTTGGCTTCACAGACCTAGAAGCCAAGTGCCTGCACGTGCTCGCCGAGAGCGGCACACGCACCGGCTACGAAATCGCCAAGCAGCTTGGCGTTTCGCGCTCGAATGTCTACTCCGCACTCCAGAAGCTCGCGGAGAAGGGGGCTGTGCTCACGAGTCACGGTGAGCCCACGCATTATCAAAGCGTGCCGATCGAGGAGATCGGCGAGCGAATTGAAGCGGAGCTGCAAGCCTCGATCCGCTATGTGAAAGCGCATATGCCGAAGCAGGATGCGCACCGCTCGGAGTACTTCAGCTTGGAGGGAGACGCGAAGGTTATTGAGCGCATACGAACTGAGCTGAAAAAGGCGAAGGAAGAGGCGCTCTGTGAGCTATGGTCGGAAGAAGCACAGCTGCTGAAGGAAGTTCTTCGTCTAGTGCCAGCGCAAGGCGTGCGCTTGCTGGTTTCGACGATTGGCGAAGCGGAGCTGCCAAGCGGGGTTCATCAATTCCAGCACGGACGCGAAGAAGGTTGGCAGAAGCGCAATGGGCGGAAATTTACGCTGCTGATCGATCGTAAGCTGGCGATTGTTGGCACACGTGGCGGCGATGAGCCAGCTCTGGCGATGATAACTGAGCATCCAGCGATGGTGGAGCTGCTGCTGAATAATTTTTTTCGTGATGTGGTGATCCACGAGCTGCAGCAGGATATGGGCGCAAAGCTGGAAGATAAATATGGCAAGAACTTCAAAAAAATTATCCAGAAGTACACCGAGGTGAAGGGGATAGATTCACAACCGGCGGGTGCAGGGAAGTCGTTGGAAGGCAAGTCTAGTGATGGTAAGTCTGCCGAAGGAAAAAGGAGAAAGAAGAAATGAATCAGCATGACGGAGAACATACGAAAATAGAGGGAATTCTACTCGCAGCGGAAGCGCTCGTGAAGGAGAAGCTGGAGCGCGATAGCAGCGGCCACGACTGGTGGCACATTTATCGCGTTGTGCAGACGACGAAGCGCATTGCTGCCCAGGAGGGCGCGGATGGCTTCGTCTGCGAACTTGCGGCGCTGCTTCACGACGTCGTCGACGAGAAGCTGAACGCCGATCCAGCCGCTGCGCAGCGCGAGCTGGAGGCGTGGCTCGCCGCCAGCGGCACGCCAGCGGAGCAAGTGCAGCACGTGCTGGAGATCATCAGCACGATGTCGTTTAAGGGCGGCGCGCGTCCGCCTATGCGCACGCTGGAAGGCCAGGTCGTGCAGGATGCCGACCGGTTGGATGCGATAGGCGCGGTAGGAATCTCGCGCGTATTCGCTTATTCGGGCTGGAAAGGCCGCCCGATTCACGATCCTACCGTCATGGCCCGTGAGCATATGACGGAGGCGGAGTATCGCGCTGGGAATGACACCGCGATTAATCACTTCTACGAGAAGCTCCTGAAATTGAAGGAGCTTATGAACACAGCCTACGCCCGGCAGCTGGCAGAGGAGCGGCACCGCTTTATGGAGCAGTACCTCGAACAGTTTTACGCGGAGTGGGAAGGCGAGCGGTAGCAAACGAAAAAGAGCCAATGATGGCTCTTTTTTTTGAGATAGACGGATATTTTCTCGTTTGCAGATAAGGTTATTGTATAGCGTACAACAATTTTTTGGATTTCAGGGTTATTTATGAAATTTGTTGTACGAAGTACAACAATATGCTCTAATTTGCTTCAAAAATGCTCGATTTGAGGGGAATTGTTGCACTTTGTACAACACTTGAGTGGATATCCTCATCTTCAAGGGCACATTGTTGTATAAAGTACAACTTCGCTTCACTTTCGGCTTCATTGATAGCTAATCATGTTACTTATCCGGCTATATCCTTGCCTGTCACACCATGCACACACTCATTTATTACGCATCAACGAAGCGCATCCAACAAAAAAAGCTTCAAGATCAGTTTTCGTCGCATTTTGTGATAAAATAGAAGGAATGATTCATTAACTTCGAGTAGAAAGAGATGTTATGACAATGAAAAAAGAAGCAAAGTATATAGCGACGGTTTCCTTAGGGGTTATGGGAGCAGGCTTTCTGGCGACACTGCCGGTTTCTTCAACAATTTGGGGAACCTTCTTGCAAGGTGGCTTTGAGGCCGGAGTTGTAGGCGGCTTGGCTGACTGGTTTGCGGTTAGTGCCCTGTTCCGTCACCCACTAGGTATTCCGATTCCGCATACGGCTCTTTTGCCGAAAAATCGTGAGAAGATCACGAAAGCGCTCGTCTCGACGGTTGAAAATGAACTGCTTTCCAAAGAAACCATTCGTGCCCGTTTGCAGCAAATTAGGTTTTTGGAACGTGGACTTGAGCTGGCGGAGAGTCAGTTGGACAATGTGGCACTTCACAAAGGCCTCTCGACACTTGCCAAACAAGCCATTAACGCGATTGATCTGGACAAATTGACGCCGCTTTTAGCGGAAGAAATTCATAAAGCACTGCAAGACGTAGATACGAGTCGACTCGTTCGGACGATTGTAGACAGCATTGTCGATGGCGGCTATGACGGCAAAACGTTTGATTTTGTTATCGATAAAGTGGAAGCATGGGCGATTAAGGCGGATACGCGCGATCAACTAGGCGCTATGGCGCTGAAAGCGTTCGAGGGTCTGCAGTCGAATGGGTTCATGGCATTTGCCGTTAATGCGTTCATCGGTATGGTGAATGAAGAGAAGATTGGCGGCATTATCCAGAACTTCGTTCTCTCCTACATCGAGCAGATGCGAACGAAGAATCATCCGCGCAGAGAAGCCGTTCTTACCTTTATTCGGAATGAGCTGAACAAGCTGGAGCGGAATCCGCAGCTTTTGGCGGAGCTGGAAGGTTTGAAGGCGAAGCTGCCGGGTCTATTTGATCTCGATGAGAAATTATCGGGGCTGTTAGAGCGGTTGAAGGCGAAGGCAGAGGATTTCGTGGATCAACCTGATTTTGTGCCTCAGTATGTGGTCCCGGTGGTTCGAAAAATGCTGATGTCGGTGAAGGACAACGAGGATATGCTGCTGCGCGGCGAGAGCTGGGTTCAAGAGAAAATCGCTGCTTATTTGGAGCAGAATCACAGCAAAATCGGTCTACTCGTCAAAGAAAATCTGGATAAGCTGACGAATGAAAAGCTGACCCAGTTGATGGAAGATAAACTCGGTAATGATTTGCAGTGGATTCGTGTCAACGGTGCGATTTGCGGGTTCATCATCGGACTTGGCTTGGCAGGGCTGAAATTGCTGTTTTAAATGAAAAACGACGGGACATGCCCGAGTGGAGGTAGGCATTTTGATCGAGATTAAAGGCGTTAGCAAGACGTTTGTTCAGCGATTAGGCGGCAGCTATCAGGCGCTGGATAATATCACTTTAACGATTGAAAAAGGGGAGTTCGTCTCCTTGCTGGGCCCGTCCGGATGCGGGAAATCGACCGTACTGAACCTGGTCGCAGGCTTCGATACGCAGAGTGAGGGCGTTATTCAGGTGAATGGGAAAAAGGTGACCGGCGCTGGAGCGGACCGTGTCGTTGTGTTCCAAGAGCATGGACTATTCCCATGGTTGACAGTGCTGGACAATGTAGCCTTCGGTCTCAAACAGAAGGGCATTGGGAAAAAAGAGCGTTATGAGCTGGCGATGGAACAGATCAAAGCGGTGCATCTCAGCCGTTTTACGGATCGCTATCCGCATGAGCTTTCGGGCGGAATGAAGCAGCGGGCCGCAATCGCCCGGGCGCTTGCGATGGACCCAGAGATTTTGCTGATGGACGAGCCGTTCGCCGCTTTGGATGAGCAAACGCGCCTTATTTTACACAAAGAATTGGAAGAAATCTGGATGCGCACGCGCAAAACGATCCTCTTCATTACCCATAACATTCGTGAAGCCGTGATCCTCTCGGATCGTGTATTCGTGATGTCCACGCGTCCCGGGACTATTAAGAAGGAGTTCGCCGTGAAAGCAGCGAGACCACGGGATAGCGCAGACACCGTCCTCCATCATGTGGAGAATTCGATCATGGACGCGTTGGCAGACGAGCTGGAGAAAGTGGTAAGGGAGGAAACTGGCGATGAGTACAGCATCAAGAAGAACGATTTTTCTGGTACTGCTTCTGATAGCTTGGGAGGCGGGATTTAGATTATTCGGATGGGGCTGGAAGTTCCCTTCGCCCACCCAAACCTTGCAGGCCTTCTACGACGGGTTGGTGCATGGCGAACTGCTCCAAGCGACATTTGCGAGTATGGTGAGGTTGCTGGTTTCCTTCGCTTTGTCTTTGCTGATCGGTACAACCCTTGGGTTCCTATTCGCACGTTACAGAATGCTGGATGATACGCTTGGATTTCTGGTTGTTTCTTTGCAGACCATTCCGAGTATTGCTTGGCTGCCTTTTGCTATTATTTGGTTCGGTCTTAACGAATCCTCTGTTATTTTCATTACGACACTCGGAGCAACTTGGACGATGGCATTGGCCAGCCGTACCGGGATCAAAAATATCCCCCCTATTTATTTGCGCGCCGCGCAGACGATGGGGACGGGCAATGGGTTCAATTTATTCGTACAAGTTATGATTCCTGCCGCTTTCCCGCATTTGATCAATGGTGTTCGCACGGCTTGGGCATTCGCTTGGCGCGCGCTTGTTGCCGGTGAACTTATTGCCAAAGGGGCTGGGCTAGGACAGCTGTTACAGGACGGAAGAAATCTTGGCGACACCTCACTGATGCTGTGTATTGTCATTATTATCGCGGTACTGGGCACGGTTTCTGATCACTTCTGCTTTAAGAAACTGGAAGATAAAGTGCTAGAGCGATACGGCCTCGCTGGCTCGAAGTCTTGAGTAGGGGGCGGGTCGGATGAGAAAACGTGCATGGGTGCTAATGCTGCTTCTGGTCGTGGTCGCGATGGTGAGTGCTTGTGGTGAGAAACTGACTTCTACAGGCAAAGCTCAAGTGGTACGAGTCGGCGTATTCAAAAATGTCACACATGCCGCAGCCTACATCGCACTGGAGAAAGGCTATTTCGCCCGGGAATGGGGCAGCGAAGTTAAGATCGAAGTCACAGCCTTCGATAACGGCTCTGACTTATCTATTGCTATGGCGACAGGAGATATCGATGTTGGATTCGTTGGTCCTGGGCCCGCGACAACCTTCTTTTTGAAAAGTGGGAACTATCGGGTCGTCTCCGGTTCAAATAACGGCGGCGCTGTATTAGTTGCGCGGAATGGCTCGGGAATTAATACCGTTAAAGATTTAGTAGATAAAACAATCGCGATTCCTTCCAAAGGAAACACGAACGAAATCTCGCTGCGCATGCTGCTGAAGCAAGAAGGTATAAGCTTGGGCAGAGGTGCTGAGAGTGCGCACCTCATCGTGCGCTCCCCGTCGGATGCGCTGATCTCTTTCCGCCAGAAGGAGATCGATGCTGCGCTTGTCCCCGAGCCATGGGGGACACAAATCGAGAAGGCCGGACTTGGCAAAGTCGTCGTCGACTGGAAGGCGATCCCGCCGAACAACGGCGATTATCCGACGGTTATCATGGTCGCGAGCGACAAGTTCATTGCGCAGCACCGTGATATGGTGAAAGGCGCGATCAAGGCGAATAGGGATGGCATCGCGTTCATCCAGAACAGTCCGGAGCAAGCCTATGATCTCATTAACAACCAGCTGAAACAATACAGCGGTAAAGGGATGGACAAAGTCTTGATCAAAGCCTCGCTGAGCCGTTTGAAACTCACCACCGACGTTGACGTCAAGGTGATGGAGGAAATGGCGAAGGTGTCGATCGATGCCCGATATATTAAGGGCATTAATAAAGAGGAGCTCAACCTTAGTCAATTCGTCGATTTGTCGATGCTCGACGAAGTAAAGAATGGGAAGTAAGGTAAGAAGCCTGTTTCGATCCGAATCTTGGATGGAAGCGGGCTTCTTTTCATTCCTACAGGTGTAGAAATGAATTTACAGAAAATTTAATAAAAGGAACCCAAAAAAGTATTGTCAAAAGAAACCAATGCCTATATACTGGAAATAGCTCCAATATGAAAGCGATTCCATAAAATGCTTGCTCATGTAATTTGCACCTCTATTTTTTATTTTATGTAATATGGAATCGATACCAGAAAAGTTTGCAGAAACCCATAGGAAGGTGGTTATAACATGGAAACGAATCTGCCGCAAGCTAGAGTTGGCGCTGCGGTGAAGAAGAAAAATGCTGATCTGGGGAAAAGAATACTTGGGCACAAGCAGTTATACCTCATGCTCCTTCCCTGTATTGTATTTTTCGTTATTTTCTCGTATATCCCGATGGGTGGACTCATGCTAGCCTTTAAGAATTACCAGTTTAACAAAGGAATCCTGGGCAGTCCTTGGGTGGGGTTAACGTATTTCAAAGCCTTTTTTAACGATTATCAAAGCAGCAAGCTGATTAAAAACACACTGATTATCAGCAGTATCAAAGTATTTCTGGGGCTGCCTTTTCCGATTCTGCTTGCGTTGATGTTCAATGAGGTCAGAAGCCGAAGATTCCGCGGAATCACACAGAGCATTTCCTATTTGCCGCATTTTCTTTCCTGGGTTATCGTCATTGGTCTTATGCAGCGGGTGCTTGCTCCCGAGACAGGGCTGCTGAACGAGGCGATCCGATTCTTCGGTGGAGACGGCAGCACTTTTTTCATGATGGAAAGCAAGTACTTTTATCCACTCATGTTTGGAAGCCATATTTGGCAAAGTATAGGGTGGGATTCGATCATTTATTTGGCCGCTATTGCCAGCATTAATCCTGAGCTGCATGAAGCCGCCAAGATTGATGGCGCTAACAAATGGCATGAAATCTGGCACGTTACCTTGCCGGGCATACGATTAACGATTTCGATCCTGTTTATTTTGTCGCTGGGTAGCATTCTGCAGGCGGGATTTGATCAAATATATCTTATGAGAACACCTGGGAATATGGAGCTAGCCGATATTCTTGACACCTATATCATCCGTGTAGGCCTTCAAAATGGACAATACGGATATGCGACGGCTGTTGGTTTAATGCAGGGTGTTATTGGACTGATTCTTGTTGTAACTGCTAATCGAGCTTCCAAAAAGTTTTTTGACGAATCAATATGGTAACGTTACCATGATTTCCGCTTTTCAACTGTTGAAGGACGCCTTCGGGTGTTATTCATAAAAATTGAAAGATAAGGGGAGTATTGTATGAGCAAAAAATGGGTCAAATGGGTTACTATGCCTTTGGCAGCAAGTTTACTGCTTGCCGGTTGTGAAAGTTCCAGTCAACCAGCAGGTGGAGGAGACAATGCGAGTTCAACACCGTCAACCACAGCCAGCAGCGGCAAGCCCGCAACTTGGATTGCAGACCGAACAATCAAGGGGCTTCTGTTTATTGACAGCGATGATATAACGAAAGATATCAATCCGGAGATTGCCAAGAAGCTGAAAGAAATGACAGGGATTACGCTGCAAATGGAAGGTGTAAACTCGGAGCATGCGATTGACGGTCTGATTGCAGGGCTAGCTTCCAACGATTTGCCTGACTTCATCGTTTATTATCTCAATAACAGTGGACGCAAAGAAATGCCAGTCATCCTGAAAGCTGCCAAAGAAAACATGTTCACAGACCTGACCCCTCTTATAAAGGGTACAAAAATATATAGCAAATATTTAGATGATAAATATTTGCCGCTGGATACGAAGAACGGCGTTATGTTCCGTCCGGAATTTAACGGCTCCAGTTACTTCGTCCATATGAACGTTCAAAGAGAGGGCGGCTACGAAGAGCGCAAGTATGTCGGAGGTCCTTTCATACGCAAAGATATTGCCGAAGCGTTAAAAGTTGATCCTCGAACGATTAAAACAACGGATCAAGTCTATGAATTGGCTCAGAAGATCAAAGATGGCAATTTCAAAGATAAAAACGGAAAAGCAGTTACCCCTCTCGGACCTAGATACTGGGGCAATAGCAATCACGAGAATGGACCGCTATTCAATGATTTGACCTGGGGAGCGATTGATCAAGGCTTCGAAAAGAACAAGGAAGGCAAAATTGTTCACGAAAGCAAGACGGAATATCCGATGAAGCGTATTGAGTTCGTTCAGAAGCTTTTGAAGGATAAACTAATGGCTCCTGATTATTACGCGATGCAGGAAAACAAAGCGACGGAAGGAGCTATTAACGGTTCATTTGGTATCATCGGCGATATGCATAGCTATTTGGATTTCAATAAAGATATGAGCTATCTTCCGCTTGGACCGATTAATTCTGTGGATGGAAGCTACCGGATGTCGGTTGACTATAAGAGCGGGTACATGGCCTGGTCGATTCCGAAAACAACGAAAAATCCGCAGGATGTCGTCAAATTCGCCGATTTCCTGGCCAGTCGTGAAGGCAAGCTGCTTTGGCAGTACGGTTTAGAAGGAAGAGACTATACGCTGGATGCCAAAGGTAATCCGCTCGTCAAGAAAGAAGTGTTGGAGCTTCGGAACAAAGATCCGAAAGCGGCCAAGGAGCTTGGTTTTGAAGGAGCAGGGAATGGCTGGGGAAGCTATCTCGGCAGTACGGATATCAACAGGCTGGGGGATTTCGGCGAAATGCAGTATGGGGATGCGGTTTCACCTGAAGCCAATGCGACACCTCTGAAAATTGCCGAATACTGGGGCTATGACGAGAAAAAGAAAAACGCAATCATCAATGACGGCTATCGTCCGCTCTCATTTATTGACGAGTTTGCAACAGGTAATGAATTAAAAACGGCCTTAACGAACTACAATGAAAGCGTCATTCGCGCATTCTATGCCAAGAGCATGGATGAAGCGCAGAAAATTCTAGATGCTTCGAAAAAACAATTACAGGCAGCTGGCTTGGACAAATTCGAAGAACTGCTTCAGAAGAAGGACAGCGATCCGAAAACGAAGGTTATTCTTAAATAATGAATGGATGAGTAGGGAAGCGGGCGCTCCCCCCCCCGATCATGGCGGGAGCGCACCTCTTAGTATGGGGAGAGATTAACGTGGGAAATGAATTTTATAAGCTCTCAGCAGGTGAAAAAATATTCAAGTTCGTTAATTATGCACTCATTATCCTCCTGTGCCTATCCATCATATTGCCTTTTCTGAATATACTGGCACTTTCCTTTAACGCCGGCAAGGATGCGGAAAGAGGAGGAATCTATTTCTGGCCCCGCGTATGGACGCTAGAAAATTATCGTGAAGTGTTTACATCGGCTAATATCGGCAAAGCATTTGCCATTTCCATATTTCGTACGGCTCTAGGCACCATTGCAGGCGTGTTTCTATCAGCTATGGCTGCTTATACGCTAAAAAGCAAGACGATGCCGGGCGTACGATTTTTTACGCTTATGGTCTTTTTTACGATGTTGTTCTCTGGCGGCATAATTCCTTATTACATGCTGCTCAAAAGTCTGCATTTGACCAATACGATCTGGGTCTATGTCCTTCCTGGATTATACAGTGCGTGGAATTTAATCATCATGCGGACGTTTTTTCAACAAATTAGCGTCAGTCTGGAGGAGTCGGCAAAGCTGGATGGCTGCAGCGACTTTGGTATTTTTATGCGGATTATCATGCCGCTCAGTAAGCCTGTGCTGGCAACGATCTCTTTGTTCACAGCAGTGACTCATTGGAACGATTGGTTCACAGGGGCATTTTTTGTCCGAACCGCTTCGCTTAGACCTTTATCTACCCTGCTGCAGGAGATGTTGACCAAACAGGATGCGATTCGGGAATCCCTGATGCAGGCCGCCGGTACGACGCAATTTCAAATGCTCGAACGTATGCAGCTTACGGGAGATTCCTTGAAGATGGCGACGATCATCGTGGTTGTGGCACCCATTATTGCTGCCTACCCCTTTATTCAGAAATATTTTGCCAAGGGTGCGATGATTGGATCGGTCAAAGAATAAACGGCTAAAAAGGAGAGGTTGTAAGTGACTGCAATAACAAACCCTTATGACAAACAAGGCATCTGGCTGCGAGGCAGCTTTCATAACCACACGACCAATAGTGATGGGCATCATCCGCTTTCAACTGTGTACCGCATGTATCATGATTATGATTTTCTTGGCATATCCGATCATGATCTGATTACCGAGCATGAGGGCGAGCATACGATAGGGACTGTATTTGAAGCCATTGAAGTGAGCAGTTCGCAAACGCATATGCTGCTTGTCCATCCTCCGAGATTTCTCATGGATGGCTACTCTAATGAATTTTCGATACCCAATTATCAAAGACTGTCCGATATTTGCATAGAAAACGGCGGCTTATCTATACTGGCCCATCCGAATCGTTTTTTCTCCCATTATTGGCGGCATGAGGATATGCTCAGTATGCAGCGGTACAATGGCATTGAGGTTGTGAATGGGGATGGAAATCCGGAGTATGACATCGCTTTTGATAAATGGGATTACCTATTGTCCGCAGGACGCAGGGTATGGGGCTTCGGAAATGATGACTCACACGTCTACGGGCAGGAGAAGCGGGCCTGGAATATGGTATTGGCGCAGGAAAATACGAATGAGGCTATTCTTTCAGCGATGCGCGAAGGCAGCTTTTATGTTTCTACAGGCTATGGATTTGATGGCATTCAGATAAAAGATGGTCAAATTATTTATGATCTTCGGTCGAGCCCATTATATGATAAAATGTATAAATATGTGACGTTGATCGGTAAAGATGGCCGTATCCTTCATGAGGAAACAGGAAGAATCAAACAGGTGAAGTATACGGTCAAGGGGGATGAAGGTTATATCCGAATTGCCGTCTACTTGGAAGGTGGATTCGGGGCGTTCGCTCAGCCGATTTTTGTCGAATAATAGAGGAAAATGTTCATGCTGCAAGCAAGGAAGGATGATAATCATGGCGCCCAAAATTAAAGATGTAGCCAAGAAAGCGGGAGTATCCGTAACCACAGTTTCCAGAGTGTTGAACGGAGAAAAATACGTGAAGGACGATCTGAAGGCCAAAGTGAAACGCGTGATTGAGGAGCTTGGTTATGCCCCGAGCCACATCGCGAGGAGTTTGGTACGGAAGAAAACGAACCTGATTGGCGTCATTGTTCCCGATCTGACTTCCAGCTTTTATTCCACTATTTTGAGCAGTATCGAGGAAACGGCGAGCTTGAATGATTACAACCTGCTGGTCTGCAACATTATCGAGGATACGGATAAAGAGCTAAAATATTTGAATGTGTTTAAAGAGATGCGTGTAGACGGCATTATTATTATGCATGAGAAATTAAGCGATGACATTCGCAGTTTTATTAATAAATTGGATATTCCAGTCATCTTTTCAAGTGTAAGACCTGTAGATCATAAGTTCGTTTCTGTCATTATCGATGATTACGAGGCAGCCTATGATGCGACCCGTTATTTAATTGAGCTCGGACATGAGCGAATTGCCTTTATTGGCGGGGATATGAGAGACGTCACCTCAGGGCAGAACCGTTATGTAGGCTATCGGAACGCACTCAAAGATCAGCGGGTCAGGATTGTGAATGATTATATCCGGTTCGGCGACTACAAGACGCAGAGCGGATACAATCTGATGAAAGAACTACTTGCCTGTGAGCCTCGTCCTACCGCTTTATTTGCAGTGAGTGACGATATGGCGGTTGGGGCTATGAACTGCATTCATGACCATCAGCTAAAAGTTCCAGACGATATATCGATCATCGGGTTTGATGGAAGCCAACTGACAGAGCTCGTTCGTCCGCGTTTGTCCTCCATGGAGCAGCCTATTCAGGACATGGGGAAAATTACGGTGGATACGCTGATTGAATTAATTTCAGATCCTACATTCAGTCCGAGGGAAGATTTGATCTTGGGACATAAACTTGTCGTGCGCGACAGCTGCAGGGCCCTTCAAACTGAGGGATAGACAGAGAACGGAGCGGGAGAGGGAGTGCGGAATGAACAAATTTGATGCGGTTGTCATCGGCGATGCCAATATTGATTTAGTAGTGGTGGGCTGTAATCAGATTCCTCTGCCTGGGCAGGAAATTTTTGTTGAAGATATGCTGCTGCATGTAGGCGGAGGGGCGGCTCTATTCACGATCTCCTTAGCCAAGCTAGGGCTGCATGTGGCATTTAACGGTGTTCTTGGAGATGATGGCTACGGTCATTATATCCGGGAACAGTTTGAACAATATGGTATCGATACCAATCTGATTCTAACGAGCCAAACGAGTCGAACTGGCATAACGATAGCGATTAATCCGGAACAGGATCGTTCTTTCATTACCTATGCAGGATCAAACGCGGAGATGCAAGTAAGCGAGCTGGATTTAGCTCAAGTCGCTTTAGGCAGACATGTCCACGTAACCGGTTATAGAGGGCGACGCAACCATGACGAGTTCGTCGCTATGGCCAAAAAGTTGAAAGAGATGGGAGTCACACTTTCTTGCGATGTAGGGTGGGATGATACCGGGGAATGGTATTCCGGGGTATTTGAATTGATGCGTTATGTCGATGTCTTTCTGATGAACGAAACCGAGGCGCACCATTATACGGGCTTCGAACACATAGATGACAGCTTAAGCTATATGTCTGGCTTCTGCAAGCATGTCGTAGTCAAGCTCGGACCGCAAGGAGCCGTAACGATGAAAGACGGTTTGCAAACGTCTTCCCCCGGATTCTCGGTCAAAGCCGTAGATACGACAGGAGCAGGAGATTCGTTTAATGCTGGTTACATATACGGGTTCTTAACAGGGCTGAATGTCGAGACTTGCCTGTTATATGGCAACGTTTGCGGAGCCATGTCAGTCGGAGCTTATGGCGGCAGCACCGGCACCCCGGATCGGGAAGGGCTGGAAGCTTTTATTAGGCAAAATAAACAACAGGCATCCGACCATTCTGAGGTGGGATAATGACGACTTGTCGCTGAAATCTCAGCAGCTTACTCAGACATTATTAGCTGCGATAAGAAAGGGGCATGGATGAATGGCGGACGATCTAAGGTTTCGGGAGGACGGGACATTTACCATTGTACAGTTCACGGACTTGCATATTGGAGGCGATAGGGACAATGAAGAGGATTTGCGGACGCTCGCTTTAGTCAGAGCGGTGCTGGCGGAGGAGAAGCCGGATCTCATCGTGTATACGGGCGATCTGATTTCTAGTTACGGCGTATCTGACCCTTCAGCATCCTTTCGAAGAGCTATTGCTCCAGCAGTTGAGTCTGGCTTACCCTGGACGCACGTATTCGGTAATCACGATGCGGAGGAGAATGTGACTCGTGAGGAACTGATGGCGATCGCGATTGAGCATAACACTTGCTACTCGCAAGCAGGACCAGTCGATCTCAGCGGCGTTGGCAAAAACATGCTTACGATTCAAAGCGTGGCATCCGAGAATCCGGCTGCTGTGCTTTATTTTCTAGATTCCGGCGCGATGGCGCCAGAATCGGTCGGCGGTTACGCATGGATTGCCGCGGATCAGGTGCATTGGTATAAGCAGCAGTCGCTTGCGCTCCGTCAGCGGAGCGGGGCTATACAGCCTGGACTAGCGTTTTTCCATATCCCGCTTCCTGAATACAACGATGTATGGCAACTGGGGAAAGTGAGCGGTATCAAGCACGAAGAGGTATGTTGTCCCAAACTTAACAGCGGATTATTCGCAGCAATGGTGGAAATGGGCGATGTGATGGGAACCTTTGTCGGACATGATCATGACAATGATTACTGTGGTACGCTGCATGATATTCGGTTATGTTTTGGCCGCGTGACAGGCTATAACACTTATGGAGATTTACCTCGGGGCGCCCGCGTCATTCGTCTGGAAGAAGGAAGGCATTCCTTTGATACATGGCAGAGGCTAGAAGATGGAGGTCTCTTAAGATGACATTTACGGTTGGTGGAGAAAATGCTGCCGAGACTCTCATTGTTCCGATCTGCTCGGACGACATCGAAGAGATCGGAGCAACACGCCTACCTTCATGGCTGCAAGCCTATTCACTTCTGCCGCATATGGGAGAACGAGGAGCGCTGACTTGGCTTCATGGCCGTATTGGAGAGCGTGATGCGCTGCTGGTCGGTTGTGGAGAAGCCTCACGCCTGGATACGGAACGAATCCGCGAGGCAGCGGGGAATGCAGGACGTGCGATTCATAAGCACAAGAAAGAGCGAGTAGGCATAAACTTGGGCGAGCTGCTGAAGCGCTTTGAGCATGCGGTTGCTATGAGCGAAGCGGAGGCCGTTACCGCTTGGGTGGAGGGCTGGAAGCTTGGCACTTATACGTTCGAGGTATATCGAACGCAACAGACCAAGCCTGCGGAGGTAAGCTTGCAGTTCTTTACTGGAGCAGATGTAGGATCGGAAGCGGAAGTAGGAGCAGGAGCGGATGTAGAAAAGGAAGAGAAAGCAAGATTCGAAGTGTTGAACGAAGCGGTACGATGGGGAAACATCTATGCAGAGGGGGCGATTCTAGCCCGCAATCTCGCGAACGAGCCTCCCAATATGCTGCGTCCGAAGACGCTTATCGAGAAGACTGTGGAACATTTTGCTGGCACAAAGGTCGAGGCTGTCGTTTATGAAGGGGAGCGTCTTGAGCAGCAAGGTATGGTCGGCTTGATCGCCGTGGGCAAAGGCAGCAAGTATCCTCCAGCGTTATTAGAGCTACGCTATTGTACTGATGAGGCATTGCCGCTTACGGCTCTAATTGGCAAAGGAATTACTTTTGATACAGGCGGTATCAGTCTGAAGAAAGACTTCGATATCAGCGATATGCGAATGGATATGGCAGGGGCGGCAGCTGTGATAGGTGCTCTTGATATTCTTGCTGCTGGGGACGTGAGGGCAAACATTGTTGTGCTGATTGCTGCTGCCGAAAACATGCCGGACGGAGAGGCATTGCTGCCTGGCGAGGTACTGCAATATCCGAACGACGTATCGGTTCAAGTGGGCAATACGGATTCGGAAGGCCGCTTGGTGCTAGCCGACGCCTTGATTCATGCCCATCGCCTTGGGGCAGTGGAAGCTGTTGATATTGCGACCTTGACCTATTCTTGCGGAGCCGCTTTGGGTTCCAAGTATGCAGGGATATGGGGGCAGGACACTTTGGTGGCTGAGATCACACAAGCCGGTAAGCAGGTAAGTGAAAAAGTGTGGCAGCTCCCGCTTGTGGATGAATACGAGGCTTACCTGCACAGTGATTATGCGGATATCTGCAACATCAGCAGGGTAGGTGAAGCAGGAGCTACGACGGCAGCTTTATTTTTGCGTAAGTTCGTCCAGCCATCGCTGCGTTGGGCTCATATCGATATGGCGTCTTTGAAGGAAGTATCGTCTGCTCAAGGCTGGCTCTCGGTCGGCGCGACCGGTTACGGGGCCCGCTTGCTCGCGCAATTTGTAAGAAATCGAACGTCCAGTGAAAACGTGATTTCCGAAGGGGATAGCCGTTTGATTTAGTGCCGTTATCTCCTCATTCATGCGATTAATATTTGCAGATAAGCAACACGAACACTCGCAGCATCAGAAAGCTCTCCTTCCTTGGCCGACTGCACCGCTCCTCAAACCAGGAATAATTATCCAATCATGTACTGGTTAAACGATCCGTTTCGCATTATAATAGTATCAACGAGACGAAGAACGTCCCGCTCCATTCCTCAACAGATGGAGCTGGGTCGTTCTTTTTTTCATTTGTGAGGGGAGGTTGAAGATGACGTTTGAGAAGTCACATGCTTATTTTATTCAGAACCATTTACAGAGGCGAACGGGAGAACGAAGAGGCCGCTTGGAGCGGGGACACCGGGAAGCCGAGATATTATTTTGCAGGAACATATGGTGGCCTCTCCTAGGAAATTTCGACGATTTACATCCGGAATTCGAAGTACTCGATTGGCGCGGCCTATCCTATTTCTGTGATTTCGCCTGGCTGACGCAAACTGTAAAACTGATCATCGAAATCAAAGGTTTCGGTTCGCATGTTCGGGATATGGACAGACAAAAATACTGCAACGAGCTGAACCGTGAAACTTTTCTATCCGCTATGGGTTTCCAGATCATATCTTTTGCCTATGATGACGTCGCTCATCGTCCAGAGCTATGCACCACGTTACTGCGGATGCTGCTTAGTCGCTATCAGTCGCTATCATCTCCCGCCAGTTCGAGCAGCGTGTCGGAGAGGGAAATCGTTCGTCTCGCCTGCAGACTCGCTCGTCCGTTGCGGCCTATTGATGTAGTGACTCATTTAGGTATCAATCACCGAACTGTCGTTCGAACGCTGCAGTCGCTCTGTACGAAGGGGTGGTTTTCCGCAGTCACAGGGGCAACAGGCAAAAACATTGTGCGATACGAACTTCAACGAAGCGCAGTTCAGCTATTGTAGAATGGATGCGATTATACATCCTTTTTACCTCTTATTTAGCTTGGTAGATACAATCCCTGCAAAAATACACTTTTTCGCGGCTACTTCTCAAGTTCAAGCAGAAGTGTTGCAATATTACTGTATATTTGCAGGGATTCCTTACTAATAATCGGATTCGATTGAAAAGTCTGCACTTATGCAGGCTTTGTTAGCTGCAGCTTCTATTCGCCTGACGAATAAAATCAATAAGGGGACAAAATAAGACTACCTCGAAGCTTGTCAGAGAGGGAAATCATTCGTAAAGCCTGTAGGCTATGCAGGTTTTGTAAAGTTCGAGGCTTCGCGGATGTCAAAGAGCTCCACAGACTCCACTTTTGCCGTTTTAGGAGCGAGAGGAGGTATGGCGTCATTGCACAGAACAAAATAAAGACTACCCACAACCTGGCCAAAAAGGCCAGATCATAGGCAGTCTCTATTTTGCTTACTTCCAATGACTCAGTTCCCGCCAGAAGCAGCCTGCTGCTCATTCTTCTGCTGTTTATGTGCTTTGGCATCGATGACTTTGCCATTTCCTTTTTCATTCACAGCTGCGAGGTTCATCGCACTACTTCCTTGAAAAATGCCGCCTTCCTGAATAATGAAGGAGCGGACATCGATATTGCCAACCAGCACGCCGGAGCTGGTCACGATGAGCTTGCCTTTGGTCTGAATATTGCCTTTCACTTTGCCGGCAACGATGACATCGCGTGCCTGGATGTTGGACTGTACGACCGCGTTCTCACCAATGGTGATGTCGCCTGCACACTCAATGTCGCCGTTCATCTGGCCTTCAATGCGAAGGCTGGCTTCGGACATAATTTTACCCTCGCAAATTGTACTGGCCCCGATCAATGTGTCGGTTGTTTTCGCATCAATTGGCTTCGTCTTTGAGCTCCCAAGCATTAGGGTTCATCCTTTCTATTGGTAATGAGATAAGGGAAGGGGTCAATCTGGACGCCGTTCTTATGAACTTCATAATGCAGATGGGAGCCCGTGCTTCGTCCTGTGGAGCCGAGTAGGCCGATCTTTTGACCTTTCGTTACTGATTCTCCGCGTTTGACGAGGATTTTATTCAGATGCATGTACTCCGTTTGTAACCCTCGAGAATGATCGATAATAATATGATTACCATGCTCGTTGTCAAAGCTCGCTTCTACGACTTTACCTGCAGCAGTAGCATATACGGGGTCATTGATCTCACCATCGAGGTCAATCCCAGCATGCATGGTCGGTTTAAGCGTAAAAGGATCTCTTCGTATACCGAACCCTGATGTAATAAGGTGGGTCACCGTTGGCCAAAGTGTCGGCGTAATGCTGCGTAGACGCTCGGCTTCTTCCAACCTGGCTTCGGATTCGCTCAAATTCACAAGAAGGGCGTTAATATCACCAACTAATGAAGTTAGTCCTTGTTTGGTGCTGCTGACCAAAGAAGTTACTTCCTGCGAAGTAACAGGGACCTCGCTGCCACCCATGTCAGAGCTTACGCCACTCGGAGATTCTGTACTCTCCATAGAAATCTTTTTGCTTGTCCGGTTTGTTCCTTCTGTCTGGCTCATTAACTGAATAACATGATCCAATTTCTTAATTTCTTCTAACTTCACCTTAAATTCATTCGCTTGCTGGGATAAGTCAATCAAATTGGTTTGAAGCTGTTCCAGTTCGCTATTTTTAAGTGTAATTTGATTAACCAGTTGGCGTTCTTGTCCATCGAACGTTTGCTGCATGTTGGTTCTCGTTTGATGGGAGTAGATATTCATTAAGTAAATCGTGACAAAAAATCCAATCAACACGAGCAGGATCAAGCTCGGCACAATATACAGACTGCTGTGCGGAAGCTTGAATCTTACGGTTCGGTGGTTGGCGCCCGGAATGATCATTAAGGTGAGTTCTTTTTTACCCCAGATGAATTTCAACCGATCCTCTTCCTTTCCGTAACAATGTCCCCCTCCTTGATTCGATTGTATTCGTCAATGGGATGAGTCATGCCTAATTTATTATTTTGCTGGAAAGGGATATCGGTCATTCGTGTAGCTTAAGTGTTACTTAAGTGCTGCCAACATAAGCACTATATGCTATGGGACATACTAAATCTGCCAATCAGAAATATGTTTAGGGGCTCAACTTTTTCAATGAAAGTTACGTCTAAAAGGTTGAACGAAGAAGGATTAGAAAGGAAGGGAGTTATGATGATGTTGAGAAAAACGATCACGCTTTTGGCAATAACATTATTCGCTCTTACAGGGTGTAAATCTTCCGGAACAGCAAGCGGAACAGTGAATGCTTCAAATTCACCGACACCTAGTGCAACGATCGCGCCACAACCGACAGCTGCGGCTGAGACGCCAGCCCCTGGTTCCACCGCTGTTCCCAATAAAGGTAATGAAACACTATCGAAGGTATCTATGAACGGGGTAACAGCGGTAAGGCTGGCTGATGCCAAATCCGGCTGGATCGGCGGCAAAGGTTGGATCGCACGGACGGATGATGGCGGCGTGAAATGGAAGGTTCAATATGAGGGGACAGGCGACATTAAGCAGTTGTTCGCTCTGAATAATCAAGATGCGTGGGCAGCAGTCGGTGATGAAGGTAAACTGCTTAGTACGAAGGATGGAGGCCAGCACTGGACATCCGTAGGTAAAGTACCGAATCAGGCGTTTCTTCATTTTGTATCGAAGACGGAAGCCTTTAGCGGAAATGCACACACCGTGGATGGAGGAGTGAAATGGACTTCCTTGCCAGTACCTGAGGGAACAAAGGGGGACACCTATTTCCATGATGCAAATAATGGATGGGCTGTAAGACAAGTCAAGGATACTATAGAAGTCCAGCGAACACAGGATGGCGGCAAGACATGGAATAAAGTGATGTCACGTAAAACAGCAGCTTCCCTAACGGGTGTCGTTATTCGTTCTGCGGGTGTAAACGATGCATGGGTTGAGTTAATTGGCGAATCCGGGATGACCCAAACCTCGTATTCGTTGTTCCACACGAAAGACGGCGGGAAGAACTGGCTGACGGTTCTCGCAAACAGCACCGCCGGAGGCGGACCAGCCCCTGGTTTCCCTGCGGGTGAGACCACGGGACCGAAGAACACGGGCGCGAAGCCCGGTCCTCTCTACGTTGTGAGTCCAGACGTTGCTTATATGGGCGGGCAGTGCCCGAGCTGCGACAAGCCGAACTCCGTCGGGTGGACGAAGGACGGCGGCAAGACCTGGGTGAACGGCAAGGAGTTGTTCACAGGCTTTGGTGAGCTGCTGCTGGCTATGGCAGATGCAAATCAAGGCTGGCTCATCACGAATGACAATGAGCAGCCAAGCGTGATGTATACTACGGCTAGCGGTGGTATCAGTTGGAACAAGGTGCATACGTTTGATTCACCGAAATGACGAAGAAGCCTTTCCGGGAGATGAGATCTGCTGACGGAAAGGCTTCTTCACTGTTTAATTTTCCATGAAATTCCAACCACTATACCCCCTAACCTTGTCGTCTGCCTCAGAATGTTATAGGTAAACTTGCTGATCAAGAGGAGACCATAGATGCTTGCCAAAAAATATGCGATAGCCGCTCTAGTCATTGCTTTTCTGGTACTAATCGGTTTTACCATTAAAAACCCTGAAAACATGGAATTATCGGCTGCATTCTCGAATGCTCACGCCAATAAATGGGTAGCAGCTCCTCCTATTCAGTTATCAGGACAGGATGCCACTACCTATAAAGATACGGCTACCAAAGTGGCGGAACCTTCAGCGAAACCAAAGGCTGAAGTGAGAAAGTCGGAGCAAAGGTCAACTCCTGATAACAGCGCGCCTTCCGTGAAGGAGAATGAGAGCGTTCTCACACAAGATCAGACTTGGGATGGAGATGAGCCAGTCCCAAATGCGAAGAATGTAAAGGTATCCGCTGCCGAAATAGCTAAAGTCGTCGCACATTTTGAACAGCTTGCCCATTCGGATCAAAAGGAGCCAAGTTGGAAACGCAAAGCCGACCATCTCATTGTGAAAGGATTTGACTTCCTTGGAACCCCCTATGTATATGGAGCCAAGTCGGACCAAACCGACTCTTTCGACTGTTCATCCTTCTTGAAATACATCTTTATCAGTCAAGGGGTGTCGCTGCCGCGAGATTCAAGGCAGCAGAGTCAACTTGGTACAGAGGTAACTATCGATCAACTACGTGAGGGTGATCTCGTGTTTTTCACCACGCCCAAAAGAAAAAATAAAAGCGGCATCGACCGTATCGGACATGTTGCAGTGTTCTTAGGTAACGGCCTTATGCTGCATACCTTCCGCCCGGGTATTGGAGTCACGATATCTGAACTGAATGGTTCTTGGAAAGAGCGCTTTGTCCAGGCTAAGCGTGTTCTGTAACACCACCAAAGCCTTTCTTGTCATTCGGTCCCAAAGTACTGCTCACCAACGGGAACCCGATTTGTAGATAATACATCACTTACAGTCCCTACATGCAATCCTTTATTCTTGGCAGCGGTAATCATGCCGTCCAAGGCTTTACTTGCTGATCGAGTAGGATGCATGAGGATTAAGAATCCTTTATCCACTTTTGTATGTATTTTTTGAACAATGGATTGCGGGCTTGGATTTCTCCAATCTATCGTATCTAACGTCCACAGCACCGTATTCAGCTTCATACTATGAGCAACTTCAACCGTCTCTTTATCGAAATCACCCGACGGCGGAGCAAACCATCGATTTTTTACTTGCAGTTCTTGAGAGAGCAGTTTCTCGGTTTTCGAGATTTCTTGGTAAGCTTGGCTATTGCTTAATTGACTCATGCTTTTATGAGAATAAGCATGATTGGATAATTCATGGCCGCGGCTTAGGATTTGTTTGGCCGTGGTCAGATTCTTTTTAAGCCAAGATCCGTCCAGGAAGAAAGTTGTTTTCACCTGATGCTTATCCAATGTATCGAGAATCAGAGGGAGATACTCATTTCCCCAGGCAACATTAATCATGAACGAAACCATAGGTTTTTGAGGGTTGCCGCGATAAATAGGGGCTGCTCCCAACTGATTAAGATGAATCTCAGGAGGTATTTCCTTATAAACATAATGAATAGATCTGCCGCCAAGATTATTCTTGTTCATTTCGTATGTCTTTTGAATATCGACTTCCAGACCATTGTAACCAGGGATAGCGCCCTCAACACGATCTATTCTGGCGGAAATAGGTAATATTCGCTTCTTCGGAGCTTCATTCATGATCTCGGTCATGACGGAGTCGCCAGCGGATGCCGTGAATCCGAACAAAACAGGCAGGGCACAAAGTATCAAACAATAACGCAGCTTAAAATATGCCATCGCAAAGCACTCCATTTCAACTTTCTTTTTAGTTAGAACACTCAATGTCTAATGAATTTTTGCTGGGAGAGCTTTGTTATAGTTTAGTAGTTGTGAAACGGTAACTAACTGATAACCCCTATTTTTTAATTCTGGCAAAATGATCTTCAAGGCTGCTATGGTCTGTGTAGGACCTTCAATATAGTCATGAAATAACACAATATTTCCGTTCTTCGCATTCTTTAATACGCGATCTACAATTTTGTTGACCCCTGGTGTACTCCAATCCTTTGTATCCAATTGCCAACTCCACATAATCATCTTATAGCCTTCTGCTCGGACAGTAGCTACAAGCCGCTCGTTATAAAAACCGCCAGGTGGGCGAAATAATAGGCACCGCTTTCCTGTTGTGTCATGGATAAGTTCCTCTGTTTGATTAATTTCTTTTTTCATGTTGTTTTTTTTGCTTAGATAAGCGTGGCTATAGGTATGATTAGCTATCTCATGGCCCTCTCGTATAGTTTGATTTAGAACGTCAGGATAAAGTTTTACTTTATTACCAACAACGAAAAAAGTGGCTTTAGCCTCGTATTGTTTGAGCAGTTCCAGGATTTGAGCTGTGTACTCAGGGTGAGGACCATCGTCGAATGTTAGTGCAATGACTTTTTCATCGGTGTTTACTTCCCAAACGATTTCTCCGCGTGTCTCGTAATAAGCTCGATCTTTCTTAGGAGCAGAACTAGCATTAACAGCAGGCTGCATCAAAAATAGACAACTACACAAAATCAAGAATATTCTCATGGTGTTCTCCTTTATACAAGTAGGTGACAAAATTATAATCTCCAATTAACCCAATCCAATTCAATATAAAATTGGAACGATTCAGCTTTTATGGTGATTTTGAGCAAAAAAAGACATGTTGCGGAGGCAACATGTCTTTTTGCGTCATCTTATTAAGCCTTCGGCTGATCACCGCCGTTATTTCCACTTCCGCTGCTGCTCCCATTCCCGTTTCCATTAAAAAACGTATTCGTCAATGCACGAATCTTCTCCATGAATTTCCCGTACCCATATCCGGTAAGAAAGGCCACACTGATACGTGCGGCCATCGAATCGCCGACCTGCAGCAGCAGAATGCCGCTCTCGAATAAGACGATGGTGATAATCGCCGATCCGAAGCATAGGACTGGGCGCATTAAATACCAGTAAATCCACTGTGTGGTGAGGTCGTGGTAATGCTCATGAAACATGCGCAGTCCATACAGCGCTCCGCCCAAAGCTCCAGCAAATCCAAAGCATGCATACTCGTGATACAGATTTACATCGATCCCTAGCCATTTACCCTGAACTGAGCCGCTGCCGAGCACAGCCATCATCCAGAGGCTGCCAACGAACCAGAAAAGCAAATAAATGAAGATGAACTGCTTACCGAATCGGTGAAGGGGATCCATAAATAAAACACCGCCCTATACATGGTTAATACCATTGTATGAGCGGTGTTGTTGTTGATGCCTGCATATAGGGGCGCTTCTCCGATAACTTTAAATATTGAATGATCGCCGCGGAGCAGTCTTGCGCCGTATATTTTCGATGGTTACGGATATCCATTCTACGTTTCACTAGTTCCGGATACTGTTCAAGCAGCAATTTGAACCAGTGATCTATCATCTCTAGCGAAATAATTTTCTGACCATAACCCTGTTCCTGAAAATAGTCGCAGTTCTTCTCTTCTTGACCAGGAATGGGGCTGTAGAACAACATCGGAATGCCTTTGGCCATCGCTTCTGTACAGGTCATCCCACCCGGCTTCGTAATGAGCAGATCGGAGATGTCCATCAGCTTGTTAATCTCGCTTGTGTAACCGATCAGATGTACGTTAGGCTGCCGGAACACATCTTCCTCGAGCAGTTGTTGACGCGCCTTTTCATTCGTCCCCAGGCAGATTAGAAGCTGAATATCCTTGCTCCAGCTTGCCAAATATGTCAGCAGTTCTTCCTTTTCTTCCTTTTTAAATACACCCCAACCGCCGCCCATAACCATAACAGTGGGCATGGCTTTTAGACCAAATTCTTGGCGAATCTGCTCTTTGCTATGTTCCAAACGGAAATTAGGATGCACAGGAATCCCTGTGACCTCAACATGCGTTTCCGGCACACCGCGGCCTATCATGCGTTCTCTCACCAATGGTGTAGAAACCAGATATTTGTCCACTGCTGAATCAATCCACGTGCCATGAACGTCATAATCGGTGATGACGGTGAAGAGCGGAACAGCAAGTCCAGCTCTTTTGAGACGTGAGACGATAATGCTCGGAAAAGGATGCGTGCAAACGATGATATCCGGTTTTAGCTGCTTGATGATTGCTTTCGTTTGGGAGTAGAAAATACGATGCAGAATAAGCGCTGCAACGCGGTTAGGCGACTTTTCATATTGATTACGGTAAAGCATACCATAGAGTTTGGGTTGTGATGTAACCGTGCGGCGGTATGCCGAAAAGATCCAAGGTGCTAAGGTAGGATGCAAAAAAGCGCCAAGTTCGATCACGCGTGTGATAATGTCAGATGAGCTTTGTCTTAGCTCCACTGAAAGCGCGTGAGCCGCTTGTGTGTGACCTTTCCCGAAGCCCTCGGATAAGAGCAAAATCCGTTTTTTTCGCAAGGAACTCACCTTTCTTAATAAAAACATATCTTTTGTGACCACAGATAGGTATTGCCTTTAAATTTGTGATGACTTCCGCTTAGATGCATAACATTTACGACACACAGGCACATAGCTTTCATTACCGCCAATTTGAATCTGTTCGCCGTGGAAGATGGGTTCCCCGTCTTTGCAGCGCATATTCATAATCGCTTTTTTGTCGCAGTACCAGCAAACGGTTTTGATCTCCTCAATCGTGTCAGCTACTGCTAATAAGGCATCGCTTCCTTCGAATAATTGCCCCATGAAATCAGCCCTGAGCCCATAAGCAATAACGGGAATATCCAATTCATCCACAATTTCAATTAATTGAGCAACCTGCTCTTTATTCAAAAACTGCGCTTCGTCAACCAAAATGCAGTTTGGGCGTTCTGTGCTCGCGAGTGCAATCATATCCAAGTCCTTGTCTACCACGATAGCGACCTTTTGCATGCCGATTCGGGAGACAACTTTGCCAACCCCAAAACGATCATCTACCACGGACGTGAGAAGCAGTACTTTCTTACCTTGTTCTTCATAATTGTGAGCGACTCGTAAAACTTCAATTGATTTACCACTGTTCATTGTGCCATAACGGAAATACAATTTTGCCAAGCTGGGCCATTCCCCTCTGCGGATGAAATAAATATAAGTATGTTAGATGGTAAAAAAGTAAGTGGCGTTCATGCTATCGAGCTCTGCCAATTTGACAGCGGATTGGAAGCTGGCTTCTGAGGCGAGCTTATCGCCGATCAGTGGCTGTTTCTTGTAAGGCTTTCGAATTTTGACTTCTATACTGCCTGGAACAGGCTCCCCTGTGATTTGAATCCGCTCAGGCTCGTACATCAGCACATGCATGATTTCCCTGGAAATCGCATTGCTGCTTTGCAAAAGTTCCTGGATCAATTCATGATCCATAAGGGAAGGAATACGTTCCTTCATGCCGGGATTCGACTCGCAGTGATGAGCAGCGGCCTTGGCCAGCAGAGCATCCATCGCAAGGAACTGTGGGTTCAGAAAGAGCCGGTGGTCCTCGACAACCGCATGAACGAGCGCAGCAGCCGTATCTTCGTCAGCCTCCACATAATGACCGCGCAAGCGAAGCCCTTTGACAATCTCAGAGGGTGGACGTACTTGTTGTCCGGCGTAATAAGTATCTCTTAGAAAGCTATCAAGATGATCAAGCCCAAGAAGCGTTGTTTTATTCGTAAGAGGGCTGTCTTGATTCAAAATATCCACGATAGACGGAGGAGAAATGCCGTGCTTGATAAGAATATCAGCAATAACGCCACGCCTAATCAATTGCTCAGTCTGCTGATGATGATCGTACCCAAGTGTTCTCTCAACCGCATGGGAGAATGGCAAGTGTCCAATATCATGTAGAAGCGCAGCAATACGCAGATGAGGTTCATCTGGGCAAAAGTGAGCCATCAATGACCAGACACCTACGGTATGTTCAAAACGGGAATGTGTCATTGGTGAAAAAAGCGCAGATGCCCCAAAGTGATGCAGAAACTTCAGACGGCGAACCGGCTGCGACCGGAAAAGCTCAACTTCAATCGGATGGGCCTTCATTTGCCATTGATAAAGAGGCTCCCAGATCGTTCCGGTTGAAAAAGTATGCTGTATACTCAAAACAGAGTTCCTCCTAGGCTGTGGAATCTGGATGTATGTTCATTGCAGCGGTATTAGCTATCATAGCATGAAACATAGAAAGTTCGCTATCATAGGCCAATGAATAAGAAACTTCTTGACACCTTTTCTACAGTTTTCTAATGAGATGGGAAGTTAACTTTACTTGGAAATATTCCCATGTAACTCCCAGTGATTGTATCATTATTTTAGGTGCTGTGGTATGGGATGGCAAGACGAAATGGATATCGGACAAAAGTGATGGTAACGCATAGAATCTATTATATTGAAAACCTTTTCATATTAATTATTTTTGAATTGAACTATAAGATATCAAGTGTTAATATAATATAAAAAATATTGAGAATATTTCATCTAATTAATTAGCTTGGTTTAGATGGAATAGGCATTCGCGTGTCATAACTTTTTAGCGCTTTAACGCGTGCGTCCAAGGGTAAACGACTCCGTCGTCGGGGCAAGGACGAAGCGTACAACCAAAAACGAGGGAAGAAAGGTTGCACAACATGACTAAAATTGGATTACCTCCCAAACAGGGATTGTACGATCCGGGGTTTGAGCATGATGCATGCGGTATTGGCTTTGTCGCCAATATCAAAGGTGTCAAATCACATGAAATCGTCAAGCAGGCGCTTCGTGTCCTTTGTAATTTAGATCATCGCGGTGGTCAAGGCAGTGAACCGAATACGGGTGACGGGGCAGGAATATTGATGCAAATCCCGGATACATATCTTCAGTCCGCTTGTGAGGAGGAGAATATTAAACTCCCTGCTGCTGGCAGCTATGGTGTCGGTATGGTTTATTTACCTCAGGATTTGGAGGCGCGCCAAGCATGTGAAAGTATAATTGAGCGAATTGTCAAACAAGAAGGTCAGCAGTTCCTCGGATGGAGAACCGTTCCAACGGATAACAGTTCCTTGCGGGATTCTGCCAAGTCTGCAGAGCCGTTTGTACGCCAAGTCTTCATCGGTCAAAGTGAGGATGTTACAAGCAACTTAGATTTTGAGCGTAAGTTATATATCATTCGTAAGCTGTCTGAAAACGCTATCAAATTATCTCGTCGTGATTCGCAATTTTACTATTCTAGCTTGTCTAGCAGAACGATTGTATATAAAGGAATGTTAACGCCTGAGCAAGTGGATGCTTATTACATGGAATTGCAAGATGAGAAAGTAGACTCCGCACTCGCACTCGTTCACTCCCGCTTTAGTACGAACACATTCCCTAGCTGGGAACGTGCACATCCGTACCGCTATTTGATTCATAATGGTGAAATTAATACCCTGCGCGGCAATGTGAACTGGATGCATGCCCGTCAGGCTATGTGCGAAACCGAACTATTCGGCGATGATTTCAAACGCATTCTTCCTGTTATTGATACCGATGGCTCCGATTCACAAATGTTTGATAATACATTGGAATTCCTCATGCTTTCTGGACGTTCGCTACCGCATGCAGCGATGATGATGGTACCGGAACCTTGGTCCAAACATGAAACGATGGATGATGAGAAGAAGGCTTTCTACGAGTACCACAGTACGCTGATGGAGCCGTGGGATGGTCCAGCAGCCATTGCTTTCACCGATGGCAGTCAAATTGGAGCAATCCTTGACCGTAATGGCTTGCGGCCATCGCGTTACTATGTAACTACCGACGATTTAATCGTACTGGCTTCAGAAGTGGGTGTCTTGGATATTGAGCCTGAGCGTATCCTGTACAAAGATCGTCTCAGACCTGGACGCATGCTGCTTGTCGATACGGTAGAAGGCCGCATCGTGACGGATGAGGAAATCAAAAGCCGCATCGCTGGCGAACAGCCCTATCGTGATTGGCTGAACGAACACCTAGTTTCACTTGAAGACTTGGAAGATGCGCCAATCGTGCTCGGTTCCGATCATGACACGGTACTTCAGCGTCAGCATGCATTTGGCTATACCTTCGAACAACTGCGTAAGACACTGGAGCCCATGGCCAAAACGGGTGTAGACCCCATTGG